>NZ_QXQP01000020.1 GCF_003660265.1 Helicobacter mehlei
TGAGGTGCGCAAACTAGCCGAGCGCACCCAAAAATCTTTAGGCGAGATTGAAATCAACACCCAGTCCCTCACCCAATCCATTAATGATAGCGCGCAAGCTATAAGCGAGCAAACACAGGGGATTGCCCAAATTAACGAGGCCATGCAAGAATTGGAGCAGAGCGTAGCGCATAACACCCAAATTGCGGCCACTTCCTCAAACATCAGCGAAAATGTGCAAAAGATCGCCCAAGATATTCTCAAAGAGGCCAGTAGCAAGAAATTTTAGCCTAACGGGTCAGCCATCTGTAGGCTTGTTTTGGTGAGCAGAAGGGGCTATTTTCTAATTTGATCAATGGCCTTTCTATATTGCTTCAAATCAGCATTTTTGACCCAAGAGATAATTTTTTTCATCACAACTCCATAAGCCTTGCTAAGGATGGTTTGGATCGCATCGTCATGGTTTTTGTCCATTCTGCCACCAACTGTATTTGCCTCATCAAAACTATCCAGACTTGTTGCGCCACGGCTGACTGAGTTTGCGCCCGCAAAACTATCCGAACTTGTAGCTTCTTGAAAATACGAATAAGTGATGGCATGTTCTGCACCGACATTGATGGCAAAGTTGTGGGTAGTCCGCCCCGTCTTGGGTTCAAAGAATTTGAACAAGACAGCACCAGCACTTTGATCCACCGTTGTTTTCATATGAGTGTCCTCTGGATCGTCTGTGTTAATGTCTGCATCGACCAATATACCTACCCATCCTCTGATTTTTAAAATGGAGTATATTTTACTTTTTTGCTCGGGCGTTAAATTTTGTGCAGATGCCAAGTGTATGATGTTATAACCTTTTTTTTTCAAAAATCTCTTGCACCTGCCTCACTAAAGCATTTTGGAATCGTTGGATATAGGGCTGGACATTTTCATCTGCTTGGATATGTGGGGCTAAGATGGCAATCGTATGGTTGTTGGCATCCTCTTGGCTAATAGCGATGGGGTAGTTAAAGTCTAGGGGAGTAGCACTTTTCTTAAGAGTTGCGTGCTTTTTGGCTTGGTTGGTTTTTGCACCCGTGTCTATAGCACAGCCTGAGAGTGCGAGCGATATCCCCATCAGTGCCAATAACATGTCCTTTGTAATCTTGCGCATGGGACTCCTTAAAAGTTAAAGAAGTTGCCATTTTGGGATTTTATTTGTTAATTTTAGTTTAAAGTGCCATGATCTATTCTGCAATTTTTAATTCAAACCCCACAAGGGGGTTTTTAGAGTGGCTTTAATCAAATGGGGATAAAATGGGGAATGGGGGAGCCATATAAAGGAGAACTATGCAACTTGATCCTAGCATTTTTAGAGAATACGACATCCGGGGGATTTTTGGGCAAAATCTCACCCAAGAGGTGGTCTATAACATTGGTGTGTATTTGGGTCGCTTGATGGCTCTAAGCGGGCCATGTGTGGCGGTGGGCTATGATGCGCGCACACATTCACCGCTTTTGTTTGAGTGGCTTAAAAATGGTTTGCAAAACTCTTTAGAGGTCTATGATTTGGGCTTGATCCCCACCCCTATAGCCTATTTTGCAACCTTTAACAAAATTGAGGGGATCAGCATCCCCCACTCGATTATGATCACGGGCTCGCACAACCCACCTGATTACAATGGGTTTAAAATCACGTTGGACCAACAGCCCTTTTATGGCGCACAAATCCAAGCTCTCAAAGAGGAGATTGCCAAGCAACCCCTAGCATATGCCCCCAGCCTCAGCACGCCCAAAAAACTTAATGCTCTTAGGGCTTACCATGAATATTTGATCCAAGCCTTTAAGCACCTCCAAAACTTCCCCCGAAAAATCGCGCTGGATTTTGGAAATGGCGTGGGGGCTTTGGGGCTAGAACCCGTGCTAAAAGCACTCAATACCAATTTTGATAGCCTCTATTCTAATCCGGATGGGACTTTCCCTAACCACCACCCCGATCCCAGTGAAGAAAAAAATTTAGCCACTTTAAAGGCGTACATGCAAGCACAAGGCATAGAAATTGGACTCGCCTTTGATGGCGATGCCGATCGAATCGCCCTACTCACACCTAAACGTACCTATGGGGGCGATGAGTTGGCCATTGTGCTAGCCGAGCAGATGTTAAAACAGGGTATCAAGCCCCTAGTGATTGGGGAAGTCAAATGTTCGCAAGTGATGTATGACACCATTAATAGTTTTGGTGAGGCATTGATGTATAAAACAGGGCATAGCAATTTAAAAGTCAAGCTCAAAGAAACAAGGGCGCATTTGGCGGCTGAGATGAGCGGACATCTCTTTTTTAACGATCGCTACTTTGGCTATGACGATGCCCTTTATGCGGCTTTACGCCTCTTGGAGCTGTTAAGCCAACAAAGCCCTCAAGAATTAGAGGCGCGTATGCAGGCCCTGCCCTATTCTTACAAAACTGCAGAAGAAAAAATCAACGTGCCCGAGGAGCGAAAATTCCAAATCATTGAAAAGCTTAAAAACTCTCTCCAAGCACCTTTGCCACCCAATTTCCCACCCATTGTTAAGGTGATTAACATTGATGGTGTGCGGGTGATTTTTGAGCATGGTTTTGGGCTGGTGCGTGCGAGCAACACCACCCCCACACTAGTCATGCGTTTTGAGGGCAAAGACCAAACTTGTGCAGAGCACTACAAAAAGAGCTTGCTGGACTTGCTAGAGCTATAAAGGAAAGTGGGAGGGAGACTCCCCCCAAGGGGGGGAGGGAGAAACCGCAACTAGTCTTGATTGTTGCTGTTATTGCTGTTGTTGCTATTGTTGCTGTTATTGCGGTTGCTGTTATTGCTGTTGTTGCTATTGTTGCTGTTCCTGCTGTTATTGCTGTTGCTGCTCATAACATACTCCTTTCATGGATTTGAAAACCTCAGGATCTGCTAGACTGGAGTCCAGCAAACCCCTCATTTTCATAGCCGTAGTTTAGCGTAAGTCTTGTTTACTTTGGTAAACAGACTGATATAAAATCTTTCAAGCTATAATAATAAACTTTAAGTTTCTCATAATATGTCTCTAGTTTATTACCATAGCATAATCAAGAATCATGCACATGTGCCCTTAAGCCCCGCAGTTATCGCAAAATTCTAGTGCTATTTTTTGGGTTGGTGCCAGTACAAATGATTCTGCAAAAATCCAAGCAAAGATTTGGGTCTATCCCATATCAAAGCAAGAACTCACTCCAATACGATTTTTTCACTAACCACATTAGGTTTTCTAGGCAAATTATAGCGGCGGCGTTTCTCCCAAAGAGATTTGCGGCTAATGCCTAGCCTCTTGGCCAATTCGGTGTCAGTGTAACAAGGGCTAAACTGCTGGATGGCATTTTTTTCATAATCTTGGATGGAGAGCAGACCTGAGGGGATCAAGGGCTCCTCACCCTCCAAATAATGCACGACCCCCTCAAATTCCAGACTATCATGCCCGACAAAAGAAACCATCGCATGGTGATTGGGGAGTGTTTTTAAAAGTTTTTCGCGATCTTGGTGGCGCAAAACCTCTAAATGTGTGATGTAGGTTGCATGCAAGTGGCTAGGTTCGTGTTTGAAAACTTCTTGGATGCTATGGGTTTTTAAAGAAAAAAACTCCAAGTCTAGCCCATTGACCCGAGCATAGTTTAACGCAAACAAGTCGGCGGTGCTTTGGGTGTGGCTGTGCAAAACAAGAGGGAGGGAATCTTCACAACTATAGCTCACATTGAGGTCTTGGGTTATGAAGTCTAAATAGCGTTCATGGACCCCTGCACGCACCATCGCCTCTTTGTAAGCTTTGTGGTAAGTGATCTTGCGAATCAGCTCATCCATTTTAAAGGGCTTTAAAATATAATCCCTAGCACCCGCCTTGATCGGGCGATTGACACTATCCTCACTCACAAACGAGGCCATCATGATGGTGATCGCCTTCGAGTTTTTACGCACAAAGTGCTCACAACGATCCACACAGACCTTAGAAGAAATCAACACCACATCGTAATCTTCTTTAAAGTGGTGGAAAATACTCGAAGCACTTTGGCATTTATAGCCCAAACTGCTCAAAGCAGAGGCAATGCTTTGGGCCAAATGCACCTCATCTTCAATGATTAAAACGCTCTGTGTTCTGTTCATCTTGCTTGGGTGGGTACCAAGATACTGGTTTGGACCAACACTTGTGCGCCCACGCCCTCCTTTCTTCCAATAAAGCCTAAGCCCTCTGTTGTGGTTGCTTTCAAATTGATTTGGTGGGGCTGGATTTTTAAGAGTTTGGCTAGATTTTGGCAAATTGCCATTCTATAGGGAGCAATTTTAGGGATTTGGGCAAATAAGGTGGTATCGATGCCCACCACCACATGCCCTAAATTTTGCACCAAGCCATAAATGCTTTGCAACATGAGGGCTGAATCCATGCCCGCATAGGCAGGATTTTGATCGCTATAATACATGCCAATATCTCCACCCTTGATCGCCCCTAATAGCGCATCTATCAGGGCGTGCAAAAGCACATCCCCATCGCTATGTGCCTTAAAGCCTTGCTGTTGGCTATCTTTAGGATCGATCTCCACACCCCCTATTTTCATAACTTTATTGGGCTCAAATCCATGCACATCAAAACCCATCCCAAAGGAGTGGTTAGAAACTTGCGACTGGGGGGGCAGATCGCGCGCATAGGTGAGTTTATGCAGGCGCGTGCTCCCAGAGATATAGGCTACCCGCGCGCCCAAGCTCAAGATCGCACTACTCTCATCACTAAACGCACCAGTGGCATAAGCTTTTTTAAGCACGGCCGTGCGGCAGAGTTGGGGGGTTTGCACACACCGTACCCCATCGCGATTAAGCACTTGGTTATCTTGGTAGATCAGCGTATCACTTGCGGGTAAGCTAGGGGCTACACAATCTAAAACTTGCTCATGCATGGCTGAAAATAAATTGTGCAAAACAGGGTAATCCAAACAAAAGCGCGCCACATCGCTCACCATCACCAGGGGTGTATCAACCAGATCGAGCGCATTTTGCACGGATTGTTGGCGGGTTTTACCCCCCAAAATCACGCTAACTAAGGGATCACTAAAACGCTGTTGGAGATAAATTTGCTCTACCGGGTGGCTGACCACTAGAAAGATTTGCGCAAAACATGCCGTGCCTTGAAAATCCCGACACACCTTTTCTAACAAGGGCATACCCTCTAAGGGCCACCATTGTTTTTTGATCTTAAAAGCACCTTCCAAACTTTCCAAAAAGCGCACACTTGATCCAGCTGCAGGCAAGATAAGCGAAACACCCATAGACCTGAAAGCCTGAAAATCTAACAGAGAAACAGACATATCCAACACACACAATCCATCATTTATAAAAGTAACAAAATATTCTAGCATTCTAAATCTTAAAGGGGTGTTAGTACGATTTAAGCCAGCATTTAAAAGCTTATGTTAGGGTGCAAGATTTTAAATAAAGGAGAAGAGATGAGCCGTGAGTACTGCGCCAAGCGCGCCAACGACCCCATTAAAACCCAGTTGCACTACGCCAAAAAGGGCGTGATCACTGAAGAGATGGCTTATATCGCCAATGTAGAAGAGGTGAGTCCCGAGCTTGTGCGCTCTGAAGTGGCGCGGGGGCGTTTGATCATCCCAGCCAATATCCAGCACCAAAATTTAGAACCCATGGGCATTGGGATCGCGCTCAAAACTAAGATTAACGCCAATATCGGTAGCTCTGCCATCATCCACTCTGTAGAAGAAGAGGTAGAAAAATTGCGGGTTGCTATGAAATACGGAGCGGACACGGTGATGGATCTCTCCACTGGGGGGGATTTGGACGCGATTCGCCAAGAGATTATTAACGCCTCTAGTGTACCCATTGGCACTGTGCCGATGTATCAAATTTTGCACGATGTGCATAACGATGTGATGCAACTAGACATTGAGACGATGCTAGGGGTGTTAGAAAAACAAGCTAAACAGGGGGTGAGTTATTTTACGATTCACTGCGGGTTTTTGCTCGAACACATGCCCTATGTGAGTCAACGCAAAATGGGCATTGTGAGTCGGGGGGGGAGCTTGATGGCAGCTTGGATGATGCATTACCACAAGCAAAACCCTTTTTATAGTGCTTTTGATGAGATTCTAGCCATCTGCCAACAATACGATGTGAGCTTGAGTTTGGGCGATTCTTTGCGCCCGGGATGTCTAGCCGATGCGAGCGACACCGCCCAATTTGCCGAATTGAAAGTGCTAGGCGAGTTAGCCCAAAGGGCGTATGAAAAAGATGTGCAGGTGATGATTGAGGGCCCCGGGCATGTGCCCTTGAATCAAATTGAGCGCAATGTCAAACTCCAACAAGAGTTTTGCAACCAAGCCCCCTTTTATGTGCTAGGACCTTTGGTAACCGATATTGCGGCCGGATACGATCACATCGCTAGCGCGATTGGGGCGTGTGTAGCCGCCTGGAAGGGAGTGGCGATGCTTTGCTATGTAACCCCTAAAGAACATCTAGGCTTGCCCAATGCTAAAGATGTCAGAGAGGGGATTTTAGCCTACAAGATCGCCGCCCATGCCGCTGACATCGCGCGCGGTCGGGTGAATGCACGGGTACGCGATGACTTGATGAGCGATGCTAGGTATGCCTTTGAGTGGAACAAACAATTTGAGCTCGCCTTGGATCCCGATCGCGCTAGAGAGTATCACGATGAGGCTTTGCCCCAAGAAGTCTTCAAAGAGGCGGAGTTTTGCTCCATGTGCGGCCCCAAGTTTTGCAGTTACAAGGTGAGTCAGGATATTTTTAAGAATTACAAGGGGGCTTAGGGTTTGTTTTCTCTAGTGGAGGCAAGGTAATAATAAATTGCCTTGATCTCATCGGGGGTTAGGTTGTATTTGGGCATGATGGATTTGCCATTGGTGAGGGCTTTTTTAAAGGCTTCAAACTCTAGGTTGTTGATGGGAGGGGCTTTGATGGAGTGTTGCTGGTTATCTTGGGTATAGCTGGTGATCACTTGTTCTGTGCCCAAAGCCCCATGGCACTTGGCACAACTGATGTTGCGGGGGTTGTTGTAAAGTTCCTTGCCATATTCGGCGGTGGTGATAAAGCTATTTTCTGTGGCTAGGCTGGTGCCAACCAGTAAAAACAAGCCACGCAACAGCCTTTGTAGGTAAGTGATTGTGCACATCGTCCCTATCTTTCAAAAATTTTGATTATAATAGCACAAAAACTTTAGCGAGCTTAAGATGGTTTTACTAGACGGGCAGGCATTGGCAAAGCTAAAAGAAAAGGAGCTGTGTAGTGCAGTGCAGAGGCTCTCTTTAGTGCCTTGCCTAGTGGTGATCTTGGTAGGTCAAGACCCCGCAAGCGTGCTCTATACTAATATGAAAGTTAAGGCGTGTAAGCGTGTGGGGATTGCTTGTCATTTGCAAAGCTTTGAATCCGCAATCTCTCAAGATCGTTTGCTCCAAGCCATCAAAGCCTATAATGATGACCCACAAGTGCATGGGATTTTAGTCCAGTTGCCCTTGCCTACACACATGGATACCAGAGAGGTGATCGAGAGCATTGACCCGCATAAGGATGTCGATGGTTTCCACCCGCTCAATATCGGGCGGGTCTATTCTAATAGTGCTTCCAAAGGTTTTTTACCCGCTACGCCCATGGGGGTGATGGAATTACTAGAACATTACCAAATCCCTATCAAAGGGCAAGATGTTGCCATTATTGGGGCAAGCAATATCATTGGTAAGCCCTTAGCCTCTTTAATGCTCAATGCCGGAGCGACCATTAGTTTATGCCACATTTTGACTAAGAATATTAGTTTTTACACCCAAAACGCCGACATTGTGTGTGTGGGGGTAGGCAAACCAAAGCTCATCCAAGCCCCCATGATCAAACAAGGTGCAGTGGTGGTGGATATTGGGATCAACAAGGATGAACAAGGTAATATTGTGGGTGATGTAGATTTTGATGGTGTGCAAGAGAAGGTGAGCTACATTACGCCCGTGCCTAGGGGTGTAGGGCCGATGACGATTTCTTGTTTGTTGCAAAATACCCTTTTAGCGGCCAAGAGGGTAGAGACTTCTTCAAAGGATTAAGATGGCGTTGTTAAAAAGTTTGCGGGATTTTGCGCTGAGCTGGGTGGGCACAATTGTGTTGGTGCTCTTGGCAATTTTCTTTGTTGCCCAAGCCTTCGTGATTCCCTCCCGCTCTATGGTGGGCACTCTTTATGAGGGGGACATGCTTTTTGTCAAGAAGTTTAGCTATGGCATTCCCTTGCCCAGACTCCCATGGTTGGATTTTTCCTTGCTCCCTGATTTTAGAGGGAATGGGCATTTATTTGAGGGCAAAAGACCCCAAAGGGGTGAAATTGTGGTCTTTATCCCCTACACCAATAAGGGCTACTGGGTCAAAAGACTTTTTGCCACTGGGGGCGATGAAGTGATTTTTAATCAAGAGGGCTTTTATTTGCACCCCAAAGAGAGCGACAGCGATCCAGATTACATCTCCAAACACTTCCCCAACCACCAGATCAAGCAATTTTTAGGTAAGGACTTCGTTTTTGCGCCCTATGCCTCCAAACACCCCGGGATTTTTTATAGCCAAAATAACATGGCTTTTAGCAATATGCAGATGCTCCATGCAACCCAGCCCTTTGGCGTGGCGATGCAACTCATCGACCTAGAGGGCACCCCTGCCTTTTATAGCAAGATCGAATCCGATCACTTCTTTATGATCGGGGATAACCGCGATGATAGCACTGACTCGCGTTTTGTAGGGAGTGTACCCTATAGCCACATTATAGGCACGCCGTGGTTTGTCTATTTTAGTATCAACTTAACCAATAGTGTTGAGGCTAACACCAAAAACCCTAAAAATCTCTTCACCGTACGTTGGAAACGCATGTTTAAAAGCGTGGAGGGCTTGGAACACCAAATCCCCACACCCCGCAAGCAAGTGGGGAGCTGATGCAAATTTAAAGGTTGTGGTGGGTTGCGACCATGCGGGCTTGGATTTGGCTCACTTTGTATATACGTTTTTGCAACAAAAACAGGCCCAGATTACGATGTTTGCGCCCCCTAAGGGGCAACGGGTAGATTACCCCGATTTTGCCCATCAAGTGAGTGATGCCTTAAAGCAGGATTGCCAAGCCAAAGGTGTTTTGGTGTGTGGGAGCGGGATTGGCATGAGTATGGCTTGTAATAGAGTGACTGGCATGCGCGCTGCTCTCTGCACAGATGCCTACATGGCTAGAATGGCAAGATTACACAATGATGCCAATGTGCTCTGTTTGGGGCAAAATGTCGTAGGCTTTGGGGTAGCCTTAAGTATTTTAGAGGCTTTTTTTAGCACAGAGTTTGAGGGCGGGCGGCATGTCCTCCGTTTAGCCAAACTAGAGGGGCAACCATGTTAGCTGAGTGGATGCTCATCACGCTCATGGTGCTTTTTGTGGCTTATATGGCGGTACGGGCATTTTTTTACCGCTCCATTGCTAAAAAGCAGGAAAAATATTCGGCATCCATGAAACTTACCTTGCAAGAGGCAGAAGTGTTGATCCAAAAACACCAATTACAGCTACAACGCTCGTTGGGCACCATTGATATTTTAACCCACGAAATGAACGCGCTCAAAGATGAAGTCAAGGTTTTAAAACAGCGTAACGCCCAATACCGCCTAGAAACTGACAAATACAAGGCACGGATCAAAGAGTTAGAACAAAAAATTGAGGCATTATTATAAGGAAATCCATGTTTAGCCAAAAGCTCAAATCCCAGCTTCGCGACAATATTAGAGAGATTGAAAATTACCCCCAAAACGGTATTTTATTTAAGGACATCACACCTTTAATCAGCCACCCAACTTTATTCAGTGCTCTCATTGATGCACTCAAGGATCGCTACAAGCACCACAGCCTAGATTTTGTGGTGGGCATTGAGGCACGGGGATTTATTTTGGGTGCAGCTCTAGCCTATGCCTTGCGGGTGGGGTTTGTGCCCATACGCAAAAAGGGCAAGCTCCCCTCTAAAACCCTGAGTGCAAATTATAGTTTGGAGTATGGCAAGGACAGCGTGGAAATCCATGCCGATGCCTTGCGTGAGATCAAAGATGCCCATGTGATCTTGGTTGATGATTTGATCGCTACGGGGGGGACGGCATTGGCGAGTTTAGAACTCCTAGATAAACTCCAAGCCAAGTGTATTGAAGCATGTTTTTTGATCGCGCTTAGGAGTTTGGGTGGGTTGCAAAAAATCGCTGAACAGGCCAATGTATTTAGTGTTTTAGAGTATGAACGCTAGAGGTTTTGTGTGGAAGCTTTTATTATAGATTTGTGGGACAAATACGCCGCTACTTGGGGTTATCTGATTCTCTTCTTTTGGAGTATTTTGGAGGGTGAAATTGGGTTAATCTTGGCTGGGATTGCCAGTTACGCTGGGCATATGAATATCTTTTTGGCAATTTTGGTGGCTGGCTTAGGGGGATTTACGGGAGATCAAATTTATTTTTATGTGGGCCGCACTGGCAAGCACTACATCAAAAAACGCCTCGAAAAACAGCGGCGCAAACTAGCTCTTGCACATTTGCTTTTGCAAAAATACGGCTGGTTTATTATCTTCATCCAACGCTACATGTATGGCATGCGCACGATTATCCCAATTAGTATTGGGATCACCCGTTATAGTGCCCTGAAATTCGCACTCATCAATCTTTTAAGTGCTTTTGTGTGGGCATCGATCACCATTTTGCTCGCTTGGTATTTTGGCGAGCAAATTTTTGCCTTGCTGGGATTGCTTAAGCGTTATCCTTACCTCGTTATACTATTCTTGGTCTGTACGCTGGGTGGCGTATTTTGGTATTTCAGAGCGCACACAAAAAGGATCGATAAGAAAATCCAAAAAGTCCAGCAGGGCTTAGAACTTAAGAAAGGAAAGGAATGTTGAAACTCAAGTTAGAAGAGACTTGTTTTAAAGCTTTAGAAGCTGATGTGGCAGTTGTGTTTGTGGTGGAGAAGGATTTAAAATCCTCTTGGATACACAATGAACGGCAGCTAGAAACTTTTAATTACGAGGGCGAAGGCATGTTTGTGGATCAGCACCACAAGGTCGTTTATGTGGGCGTGCCTAAAAGCGATGTGCATTTATTTAGAGAAGCCGCTTGCCAAGCGGTTCGTGCCATTAAAAAAATGCACTTCAAAAGTGCCAAGGTGGGACTCTATGCCGCTAAACACTCCGTGGAACAATATGCCCTCTCAGAAACGATGTTGGCAATTTTTACAGGTCTGCAATTTGGCATGTATGAATACGAAACCTACAAGGAGAAAAAGACCAAAACGCACCTCAAAGAGGTTCTTGTAGCCCTAGGCGATGCTAAGGAATTTGCAGAGGAGCCCCATACGCTCAAGGGGGTTTTAGAAAAGAAAATCCACAAAGCCCGTATCTTGGTCGAACATGTCAATTTGGCACGCGATTTGGTCAATACTCCACCAAATGTCGCCAGCGCGCCCTATGTGGCTAAAATTGCCCAAGATTTGGCGGAAAAAAATGGCTTAGACTGTTTTGTGCATGGTGAGGACTATTTGAAAGAAAAAAAGATGGGGGCTTATTTAGCGGTCAATCAGGCTTCTGCTAATCCGCCCCAACTTGTCCATGTGATCTACAAGCCCAAACATGCCAAGAAAAAAATTGTCTTAGTGGGTAAGGGCTTGACTTATGATTGTGGCGGACTGAGTATCAAGACCTCTGAGTACATGATCACCATGAAAGCCGATAAGGGTGGGGCGTGTGCGGTCTTAGCGGTGGTGAATGCCCTAGCGCATCTGGGCGTAGAAGCAGAGGTGCATGCCGTGCTGGGTCTAGCTGAAAACATGATTGCAGGCAATTCTTACCGCCCCGATGATATTTTGATCTCCAAAGAGGGCAAGAGCATCGAAGTGCGTAATACCGATGCGGAAGGGCGTTTAGTGCTGGCAGATTGCTTGAGTTTCGCCCAAGATTTGGAACCCGACTTGATCGTGGATTTTGCTACTCTTACAGGGGCTTGCGTGGTGGGCTTAGGTTCTTATACCAGCGGGATCATGGGGAATAATGAAGAACTCAAAAACCAGTTTGAAAAATCTGCCCTCAAAAGTGGGGAGTTGGTGGCTAAATTACCCTTTAACCGCCATTTACGCAAACTTTTAGATTCTAAAATGGCAGACATTAGCAACATCACCCCCGTGCGCTATGGGGGCGCGCTCACCGCTGGATTGTTTTTAAACGAGTTCATCCGTGAGGCTTACAAGGATAAGTGGCTACACATTGATATTGCTGGACCTGCCTATGTTGAAAAAGATTGGGATGTGAATACCCCGGGTGCTAGTGGGGCAGGTGTGCGCATGTGTGTGCAATTTGTGCTCGATGTCTTGGCCAAGTCTTAATGGGTCTCTCTGTTGGAATTGTGGGCTTACCCAATGTGGGTAAGTCCAGCTTGTTTAATGCGCTCACCCGTACCGCACAGGCCCAGAGTGCTAATTATCCTTTCTGTACCATCGACCCCAATAAGGCTATCGTGGATGTGCCCGATGCGCGCTTAAAGGAGCTAGCCAAGATTGTCAAACCTCAAAAAATCCAGCACTCTAGCGTAGAATTTGTGGATATTGCTGGGCTCATCAAGGGGGCATCTGCTGGCGAGGGCTTGGGTAACCAATTCTTGGGGCATATCAAAGAATGTGCGGTGATCTTGCATGTGGTGCGTTGTTTTGAGGATGATGACATCACGCATGTGAGCGGAGAGGTCAATCCCCTAAGCGACATTGAAACCATAGAGATTGAACTCATTTTAGCAGACATCCAAACCCTCCAAAAACGCATAGAAAAACTAAACAAGCTAGCCAAAAGCAACAAAGAAGCCCAAGCGCATTTAAACCTCGCCCAAAACCTCTTAGAACACCTCAATGCCTTGCATCCAGTGAGTAGTTTTAAAGATAAAAATAACCCTTACTTTGAGGAGTTGGAAAAAGAGTTGCGCTTTTTGAGTGCCAAGAAGGTGATCTATGTGGCTAATGTGGGTGAGGAAGATGCCAGCTCTTTAAATACCCATGCGTGTCGCGTGCGGGATTTAGCCCAGCAAAGAGGGGCGTGTTTTGTGGGTTTGAGTGCCAAGTTAGAGGAGGAGCTAGGGAGCATGGAAACAGCGGAATCCCAAGAGTTTTTAGAAAGTTTGGGGATCAAGCAAAGCGGGTTAGAACAAATCATTAGCCTGAGCTTTCAAGAATTGGGTTTGATGAGCTATTTCACCGCTGGAATCAAAGAGGTTAGGGCTTGGACAATCACTAGGGGCTCGAGTGCGCCAGTAGCTGCGGGGGTGATCCATAAGGACTTTGAAAAGGGCTTTATTAGGGCTGAAACGATCTCTTATAACGATTTTATTGCCTATGGGGGTGAGGCGGGTGCGCGTGCTAAGGGAGCACTGAGAGTGGAAGGCAAAGACTACATCGTGCAAGATGGAGATGTGATGCACTTTAGATTCAATGTCTAGGTGTTATAATAGACCACCTTTTTAAGGAGAGTGCATGACCAATAACTTAGCGCATATCGATCAAGTTACCAGCTTACATAAAAATAACGAACTCCAGCTTCTGTGCTTTAAATTAGGCAAGAATAGAGACCTTTATGCGGTGAATGTGTTTAAAATCCGCGAGGTGGTGAAATATGAGGGGAGTTTGACCATCATCAGCCATGAGCCTAATTCTTTGGTGGAGGGCTTGATTATCATTCGGGAGATGACCATTCCTTTGATTGACATGAAAAAATGGTTCTATTATGACAGCAACAACAAGCAAAAGGACTTGCGTCCTTACCGCGTTGAAAGGGCTGAGGGGGAGGATGATATTATCATGATCTGCGAGTTCTCGCGTTGGACCATTGGGGTGCGTATCTACGAAGCCGATCGCATCCTCAATAAAAAATGGACCGAGATCGAACAGAGTGCAGGCGTGGGGGGCAATACGGGTAATTCTAAATTAGTCAGTCGCACGCGCTATTTTGATGGGCGTTTGGTGCAGGTGGTGGATATTGAAAAAATGCTAGTCGATGTCTTCCCTTGGATTGAAGATGAAAGCCGTGCAGAATTGGAAAAACTCTCCAAAGTCTATAGCGATAAAATGGTTTTGCTGGCTGATGATTCGCCCAGCGTGCTCAAGACCATGCAGGTGATCTTAGACAAACTGGGGATCAAACACTTGGACTTCATCAACGGGCAACAGCTCTTAGATTATCTCTTTGATAAAGAAACCATTGTTGAGGATGTGGGCTTGATCATCACCGATTTAGAGATGCCCGAGGTAAGTGGGTTTGAGGTGATCAGACGGACTAAATTAGACCCCAACACCGCTAAAATCCCCATTGTGGTCAATTCTTCCATGAGTGGGAGTTCTAATGAGGAGATGGCACGCTCCTTGCATGCCGATGACTTCATCTCTAAGTCCAACCCCTTAGATGTGGAGCGTATCATTAAAAATTTCATGCACACTGAGCGGGCTTAGAGTGGATTATCATACCATCCCCTCGCCTTGCTATGTCCTAGAATTAAGCAAACTCCAACACAATCTAGCACTACTAGAGCGGGTACAACAACAGGCAGGAATTAAAATCTTGCTTGCCTTGAAGGGTTTCGCTTTTTGGCGTTGCTTTGAGTGGGTGCGCCCCAGTTTGCAGGGGTGTTGTGCCAGTGGGGTGCATGAGGCGTTATTGGCTTATGAGGAATTTGGTTCTAGAGAGAGTGGGAAAGACATCTGCATTTTTAGCCCGGGCTTTAAAAAGGCAGATATTTTAGAAATCCTCCCCATCGCCACGCACATTATCTTTAACTCCTTTAACCAATACATGGCTTATAAAGATTTGGTGCTCAAAAAAAACCAGCAATTAGATAAATTGGGGCTCTCACCCATTAAGATGGGCTTGAGACTCAACCCGCTTTATAGCGAGGTTAGTCCCTTGATTTATAACCCCTGCGCCCCCTTTAGCCGTTTGGGGATCACGCCCAGTGCTTTTCAGGAGGGTATAGAAAAATACGGACTAGAGAGCATTAGTGGGCTACACTTCCACACACATTGCGAACAGGATGCGCTGGCGTTTCAAAGAACCCTAGAGCACATCTGCAAGCACTTTGGGGAGGCAATTAAGCAAGTTCAATGGGTTAATTTTGGAGGCGGACACCACATCACCAGAGAAGGTTACCAAATAGAGGTATTGACTCAGTTGGTGCAGGATTTTAAAAGTCGCTATACTAATATTTGTGAGATTTTTTTAGAGCCCGGAGAGGCGGTTGGCTGGCAAGCGGGCTTTTTGTTAGCCAGCGTGATCGATGTGGTGCAAAATGATATGCCCATTGCAATCTTGGATGCCAGCATCGCCAACCACATGCCCGATTGCTTAGAGATGCCCTATAAGCCACAAGTGGCTAGGATAAACGCACAAGGGCTAGAGCAAGCCCATTTAGAGCCCCAAGAGAACCCTTGCATGCTGGGTGGCACCAGTTGTTTGGCGGGGGATTTTGTAGGACCCTATGGTTTTAAGAGTCCTTTGCAAATAGGCGATAAGCTCATTTTTCAAGACATGTTACATTACACCATTGTCAAAAACAACACCTTTAACGGGATTGCCCTACCCAGTTTGGGCTTGGTTGAGCATGATCGCTTTAAATTGCTCCAAAAGTTTGATTACACCCACTACAAGGAGCGTAATTAGTTAGTTTGCCTGATGGCAACAAATCCGCGATCCAGCCCAGCGTAGTCGCTATAAAAGCTGGCTTGGTAATTTTTTAACCCCAAGTACTCACTCAAGGATGCGCGGTGGGTAGCCCCCATCTCGCACACCAAGTATCTAACCCGCTTATGGGCCGCCTCATTAATCAAGGCTTTAATGATCTCATCGCCTTGTTCGCCCCCATAGAGGGCAATCTCAGGCTCATAACGTACAGAGGCATCTAAAGGGTAATCCAGCGCAACATAGGGTGGATTGCTCACCACCAAAGTGCGCGCCTGAATATCCACGCCCTCCATCAAAGAGGTTTGGAATAAAGAGATGCGATTTTGCAGATTAAAGGTGGCGATATTGACGCTTGCCACTTCCAAAGCCTCCATCGAAATGTCTGTTGCCAAAATGGAGATTTTAGGGTGGGCGATGGCTAGACTCACCGAAACAACGCCACTCCCAATCCCCACTTCTACCACATTCTTGATCCCATAGTCTTGAATAATTTGAGAAGCTTGATGGACCAAAATCTCGGTTTCCGGTCTGGGAATCAGCACGCGCTCATCAACAAAGAATGAACGCCCATAAAAACTCACCTCGTGGGTGATGTACTCTAAAGGTTTGCCCTTAGAACGCACCTTCACCATGTGCATGAAGTGCTCAAAGGCAAATGCATCTAGTTCCTCTTGGGCATGCATGTGCAAATACACCCGATCCACGCCCAACAAATGACTTAAAAGGGTCTCAGATTCTAATGCGGGGCGCATGCCTTTATCTTTAAGGATTCTCTTAGCCTCATATAAGGCTTTGGAAATATTAACATCCATCAGCAAACCACGATATTGGATTTAGTTTTGCAACCAGTCAGCCATTCTAACCTAAAAAACCTTTAGCCTATTTGAGAGAGAACAATACCAAAAGTAGGGGTGGTGGTATTTTTTAAAAGATTAGATATAATAATAGCAAATGGACGTCTCTTGGCATGTATATAAGGATTAGAAGTGGAATACGGGTTGTTATTTGGTGGCAAAAGCTACGAACATGAAATTAGTATTGTGAGTGCCATTGCTCTCAAGCAAGTTTTAGGCACGCAGATTGCGCATTTTATCTTTTTGGACGGGGCGCACCGCTTTTATTTAATCGCTGAAAAAGACATGCGTTCGCAGTTTTTTTCTAGTGGGCATTATAAAAAGTGCCCCGAGATCGTCTTAAAGCATCAGGGCTTCCACACGCAGGGCCTACTGGGGAGCAAGCCGATCAATATGGAGAGTCTCATTAACCTGATTCATGGAGGTGATGGGGAAGATGGCAAGATTGCCTCTTTTTTAGAGTTTTATGGTATCGATTTTATTGGTCCTCGGGTGGAGGCTTGCGTGATGAGTTACAACAAATACTTTACCAAAATGCTGGCTAAAGAAAAGGGCATTAAAACACTGCCCTATGTATTTTTAGACAAACGCGAAGGTAGTGCGATCAAAGGGCTTTCCTACCCCTTAATTATCAAGCCCAATCGCTTGGGGAGCTCCATTGGGATTAGTATTTTAAAAGATGAAAAAGATATTGAGTATGTATTAGATGAAGTCTTTGAATTTGACAGCCAAGTCATGATTGAGCCTTTTAAAGAGGGCGTGAAAGAATACAACTTAGCTGGGTGCATGGTGAAAAAGGGGGGCGATGATACCGAGAGTGAATTTGTTTTTTCTGTGGTTGAAGAGCCCAAGAAAAGGGATTTTTTGGGCTTTGAAGAAAAATATTTAGACTTTGGGCGCACCCAAAAGGTCAAGAAGGCAGACATTAGTAGCGAGTTAGAAATGCAGATGCGCGCCCTTTTCAAACGCATTTATAACCCCTTGTTTGTCGGGGCAATTATCCGTTGTGATTTTTTTGTCATTAATGATGAAATTTACCTAAATGAGATCAATCCCATTCCCGGGAGTCTCGCCCACTATCTTTTTGAAGACTTTTCAAGCACCCTAGAACGAGTGATTTTGCCCAAAGAAGTATCCATCCCCATCACCTACCACTACATTGAACAAATCCAAAAAGCCAAGTAATGGCTAGGAGGCGTATAAAATATAGGGGGGGTGAATTTGAGATTGCCTATGATTTTTATAACCGATCGGCTTGTAAAAATGTGGTCTTCCTGCATGGTTGGGGGAGTTCTAAGGAGTTGATGCAAATGGCTTTTAAGCCCTATTTTGCTGCCTACAACCATTTTTATGTGGATTTGCCCGGATTTGGCAAAAGCCCTAATGATACTTTTTTGACCCCCAGCGACTATGCCCAAATCATTGATGCCTTTTTTAACTCCTTGCAAGTGTCCCCAGATATTGCGATCGGGCATAGTTTTGGGGGCAAGGTCGCCACTCTTTGTCAAAGCAAACACCTGGTGCTTTTGAGCAGTGCGGGGATTTTAATCCCCAAGTCTTTCAAAACACGCGCCAAGATTAAACTAGCCAAGTGCCTAAAGGCTTGGGGTTTGCAAAAGGCACTTTGCAAGCTAAGAAGTGAGGATGCGCGCGATCTCAACCCAGCCATGTATGAGGTGTTCAAATACACCGTGCAAGAAAATTTTGAAGACCCCTTTAGGGCATGCCAAAAACAGACTTTGATTATATGGGGGCAAGAGGACACCACCACCCCCCTAGAAGCAGGGCAAAAAATCGCCCAGCTGATCCCGCATAACCACTTTGTGAGTTTGCAAGGCGATCATTACTTTTTTTTAAAGCAGGGTGCGGTGGTGGAGGAACATTGTGCGCAATATCTGGAGGGGTTTTGATGGAAATGTTAGATTTGTTGGTGGTGTGGGCGTTTGTCCTAGGACTCAATTACTATTTGATGACCTTATTGCAATGGTATAACTATAGTTTTTACCGCATTTGCACCAAGCACCACAAATGGCGTTGGCATGTCTATCATGCCCTCTTGCCCTCAGGCGTGTTTATGGTAACTCATCTTTTCCATGTCATTTGGTTATTTGATCTCTTTGTGGGCGTGGTGCAACTCCCATGGCTCATTATATGGGCGATCAAATTAGATAAACGCTTGGTTTTTACCCCTCGCGTGTTGCGCTTCTTTGGATTTCTTTTCTTACTCTTAATCGCCGATGCAATCTTAGGTAGTCTGTATGGCAGAGCCCCTTTTGGACTTTATCTCTTGTTAATCGCTCTGGCCCACCTAGGCTCTCAAGGTTTTGAAAAGCTCGCCTCAAGGGGTTATATCCAACTGGCTAAATCCAAGCTCCAGCGCATGACAAATTTGCAGATCATTGCCATCACCGGGAGTTTTGGTAAAACCAGTATCAAAAACTACCTTTACCAAATGTTGCAAAATAAATACAATGTCCATGCGACTTTGGGCAGTGTGAATACTTTGCTAGGCTTGAGTCACGACATTAACAATAACCTAGATGAAACCACCGCCATTTACATCGCCGAAGCAGGGGCGCGCCAAAAGGGAGACATTAGAGCGATTAGCAAACTTTTAGAACACCATTATGCCATCATCACTGAAATTGGCAACCAACACATTGAATACTTCAAAAATATTCAAACCATTTATGAAACCAAAGCTGAACTCTTGGATTCGCCACGTTTAATTCAAGCCTTTTGTTACCACACCAACCCTTTAGAAAAATATTGTCCTCCTGAGCCCAAACAAAAGATTTTGCCCTACCCGGGGCAAATTAGAGGTGTTGAAGCGACTTTAGAGGGCACACGCTTTGAACTCTTTTTGGATCACCAATGGGTGGCTTTTCAAACCAATATCCTAGGGGCTTTCAATGTGGAAAATATCAGCTTAGCGGTCATGGTCGGTTTTTATTTTAAAATCCCCATCCCCCAACTTAAAAAGATTGTTGCTAAACTCAAACCCGTCCCCCACCGCCTGCACCTTGTGCATGTCAATGACAAGGTGATTATTGATGATGGTTTTAATGGCAATTTAAAGGGCATGTTAGAGAGCGTGCGTTTGGCTAGCCTGTATGAGGGGCGCAAAATCATCGTTACCCCGGGCTTGGTGGAGAGTGATGAAGCCAGTAACAAACAACTAGCCCAAGCCATTGATGGAGTCTTTAGCATTGTGATCATCACGGGCGAACTCAATGTGGAGGTTTTTGCCAGCGCGATTGAGCGGCCCCAAAAAGTTTTTTTGAAAGACAAGAGCCAATTAGAGCAAGTCTTGCAAACCATGACCCTCCCTAAAGACTTGATCTTGTTTGCCAACGATGCCCCCAACTACATTTAGGACAAGCCCATGCAACGATTATATGCCCCTTGGCGTAGCCCGTATTTGCAAGAGTTGAGCCACGATCACGATTGCGTATTTTGTGCCATCCAGCAAAACCCGCATTTAGATAGCAAACACCATGTTTTGCACCGCGATTTCCATTGCTTTGTGGTGATGAATGCCTACCCTTATAATCCCGGTCATTTCATGGTGATTCCTAATGCGCATGTGGATAGCCCCGAGCAACTCAGCCTAGAGGTGTGGCAACATTTGCAAATGCGCATTTATCAAGGAGTACAATTACTCTATGCCTTTGGGGCACAAGGGATTAATCTAGGCTTTAATCTCAAAGATGTTGGCGGTGCGGGCATTAGCGCGCATTTACACGGACATTTGGTGCCCCGGTTTGCTAAAGATGTAAATTTTATAAGTGTCATTGGGGAAACACGGGTTTATGGTGTGGATTTTGAGGCAATCTATGCGGATTTAAAGAGTAAATCTGCTGACTACTTCAAGGAGTGAGCATGAAAACGCGGAGCTTTAAGATTTTTAGTGGGAGCGCACATCCTAGCTTTAGCAAGGAGGTAGCAAAACACCTTAATATCGGGCTTTCTAAGGCGGTTTTGGGGCATTTTAGCGATGGGGAGATCAATGTGCAAATCAGCGAATCGGTGCGCGGGCGGGACGTGTGTATCGTCCAGCCCACTTGCGCGCCGGTGAATGATAATCTCATGGAACTTTTAATCATGGTCGATGCCCTTAGGCGTAGCTCGGCTAGTTCTATTACAGCGGTGATTCCCTACTTTGGGTATGCCAGACAGGATCGCAAGGCAGCCCCTAGAGTGCCTATTAGTGCTAAACTTGTAGCCGACTTGATGCAAAGCGTACAGATTGATCGCATCGTTACGATGGATTTACACGCCGGGCAGATTCAAGGCTTTTTTAATATCCCGGTGGATAATCTTTACGGATCGATTGTTTTTAGGGATTATATTTTGGATCGCGACTTTAAAAACCCCATTGTAGCTAGCCCAGATATTGGAGGCGTGGCGCGGGCGCGTTACTTTGCTAACCAAATTGGCATGGATTTGGTGATCGTAGATAAACGCCGTGAGCGCGCTAATGAAGCAGAAGTGATGAATGTAATTGGGGATGTGCAAGGGCGGGATGTGATCTTGGTTGATGATATGATCGACACGGCTGGGACGATTTGCAAGGCGGCTAGCATGCTCAAAGCCAAAGGCGCGCGCTCGGTGATGGCATTAGGCACGCATGCGGTGTTGAGTGGGAATGCGATCAAACGCATTAAAGAGAGCGAACTAGATGAGGTGGTGGTGAGTAATTCCATTCCGCTTAAAGCCCCACACCCCAAGATTCGTGTTTTGAGCGTAGCACCTTTGTTTGCGGAAGTGATTCGCCGGGTTTATCACAATGAGAGCGTGCATTCGCTCTTTGTTTAAGGGAGATCGCATGGCTGATATTGTCTTGGGGGTGCAGTGGGGAGATGAGGGCAAGGGGAAGTTAGTCGATCACTTGGCACAAAATTATGATTTTGTCGTGCGTTTTCAAGGGGGGCACAATGCCGGACACACCATTGTAGCTAATGGACAAACCCATGCCTTGCACTTGATCCCCTCTGGCGTGCTCTACCCACATTGTAAAATTGTAATCGGGAATGGGGTTGTAATTGCCCTAGATGCGCTGGTTAAGGAGATGCAGCCCTTTGGCGATCTTAAGGGGCGGCTTTTTGTGAGTGATCGGGCGCATTTGATCTTACCCTACCATCAAGTTTTAGACATCAACCACGAACAAAACCCTAAAAGGGCGATTGGCACAACCCAAAAGGGGATCGGACCAGCCTACCAAGATAAGATCGCCCGTGTAGGCTTGCGTGTGGGGGATTTGCGCTCCCCCAAACTTTTAAAAGAAAAACTTGCCTTTTTGTCCTCCATGCCTTGCAAGGAGAACATCCCCAGTATGCAAAGTCTAGAGCAATACATAGATACCTACGCCCCCCCTATTCTCCCTTATATCACCGATACCACCGCGCTTTTATGGGAGGCAACAAAGACACAGCAGCGCATTTTACTAGAGGGCGCACAGGGGAGCATGCTAGATATTGACTTTGGGACTTACCCCTATGTGACCAGCTCCACCACTATAGCCCCGGGGGCATGCTCTGGGAGCGGACTTAGTGTCAAAGACATTAATCAAATTATTGGGGTGGCTAAGGCTTACTGCACACGCGTGGGTAATGGCCCCTTCCCTAGCGAGGATTTGGGGGATGTGGGGGTGTGGTTGCGTGAAAAGGGACATGAGTTTGGCACAACAACCTCTAGAGCTAGGCGGTGCGGGTATTTTGATGCGTTGGGTGTGAAATATGCCTGTCGCCTGAATGGTTGCACCCAGCTAGCTCTAATGAAACTTGATGTCTTAGATGGTTTAGAGGAAGTGTTAGTAGGGGTGGGTTATAAAAAAGAGGGGCAAGAGATCGCGCATGTGCCCAGCAACCTAGAGGGCATCACGCCTATTTATCAAAATTTTAAAGGCTGGGAGAGCACAGCGGGGGCGCGCAAGTTTGAGGACTTGCCTAAAGGAGCCCAAGAGTATATTTTAGCCCTTGAAGATTTTATTGGCGTGCCCATTAAAATCATCTCTACTAGCCCTAAGCGTGAAGACATGATTTTAAGGAACTAACATGGATACATTTAGCTCTCTTGTTAAGATCAAGCACCAGATCGCACAACGCTATGAAAGCGACATCATCCACAACCAAAACCAAATCAAGCGCAAACAAGAGGAGCAACAAGAACTTTTAGCCCAACTACACGATCTGAGTTTGCCTGCTTGTGGGGGATACATGGAGTTGAGGCAACTTAGTGCCCTCAAAAAAAATTATCTTTACATGATCGATGAAATCCACACCGAAATTAGCAAACTTAGAAAAGTGGGGTTACATTTGCAGGACTTGCACAAGGCGGCGATGCTGGAATACGAGAAGATCAAATACCTCCAAACCCTTGAAATCCAAAAACAAAAGCAGAAGCTTAAAAAGTTTGAGGATAAGCAGATGGATGCCATTGGCATGGGTGTGTTTTACCAAAACCAAAAGGACAAGCGTGTTTAGGTGGCTCATTTTCGGAGTGTGTGCATTAAATATTTTGGTGGCTACCCCAACTTCTCAAGAATTCTTGCAATGCAATGCCATTTTTGAATCCCGTAAAGCCGAAATAGCTGGCCAACTCCAAAAACTCCAAGAGCGCGCCCAAACCTTGCAAACCTTGCAGAATGAAACCCAAAACCTTTTAGATCGACGCAATGCCAAAGTTAGTGCTAGAGAAAAGGCTCTAGATGCCAAATTAAAAGAACTAGAAACTAAAGAGGCAGATTTTAAGAAGGCACAAGCAGAGAGCGAAAAAAAGATGAAAGATTTGATCGCCAAAAACGAGCAACTCTTAAAAGAGATTAAAGAGGCGAGCACTTCTAAAGTCGCCACGACTTATGCCAAAATGAAGGACTCCAAAGCTGCACCCATTTTACAAGACATGCCCATTGATAAGGCCGCAACGATTTTATCCAAACTAGAGGCTAAGGACATGGGCAAAATTTTAGCCAAGATGGACCCCGCTAAGGCAGCTAGTTTAACCGAAATGCTCCAAAAAGGCCCCCCCTTCATCGC
>NZ_QXQP01000021.1 GCF_003660265.1 Helicobacter mehlei
GTGGTGGCTGGGGGGTTGGGGTTTTGCGCTCTTATAAAAAGGGGGGGCTTTGTAGCCACAACCGACCAATAAACATGCTAAAATCAAGCCATGAAAAGCTCTCAAGAGATCCTCACTTCTATCTTGCAAATTCCCTATCTCCAAGAACTCAAAACACGCCTTGAACTGGATAAACTCCGCTTGTTTTTGCCCTTAGAAGTGCGCACAGGGTTGCGTTGCATTCTAATCAAAAATTCTAAACTTTTGCTTGTTTTTAACCACCCCAGTGCCAGAACCTATTTTAAAAAACACCACCAAGAGTTTAGTCCAACCCTCTTGAGAGAGGTGAAAAAACTAGATATTATTCTGCCCCTGCATTTGGAGGTGCAAGACTACATGCCCGCTGTGATTGCACGCTCCTTTGAGCCTAAAAAAACCAAATTCTACTACAACGAACAAGCTAAAGGGGTTTTTATCAACCACGCTAAAGACCCTAAATTAAGGGAGATTTTTGAAAACATCCGTACCTACGTCCAAAAAGAACATGGACGCTCTTGAACTCAAACAACTCCCGACACAGAGTGGGGTCTATTTGTATTTGGATTCCCAAGCACAGGTTTTATATGTGGGCAAAGCTAAAAATCTTAAAAAGCGCATTTTGAGTTATTTTAAGATTGTGGGCGATCAGGTTTTGCCCAACCCCAAAATGGGGGCACGCATTGCCCAAATGATCGGCCAAATCCACACAATCCAATACCACATCACGATCAGTGAAGAAGAAGCCCTTTTATTAGAAAATGCCTCGATCAAAAAATACCAGCCTAAATATAATATCTTGCTCAAAGATGACAAAACGTATCCCTATGTCTGCATTAATTTGCACGCCCCCTATCCTACTCTAGTACTCAAACGCAAGATCCCGCCTGAAATGCTTTGTTTTGGTCCTTTTAGCAGTGGAGCTAAGGAGCTTTTAGAAAGCGTGTTGGAGTTTTTGCCCCTAGTGCAAAGCCCAGTTTGTTTGAGGGGCAAGCGGGCGTGCATGTTTTATGAGATGAAGCGGTGTTGTGCGCCCTGCGAGGGGAAGATTAGCCCACAAGAATACGGAGGATTGGTCAAACAAGCACTCAAACTCTTAGAAGATAAATCCCAACTCTTGCGCCTCATCCAGCAACGCATGCAAACACTGGCTCTGCAAGAAAGATTTGAGCAAGCCATTCTCTACCGAGAACGTTACCAAAAAATCCAAGCCCTTTTGGAGCGTAGCCAAATGCCCGCCGAGCAGAATGCGCTAGCCTTGCAAAGTCTTTTAGGTTTGGCTAAAGTGCCTTATCGCATTGAAATTTTTGATGTTAGTCACCATGCCAAAAGCCATTGTGTGGGGGGCATGGTGGTTTTTGATCGGGGAGAGTGGATCAAGAGTGCTTATCGGCGTTATACGCTCAAGGCCCAAGAGGAATATACCCAAATGCAAGAGATGTTAGAACGGCGTGTTAAAAACAACAAGCCAAAAATGCCAGATTTATGGCTAATAGATGGGGGAAAAGCACAAGTGCAATTAGCTAAACGGGTTTTGAGCCAAGCAGGCTGGGAGGTTGTGGCTGTGGGAATCGCTAAAGCAAAGATCAAGGGCAAGACCCAACGCTCTCAAGGCGATGTGCCCGACACCCTCTATACTTATCAAAAAACTTTGCATTTAGATTCTAAAGATGCGAATCTGCAATTTTTACAAAGACTCAGGGACGAAGCACACCGCCACGCCCTATTCTATCACCACCAAAAACAACTTAAGGTAGCTTTCAAACCTACTTCCTAGGGTTGGCTTCAGTTACCCGAATGGTCCTTCCCATAAAATCGGTATTATCAAGGCTACTAATGGCTTTCAGTGCCCCTTCATCTTCCATTTCCACAAACCCAAACCCTTTAGGTCTTTTGGTTTCGCGATCTTGGATGAGTTTAACAGAGCTTACGGCTCCAAATTGGCTAAACAAATCCTCAACCTCTTTGTTGGTTGCGCTATAAACCAAATTACCCACATAAATATTTTTCAAATCTCTCTCCACGCCAATATTAGTCTCTAGCTTACACTAAAAGACCCCCGACTTTACCTAAAAGTAACTTAAAATTGTCTAAAAAGCTCATTCATTACGCAAAACGCCCAACGCATGGACACTAGCCGCCTTGTGTGCTGGATAATAAGAGGAGAGGGCTACGATAACCACCGCCCCGATCAACGTGCCCAAAAAATCGCCCATGGACAAATCTAAGGGCAATTTATCCATGCCATAGACATCAGCAGGCAGGGAAATAATGGGGAAACTAGAGAGGATGCCCATGAGCAAAAAGGCGAGCAAAACGCCTAAGATAATCCCCCCGCCTCCAATTACACTCCCCAAATAAAAGAAAGTTTTTTTAATTTCTGTTGTAGTGGTCCCCAATGAGAGCAACAGCGCGATCTCTTTGCGGCGGTGCATCACCACCATAAGCGATGAACTGACAATATTTAAAGAGGCCATTAAGATAATCAACATCAGCACGATGAACAGAGCGCGCTTTTCTAACGCCATGGCTGAAAAAAAGTTGCCATTTTGTTGCCACCAGCCTTCAATATCGACCCCATGATTGGGGATAGACCTCAAAGCTTCCTTGATGCGTGGCATATCCTGCATGGCATCTTTGGAATAGATATGTACGCCATCATAAATACCCGGTGGCAGTCCTCTAATCGCGCGCAAAGCCCCAATACTGGTGTAAAGATAGCTACTATCATAGGCTCTCAAACCCGAAGAAAACAACCCCACCACATCAAAACGCTTCATGGTTGGTGAGAGTACAAAGCCGGTGGGTTCTAGTTTGGTGAAAAACAATTCTAATTTTTTGGCATGCCCTAGCAACAAATTATCCACCAAGCCCTTTCCCACGACCACATAAAAGGGATTTTGTTCCAACTCCTTTAAATCCACATCCCCCAAACCTTCTTTTAGAATGCTATTAATAGGGACTTCCTTATCCAACTCTACCCCAAAGAGCATCCCCCCGCTCACCATGCCATTGTAGCGCGCCACCACTTGGGCTTGCAGATAGGGGCTAAAACGCAAATGGGGGAATTTTTGCTCTAGGGTCTGGATTGTGTGTTTTTCAATACCATAGTAGCTCGTAGAATAGAGGGTGAGGGGGTAATTCATCACAAAGAGCTTTTTTTCAAACTCGGCATTCATGCCATTCATGATTGCCATCGCCACAATCAACACCATCACGCCCACCCCCACACCCAAAAAGGCCAAAATGGCTGTGATGCTGATAAAGGGCTGGTTTTTATCAAAACGCAGATAACGGCGCACCAAAAACACCACTAAAGACACAGAGGGCATTAGTCAGGCTTGTTGCTTTTAGCAAAGATTCCTTTTTTAGGCCCGCTTTTGGCATGGCAGTGCTTGTATTTTTTCCCACTCCCGCAATAACAAGGGGCATTTCTTGGCACACTCCTAGGCTTTTCTTGTTCAAACTCCCAGTTGCTCAAACCCAACTCGATATCTTGGTCGTTAAAATTCATCTCCTCTTGACTCCCCTCTAGGTCGTCTAAAAACCGCTGGGTTTCCTCCGTATTGGGACTCAATTCTAGTTTGTGGAAAGTCTTGATCGCCTCCAGTTTGATCGAATCAATGAGTTCTAAGAAGAGGTTATAACTCTCTTTTTTATACTCCACCAAGGGGTCTTTTTGGTTATACCCCCTAAGCCCGATACCGGTTTTGAGATTATCCATTGTATAAAGGTGCTCACGCCATGCGTTATCCAAGATTTGCAAATACACCACGCGCTCAATCTTGTCGCGATCTACAATGCCCTGCATTTTTTGTTGGTATTGTGCGATCAGTGTCTCCAAAACAAAGGCTTCCACCCCACTAAGGCTATAATCCTCCAAGCCCTCAAAACTCACCTGTGCGTTGAACTCCTCTTTGAGCGCGTGGGTGATGTTTTCCAAGTCTTCCTTTTGGAAGTCTTGGTCTTTAAAACTTTGGTGCGCCTCTAAAATTTTCATCACGGCATATTGGCGATTCTCCTCAATGCGTGCACTGATGTCATAGCTCTCATCTAAAAGCTCGTTGCGGAACTTATAAACGCTCTTACGTTGCTCATTTGCCACATCGTCATATTCTAACAAGTGTTTGCGACTCTCAAAATGCAGGGCTTCCACTTTCTTTTGGGCATTCTCCACTGAACGGGTAACTAGCTTGGATTCGATGTACTCCCCATCCTTTAAGCCCAATTTCTCCATCACCCCCTTAATACGATCACTCCCAAAAATACGCAACAAACCATCTTCAAGACTCAAATAAAATTGGCTCACCCCCGGATCCCCCTGCCGTCCGCTACGCCCCCTAAGCTGATTATCAATACGCCGACTCTCATGGCGTTCTGTGCCGATGATATACAAACCGCCTAAATCTTTAATCTCTTGGCTGAGTTTAATATCCACGCCCCTACCTGCCATGTTGGTCGCAATCGTAACCGCCCCCTTCAACCCCGCATCTTTAATGATCTCAGCCTCTTTAGTGTGCTGTTTGGCATTTAAGACCGTATGGGGGATGCGCTCTTTTTGCAACAAGGCATGCAACAACTCACTCTTTTGGATACTAGCTGTGCCCACCAACACGGGTTGCCCCTTAGCATAAAGCTCTTTGATTTTCTCTAAAACCGCATCAAATTTTTCCTTCTCGCTCTTGTAGATGAGATCGTTTAGGTCTTTGCGCTGGATGGGGATATTAGTGGGGATGGAGATCACTTCTAGGTTATAAATCTCTAAAAACTCGGTCGCCTCCGTTTGGGCAGTGCCCGTCATCCCCGCCAATTTATCATAAAGTCTGAAGTAATTTTGAAAAGTGATGTCCGCTAGAGTCTGGCTCTCCTCTTTGATCCCCACTTTTTCCTTAGCCTCTAGGGCTTGGTGTAACCCTTCGCTAAAACGCCGTCCTTCGCTCAAACGCCCCGTAAATTCATCCACAATCACCACCTCCCCATTGGCGACCACATAATCTTTATCTTTAGCAAATAAATAATGCGCTTTGAGAGCTTGATCCAAGTGGTGGGAGAGAATGGCGTTCTCTAAGCTATAAAGATTATCCACCCCAAAGAGTTTTTCAGCCTTTTTAATACCTTCTTCGGTGATGAGAATCACGCGGTTCTTTTCATCAATGGTAAAATCGTTCTGCACCTCCAAGTTTTTGGCCACCATGTCCGCGCGCTCGTAATTCTCCATGCGTTTATTAACAGGACCAGAAATGATTAAGGGCGTGCGGGCCTCATCAATTAAAATCGAATCCACCTCATCGATAATCGCAAAGGCATGTTCTTTTTGCGCCTTCTGTTCTAGGGAATATTTCATGTTATCGCGCAAATAATCAAACCCAAATTCATTATTTGTGCCATAAACAACATTATTAGCATAAACTTCTAAGCGATCGGTGTCATACAGCCCAGCGGTTACTACCCCCACGCTATAACCCAAGAAGTTATACAAGGGCTGCATTTGATCCGCGTCCCTTTGGGCTAAGTAATCATTCACGGTTACCACATGCACGCTCCGCCCGCCCAATGCATTCAAAGCCACCGCCAAAGTCGCCACCAAAGTTTTACCCTCCCCCGTTTTCATCTCGGCAATCTTGCCCTCATGCAAGACCATGCCCCCAATGAGTTGCACATCAAAATGGCGCATGCCCAAAATACGCTTAGAAGCCTCCCTAGTGATGGCAAAACTAGGGGCTAACACCTCATCTAGGTTTTTTTCACCATTTTGCACCTGTGTGCGTAATTCCTCAAAACGCGCCCTAAGTTGCGCATCATCTAACCCCTCATATTCCTTTTCTAACGCATTGATAATCCCCACGCGTTTTTGGTAGCGTTTGATCTCGCGTTGGTTTCTGGTGCCAATAATCTTACCTATCACGGCCTTAATCATGTTCATCCCCTAAGAGCAAAAGGAAGCGAAGTCTTTTGTATTGCATAAGTGCGGATTCTAACAAAATTTTGTAAAATTCTAAATAAAAGGGCAAGTATGCGTTGGTTGTTGGTGTGGTGTTTTGGGGTCGCTCTTATGGGGGCACAAGCCTTGCAATTTGAGAGTTTCAGCGCGCATTTTAAACAGGTGGTGCTAGATAGCCAAGTGCCCGCCCCGCTCAATCCTAGCTATGAGGGGCAGATTTTTGCCAAAACTCCCTATTTTGCCAAGTGGGTCTATGACAAGCCCAGTCCTAAAGAGGTGTATATGCAGGGCAAGCAGGTGGTGATCTATGAGCCTAGACTCTTGCAAGCCACCATCACCAAGTTAAGCAAAGCCCTAGACTTCTTTGCGATTCTCAAAAAAGCCAAACTACAAAAAGACGGGCGTTACAAAGCCAAAGTGGAGGGAACCACCTATTATCTCACCCTCAAAGATGGTTTGCCCGTCCAAATTGACTTTAAAGACAATCTTAATCACCAAGTGCGCATTAACTTTACTCAGGTGCGCGCCAATATCCCCTTAAACAGCACGTTGTTTGAGTTCATCCCCCCTAAGGGCATTGATATTATTCGGCAATGAGTAGAGGTATTTAAAATCCTCAATCACTTCTTGATACATACCTAGGGCTTTTTGGATGGATTGATCCAAAGTGTAGTTTTGGGCACTTAGCGCATAGCGTTTTTCAGCTTCCATGCGCTCTGCTGGGTTCTCGATCCAATAATCAATTTTAGTTGCCAAGTCTTGGGCGTTATTGGATTTAAACAACGAGCGATCATCTAGGGCAAACTGGTTGGTTGCGCTGATCTTGCTATCTGAAATAATGGGTACGATCCCACAGCTCATCGCCTCTAAACACGCAATCGCCTCGCCCTCCACATCGGCTGCATGGACATACAAATCACAACCATACAGCAAATCTTTTAAGCCCGCAGGCTCAATAAAGCCAAAATCAACGGGGTGGGCTAGACCCTGTGCATGTTTTTGCAACTTGGCTAAATTAGGTCCAATGCCCTTTAAATGCAACTTGATTTGGTTAGCATGGCGGCTTAGGCGCACCGCATCGATCAACACACTTTGGTTTTTCTCGGGGGAATAACGCCCCACCATGATAATGTGATAGAGATCATCGCATTTAATGGGGTTTGCTCTGGGGCTAAAGAGGGGATCAAATCCATTGGAGATCACATATTTTTTACCACCATAGCCATGCCTCTCCAACTCAGCCTTGATCAAGGGTGAAGGGCAATGGATATGCTGGATGTGTTTGTAATAGCGCGCCTTGAAATACCAAAAGATTGCGCGGTTTAACCATTTGAGTTTTTCTAAACCAATGTTGTAAGTGATGTGCTCGGGTTGGAGGTGGAACGCCCCCACATAGGGGATTTGCATCTCTTGGGCGACCTGAATTGCCACGCGTTCCAGCTTGAAGGGCAAAAAGACATGCACAATGTCCATACCCTCAAAAGCTACCTTTAAGATTTGGCGATCGGGCTTACCAAAGATCATGTGTTGTTTGTGCGCAATAGAGGTTACTAGCGGGATATGTCTCTCAGGGACAGCGTAAAAACCCTCCCCGCTCACAAAGGGAGCCACCACATGGACATGGTGTCCGCGCGCCTTAAGAGCCTTGTAAAAGCGGTAGGCGGTCATGGAAGTCCCATTGCTCTTGTCCTCAAAACTATCCACCACTAATGCGATCTTCATTGTTCATCCTTGAAGTTGAATTTAAACGGGCGCTTTTCAAAGATCAAAATCTCAAAGTCCCCCTCAAAAACTTTAATCTCCATAAATTCGCCCTCCACCTTGACCGATGATTTTTTGGTGCTAACATGGGTTGTGGTGGCGTTAAAATAAACCTCTTGATTGACTTCAATGGGGGCTAACAGACTAATTTTCATGGAAGAAATCAGGCTATTTTTTTTATTCAAAGCACATAGGGCGGCAAAACTAGCCGCACTCACCACAAAACCAGCATGCACCACATCTTCTTCACAGAGCATGAACTCTTTGGGGGTAAAACACACGGTGGCTTTATTGGCACTAAAAGACACCAATTCCGCACACAAGCTTTGATCGAGCCTAGTACAAACCAACAAACCCTCCTCAATCATTTGTGAATCGGCCATAAAACTCCTTTACTTATGCAAGATAAAATACCCCCGACAAGGCGCAACATAGCCCTCAATGCTCCGACTAGGATCGCTAGGGTCTAAAAAATCCCCCAAACTCAAACCCGTAATCCAAGGCGTTTGGCGTTGCTCTTGGGTGGTGGTGGTTTTGGTGGCTAATAATTGCAGATCAGCAAATCCGGCTCGCTCTACCCAATTTTGCAAGGCTCTCATGCTGGGGATAAAATAAACATTGGTCATCTTAGCATAACTCTTGGGACAGAGCGCGACCTCTAGGGGGCTGTCATAAAGCAGGGTATCTAAGATCAACACCCCCCTTTTTTTTAAGCCCATGTGCAAGGCTTTGAGCGCGCTTAGGGGGTCTTTGCGGTGATAAAGCACGCCCAAACAAAAGATCACATCAAAACGCATGGTATAGGTGCGCAAATCCTCAATGCCTAAATTTTCATAGACAATCGGGCGTTGCAGTAGGGCATTGATATAATCAAATTGTGCCCTATAAAGCGTACTAGGATCAAAGCCTACTAGGCTTTTGGGTTTTTGTTTGTCCATGCAAAAGAGATAATAGCCATTATTGCACCCCACATCAGCGACATCTAAACCACTTAAAGACACGCTATCTTTGATCAAATCCCACTTCATAAAACTTTGCCATTCACTCTCAATACAAAAACCTTGCGTGCCTTGTTGCACATAAAAGGGACCCTTGCGCCATGGACGTAACGCCCACGCTTGGGCGTGCAGGCGATCCAAACTTAGGGAGCGATCCGCTTGGATGTACAACCCCTCTAAAATTTTGTATTCACAGCCCATCAAACAAGCCTTTTGGTGATTTTTTGGGCTTTAAAATCTGCTGGATGGCAAAATCTCCTCCAATAAAACCCAGTGTGTAGGGGGTTATTTGCAAAATTTGGCGTAAATGGGCGAGATCGCCATAAAGCACATGGGGGGCTGACAGGGGCTTGGGGGTGAAAATTTGGATTTGTTGCCATGGGGTGATTTTGTGGGCATAGCGCGCCATTTTAACAATTTGCTCGCTTTGTTTTTCTAGGATTAAAATTTGTAGGCTTTGCCCAAAAGCGCAGGGCTCTAATTGGGGATTTGTGTAATGGGGTTGCATAAAATTTAAAACCCCTAGGCGATCCAAATGGACTTGAATACTTGCAAGCGTGCAAATGTGTAGGGCTTTAGCCAGCTGGGGCACATAAAAGCTAGAGAGTTTGAGATCGTAGCGTTGGCGTTGGTAGCAAATGGACATAGAAAAGAGCTCAGGAAGCAAGACTTCAAAGGGCATGGGTTCTAGGGGGATGTCTTTAGGCTTGAATAAATGAGATTGCAGGGTGTCTTGCAAGATCACACAGGGGGCAGATAGATTAAAGTCCAGTAAATCCAGCTTTGAGCCCTCAAAGAATAACAGCTCCTCGGGGGCGATTTTCTGCAAAATAGCGAACTCCACCGCACAAACCCCAAAGATTGCTGGGGCTTCTAAAAGCTTGTAATACAGCAATTTCTCAACTGCCATGTCTAAATTAGGGACATAAATCCACGCCACCTCAGTATCGCTGATGGGCACTTCTTGATCGTATAGGATTCCATAAGCCCCTAGACTTAAGGCTAGATCAATCCCGCCAATATCTAGGGCGACAAACAAACTCCCCTGCCTAACTTGGCTAGCCTTATGCGTGGTGTGTGTGAATTTATGGACATAGGGACGGCTTTTCAAGACTCCACGTGTGATCGCCACCACTTCATGGACATCCACTAACTAATGGTGCTCCCATTAGGCATGGGCTCTAGGGGGGCGATGAGTTTGAGCATGCCAGCATCACTAGCACTTAAAATCATCCCCTCACTGAGCATACCCATCATTTTTCTGGGTTCTAAGTTCAGCAAAGCGCAAACTTGCTTGCCAATTAGATCATGAGGTTGGTAATGCTGGGCAATGCCTGATAAAATCACGCGCACACGATCCCCAAAATCCACTTCTAATTGCAACAGCTTATCACTCTTGGGCACGCTCTTAGCTTGGATAATTGTGCCGACCTTGATTTCAAGTTTAGAAAAATCCCCAATTTTTAAGAGTTTGGGTGGGGTTGGCTGTGTAGCCACCGCCGGGGTGGTTGGGGGCTCTTTGGAGAGTTCTAATTTGGGGAAAAGTGGGGGGTTTTTAACAAGTGTTAGCGGGGAGAGGACATAATCTTTTTGCATGCACGCTTTGAAATTTGGCGAATCTAGACTAAGCCCTAGGAGGGTGGCTAGCTTTTGGGCACTGGTAGGCATGATAGGATAGAGATAAAAGGCACTCTTAGCTAAGAGGGTGGCGATCAAGACCAGGAGGGACATGGTTTTTTCTTTGTCTGTTTTAATGAGATTCCATGGCTCCTCCTTAGCGATCAAAACATTGGCACCCTCAAAGACCTTCCACAAGTCCTCTAGATATTTGTGGGGTTGCATCTCTAGCATGCTGGCATCTAAGGACTCTAAAAGGGCTTGCATGTGCGCATAAGATGTGCCATAATGCTCTAAGACTTGCGTGCTTTTGAGTTGCCCTTGAAAATATTGGATTGCCATGCCACTTAGACGTTGGATGAGATTACCCAAAGTGTTACTCAGATCGGCGTTAGAACGTCTGATGAGAGCTAGGCTAGAAAAATCCCCATCCTGACCCAAGGGGACTTCGCGTAACAAAAAGTAGCGTAGATTCTCCTCCCCGTATTTTTGTGCCTCTTGTTTGGCGCACAGCACATTGCCAATACTCTTGCTCATCTTGACTCCCTCAATGGTCCACCACCCATGCACGCATAAATGTTCAAATAAGGGGAGTTCTAAGCTCATCAAAAAGGCAGGCCAATAGATCGCATGGAAGCGCAAAATATCCTTACCCACGACATGGATGGCGTGATCAAAATACGCCATTTTGTTCGTATCTAGACTTGCATACCCTAGTGCACTCACATAGTTAAGCAGGGCATCTAGCCACACATACACGACATGTTTAGGGTCATGCAAGCTGGCGGGTAATTTGATCCCCCACTCAAAGCTGGTGCGTGTGATGGAGAGATCGTGCAAGCCTTGTTCAATGAAACGCACCACCTCATTGCGCCTAAAGAGGGGTAAAATCGCCTTGGGGTGTTGCTTGTAAAAATCCAATAAGCGTTCTTGGTAATGACTCAGTCTAAAAAAATAACTCTCTTCTTCCAGGATGATCGTTTCTTTGCCACAATCCGGGCAGAGCGCGTGGCTGGCTACAAAACTCTCACAACTCACGCAATAAGAACCCTGATACTTGCCCTTGTAAATATCTCCTTGAGCGTGCATGATCTCAAAGGCTTTTTGCACGGCTTGTTGGTGGGCTTGATCGGTAGTGCGGATAAAATGGTTATAATCAATGTTAAAATAGTCCCACTGATCCTTAAAGGCTTGGCTGATTTGAGAGGCATATTCTAGGGGGCTTTGGTGGTGTTTAGCCGCACTTAAAGCGATCTTTTGCCCATGCTCATCGGTGCCTGTGAGTAAAAAAACATCTTTGCCCCGCAAGGCGTGGTATTTTTTGAGCATATCTGCTATAAAAGTGGTGTAAGCATGCCCTAAATGGGGGACATCATTGACATAATAAATAGGTGTAGAGACTAACATTTTTTTTGGGTTGTTCATCGCACTGCCTTTAAAGCCTAAATTGATATAATAACATAAAAGCGATAGGATGGCTATGTTATCTAAGATATTTTTAAAGTCCATGTTTAAAAAGTGGAAAAATGGGGATTATCGGGTGATTTTTTGGGACAAAGAGGTGTATCAAAACGGGACTAAGACCCCCAAATTCACCATCAAGATCAACCGTCCCCTCAAACTCAGCGACATTAAAAAAGACATGTCTTTGACCATCGCTGAGGCGTATATGGATAAGATTATTGACATTGAGGGTTCGATGGATGAGGTCGCGCGTGTGCTTTACTTGCAAACCAACTACGAACACCTACACAAACATGACAATGCCATGCCCATCCAGCAAAGCACCAAAGAGAGTGCCAACATCGAAAGCCATTACGATTTGGGCAATGATTTTTATTCCATTTGGCTGGATGAAACCTTGAGCTACTCTTGTGCCTATTTCAAAACAGAAGAGGATACTTTGCACCAAGCCCAGCTCCAAAAGCTCGATCATACACTCAAAAAATTAGACCTCAAGCAGGGCGAAAAACTCTTAGATATTGGCTGTGGTTGGGGTTATCTCTCCATCAGAGCCGCTCAAGAGTACCATGTGGATGTGCTGGGCATCACCATTTCCCAAGAGCAGTTTAAAGCCGCTAGCAAGCGGGTTAAGGATATGGGGCTAGAGGATCGGGTTACCATCAAGCTATTAAACTACCAAGATTTGGATGGCATGCATTACCGCTTTGATAAAGTGGTGAGTGTGGGGATGTTTGAACATGTGGGTAAAGCCAACCTCCCCTTTTACTTCAAAAAAGTCAAGGAAGTGTTAAAAGTGGGCGGGATGTTCTTACTGCACTCGATTTTGTGCTGTTTTGAGGGTACAACCAACGCTTGGATTGATAAATATATCTTCCCAGGCGGTTATTTGCCCTCTTTGCGTGAGGTGATCTCCATTATGAGCGAAAGTGATTTCCACTTGGTGCTAGCTGAAAGCTTGCGTTTGCACTATGCCAAAACCCTAGACATTTGGCATCAAAACTTTTTAGACAACCAAGACAAAATCGCCCAAATGTATGATCAACGCTTTATCCGCATGTGGTCGCTCTATTTGAATAGTTGTGCCTCAGCCTTCCGTGTGGGGAGCGTGGATCTCTACCAGCTATTGCTCACCCACAGCGTGGATAATACCATCCCCCTCACGCACGAATATATTTACAAGAGTTAGGATCGTTTAAATTGCAAGGGGTTTGGCACACTTCTTTTGTGTTATGGATTGCTCAAGTGGATATTTTTAACATGATCTTTGTAGTGCTGGCTAAAGACATGCACGCCGGCTTTATTTTTGACAAAATAGAGGTATTTGGTTTTAGCTGGAAAGAGGGTGGCTCTGATGGCTGGCTCGCTCACACTCCCCACCGGGTCTTTGGGCAGTCCCTTGTGTTTGTAGGTGTTATAGGTGCTGGTATCCTCTAAAATGCGCTCACGGGTAACTTTGGTGTGGGAATACTTGCCATAATTCAAACTCCCATCCATCTGCAAGGGCATATTTTTGTGCAAACGATTAAAGATCACACTTGCAATCAAGGGCATTTCTTGGGTATTAGCCGCCTCTTTTTGGATAATCGAAGCGATGATCAGCGTTTTTTCCCATTGTTTGGGATCGTAGTGCCCTAAAAGTTTGTGACTCAGGTTTTGGTAATAGTTAGAGGCATGTTTGATGAGGTGCTCTATGAGTTTATCCGCGCTCACACCCACAGCAAAGCGGTAGGTATCTGGCACAATGCCCGCTTCTTTATAGGGCGCGTGGGCATCATAGGCTTTTTGCAAATCTAGGACTTTTAGATGGAAGGTTTGGGCTAGTTTTTGCAAGAAAAAATAGAGAGTCTCGCCCGGAATGAGGGTGGCGTTTTGATAAAAGGCTTTAGAGAGGCTTAGGGCATACAAGAAATTGCCCTTGCTGATGTGGTCCTGATGGTTGGTGGGGATAAAGATATAACCGCTTTTTGGCTTTTTCCACACACCCAAAGCACTCATCATGCGTAAAATAAACACATCAAGGTAGTTCAAGCCCAGCCCTTCGTGAGTGAGTCTTTGGATAGGACCACTTGGAACATAAATAGCTTGGTAAGATTTTATCGGTATACTAAGATAAAAGACCAACGAAAGCACCATGCTCAAAGCAACCGTCAAGAGAATGTCCAGTCTTGTTATTTTTTTGGGTCTAGTGATGGTGCTCGCATTGATCTTATACATCGTGCTTAGGAATGGAATCCATGTTCCTTCTATTCAGTTTGGTAAAGTCAAACTGGAACAATTCTACCTAAAACTGGATAATAAATTCTTGTTAGAATTGGGTAGCTTGGATATATCCGCTCTACTCAAACCCCACCCGCATAAAAAACCCCCGCCCATTAACCAAATTGTGCAAGGGATTCGATCCGCCATTATCGGACTAGGGTATTTTAAAAGGATCGATCTCAAAGAGATTGTCTTTACCCCCAAAATTAAAGCCCGTGTGCGTTTTGATGGGGCAAATTTTGCGATTTCTTTGCCCGGCTGGGTGGAGAGTCGCATGCTCTTACAAGATCAAGGCGATCTGCATTTAAAAATCCTCAAATTGCATGTGATTCCCTATCGTATCCATGCCAGTGGGGATGTGTTCTACCATGTCAAATCCAACAAATTAGATTTCTACTTGCGTGCCTTGCCCATGCTGGACATCTCACGGATGAACTTGCGCGCCTCTAATCTCATCGCCTCCATTAAAGGGCAGACAGATTTTAAAAACTTAAGCCTCTCTCTTAGCACCAATGAATTCCACCACTTGGATTTTTTAAAGCCCTATATCCCCCACAAATTCAAAGCCACGCGCACTTGGATATTTGATCGTGTCCAATTCTCCAGCCTGCAGATCAAAGAGGCACACATTGGTTTTAGTCTAAAGACCAAGCACGCCTTGCCCTCTATTTTGGAACGCCTACGCGTTAGGGCATTGGTTAAAGAGGCGCGTGTGCATTTTAACCCTCTCTTACCCCCCATTCTCTCTAAAGAGGTTTGGCTAGAACTGAAGAATAAAAACCTCTACATGGAACCCAAGAACATCTTTTATGATGGGATGGCTCTGGAGGGCTCACGGGTGCAAATCGATCACTTAGAGAAAAACCAAAAACTCAAGGCACAGATTAAAATCGCCCCCAATACCGCCTATAAACGCGTTAAAAACCTGCTCAAAGGCTATGACATCCCCTTACCCATTCAAGACCTCCAATCCAAGATCAGTGCGGATTTGCTCTTAAATGTGCAATTTAGACACCAAGCCCATGCGCTCTTGTCCATGCAAGGGACTATCCAAGTGCAACAAGGCTCTTTTCTGCTCTACAATACCCCACTTTTTAGCCAAAATACCCAAATTACCTTAGACATCCAACCTGATTTGCACCGCCTGTATATCCAAACCCAACACACCCGTTACCTCAATATTGCCGATGTCGATGCCAACATCACGCTTGATTTCACACACAAACGCCTAAGTAGCCAAGCCAAAATCCACAAACTCCAATTCAACACCAATAACACCATCAACACAAGTCCCTTTGATCCTAACCGCTCTATGCCCGCACAAGTCCCACAACACCCCCTAGACTTAGATAGCCTTGGCGCATTGATTGCCAAAGGTACGCGCTCTAAGGCTTTTGAGAAAAAGATTTTGGAACAAATCCAAAGCCAAAACCAAGAAACCTTTAGCCAAGATGTGATCTATGCCACGCCCAAAAACCTCCCCACCCTAAGCTTTAGCTTGGACTTTTCCAAGCCCAACATCTTGAAAATCAAAAGCCAGCAACTCCAGCTAGAAGCGCAAATGGCGCAAAAAACCTATGTCTTGCAAATTAGAGACTTATCCAAGATCGCTCCTATCTCGCCCTTATTACGCTATTTTGCTGTCTATCAAGGGGCGGTGCAGATCAGCACCCAAGACTTTAAACGCTTTAATTTTGTCTCCAGCAATTTAGGTATTGATCTCCCTCTTTACCGCCACGATGGCGGTCGGCTCTCCTCCTTTGCGTTTTTAGGTACAATACAAGGGGACATGGCAGAAATCTTTAGTTTGGATGGCTCTGTTATGGCTAAGATTCAAGGGGGAGAGCGCATGATTTTTCTAAAGAATATTGATTTTAATTTAGATGAGTTTTTAAACTCTAAAATGCCCGCCATTAAAGAACTCCTCACCTTCAAACAACACACCCAGCCCACCCTAGAACAAGCCAGAAACGAAGAAATCTTTATCCGCGCCAAACAACGCTATGAAAAACGCCACCAAATCACCCCAGATGCCACCATTATCAATGCCACCAACTCCGTGCTCACCTTTAAAACCCTCCCTCTGATCTTTGATAGCGTGCGTTTGGTGGCTAGAGATGGGCGCGTGAAAGCCGATGCCATGTATGATCGCGCCATGGTTAATTTGGACATTGTGCATGCGAATTTGCACCTGAAAGCTAGCAATTTTAGCGGGGATTATATCAATATGGCTTTGCAAGGCATCACCAGTAAGAATCTGATTGAAGGCGGGCTTTATACGCTAGCAGGAACTTACCAAGACAACGCATTTAATGGGCAATTAACATTCCAAAATACGGTTGTCAAAAACTTTAAAGTCTTGCAAAATGTGATCAATGTGATCAACACCATCCCCTCCTTAATCGCCTTCAGAAACCCGCGTTTAGGCGTGAATGGCTATGAAATTTTAAAGGGAAGAGTGATCTTTGGGGGCAATGATGATTTTATTGGGATCGAAAAAGTCCAGCTCACCGGTGCCACTTTAGATGTCGATGGGAGCGGAATCATCAATCTCAAATCCCGTAAAATCGATGCTGTGCTCAACGTCTCAACCATCAAAGCTATTTCTAATATCATCAACAAAATCCCCATTGTCAATTACTTGATCTTGGGTGGGGATGGCAAAATCTCCACCCATGTGCATTTAAGGGGGAGTCTAGACAACCCCACCGCTAAGATCACCCTAGCCAAAGACATCGCCCAAGCTCCCTTTAGGATTTTGCGCCGTATTTTTACACCTATAGACATCATCGTTGAAGAAATTAAGAAAGGACTTAAAAGTCATGACTATCCTAGACTGTCAGAAGAATCAGAGCTACACAATCCTTAAGATTGAAGGGTGTGATGATGCGCTGAAAAACCGCTTTCTATCCTTTGGGATTGTAGCTGGGGCACAATTTGTGTTGTTGCACCACTCCTTGCAAAAAGCCACCTTGAGTATCGCTCTGGGGCGTGCCCAAATCGCCCTAAGAGCCCACGAGGCTAAATGCATTTTGGTCAAACCGCTATGAAAGCCCAAATTATCAAAGAACTCTTGCTGGCGCACTTCCCAGAACCTAAGACCGAGTTGCACTACACCAACCCCTATGAGCTCTTGGTCGCCGTGATTTTATCCGCCCAATGCACCGATGCGCGCGTGAATGCTACCACCCCCGCCCTCTTTAAGGCTTACCCCACCATTCAGACTTTAGCACTAGCCAATTTTACAGAAGTTTTAGCCCTCATTAAAAGTATCTCCTACCCCAATAACAAAGCCAAACACCTCATCAAAATGGCTGGGCAGGTCATGCAAGATTTTAACGGACAAATCCCTAGTACCCAGCAAGAATTAATGTGCTTGGCGGGTGTGGGTCAAAAGAGTGCTAATGTGGTTTTATCGGTGGCATTTGGGCAAAATTACCTAGCTGTAGATACTCATGTTTTTAGAGTAGCCCACCGCTTAGGCTTAAGCCACGCTAAAAGTGCCACCCAAACTGAAAAAGATTTGAGCGCGCTTTTTAAGCAAGACTTAGGTGCATTACACCATGCCTTGATCCTATTTGGGCGTTATACTTGCAAGGCGATCAAGCCCCAATGCGGTGCATGTTTTTTGCGTAGCTTTTGCTTGAGCCCCTCCAATTTTAAACCCCGCTAAACAAGAAATCAACCAAAATTGAGTATAATGACGGCCACCGGGTTTTTTTGCACTTAAAGACCCTAAAGAAGTAAGGTAACGGACATGGATAACCAAAATAATCGCGACACGCAGGGTGTGAGTATCCAATCTAACCCTACTCTAGCCACCCTAACACCCATTAACCCCAAAATCAAAAAACAACCCACCCTCAATCCTAGAGAATTGGAACTCACCACCTACCTAGAAGAGCTCATCAACGACTATAAGGGCTTGTTAGATATGGAAGTAACTTTCATGGCAGAATTGGGCGCAACCCTAATTCCGCTAGGTGAGGTCTTACGCTTTGAGCGCGGGTCGGTGATTGACTTGCAAAAACCCGCTGGGGAGAGTGTGGATACCTTCGTCAATGGGCGCGTGATTGGCAAGGGTGAGGTCATGGTCTATGAAAAAAACTTGGCGATTCGCCTTAATGAAGTTTTAGATTCTAATGCCATTGTCTATTACATTGCTAAGGACATGTAAGTTTAAGAGCATGGCGAAATTGGGTCGGTGGTTTTTAATCTATTTGCTGGGCTGTGTGTTTGTTTGGGCACAGGAGCTAAACCATGTCGAACATATCAAGGTCTCCCCCATGCCCGATCTAAGCACCCCCGGGGTAGCCCTAGATTTGCTCTTTGCTAAACCTCTCCTACAAACCCCCCAGATCTCAGCCCTACAAACCATCACGATCCAAAATATCGCCCCCTTTGCTCCCAAATTAGAACAATTTAGCACCAGCGTGCTCAAAAGCCTCAATGTCTATCCCCAAGATAACACTTTGTTGGTTGTCCCCAAAGGGGCGATTTTATTTGATGTTAAAGCCAAACTCTCCATCGATAAAAAGTATTTGCGTCTCGAATTTGTCCCTCTCATCCCTACGCTAAAAACCCAAACCCTAAGCACCCCCCCTACACCCAGCACGCCCCCAAAAGAATCCGCCCTAAACCAAGAAACAGCCCTCATTTTAGATTATGCGTGGAAGGTCTGTGCGGTCATTGGGGGTCTGCTCTTACTCTTATGGATTCTCAAGCGCAAGGGTACCCAAAAATTCCTCTTCCCCAAGGTGGGCTTAGAGCCTAGCGTAACTTTCATCAAGCCTCTAGATGCCACGCACAAGCTGGTTACCATTGAGGTGCGCAACCAACTTTATTTGATCTTGCTCAATTCCAACCAAAGCTTGATTTTGGATAAAATTAGCCTTGATCTACCCCTCAAAAAAGATTCTGCTCAATTGAAAGAAGAACTCATGGAAGAAGCCAAACAACATATCCGCCATTCTAAGCTCAGGGACCCCTATGCCTAGAAGAGGGCGCATGGCACCTGCAGTCTTGGAGGAGGCTTTAAGAAGCAGGCGTTCTGATCGCAATTTCTATATTTCCTTGCTCCTCTCATGCTTGCTCCACTTGTTTTTGTGGTGGCTCTTGCAATATGGGCGCGAATTTTTTGCCCACAGGCCTAAGCTAGTAAAAGTCAATCCGTCTAATTTATTGGTGCTCAAACGCGGGCGATCCCTGGATCCCACCAAGAACACCCCCGGGGCAAAGAGACTCTCTAGAGCCGCACCTAAAGCCGTTCCCCTACCCCACCCCCAAACAAGACCTACCCCACCTCCTACTCCCTATAAACCCAAACACAAAGTCGAACCCCAAAAAGTCCAACCCCGATCGATCAGCCCAAGCACGAACGCATCGCTAGCCATGAGACCCACCACAAGGCTTTGCAACAAGAACAAAAAGAGGTGGTAAAAAAAAGCTCCCCTAGAAACCCCTAAACAAGTTCCCCAAAAAGCCCCAGAACCCAAACACGCCCCCCAACACAAGGCCAAAAAAGCCCCCGCTGATGATTTTAACCCCAATAATTTATCCTTCTTGCCTTCTGAGCAAACCCCCCAACCCCAACCCAATCGCTCTAGAACCCAAAGTTATGAAGAAGACAAGGGCATGGACAGCCAAACCCGCAAGGATATTGACGAACTCTATGGCGAAGAATTTGGGGATTTGGGCACAGCTGAAAAAGACTTCATTAGAAGCAATTTGAGCGAGATTGGGCGAATCACGCAAAAATATTTGGAATACCCTAGTGCGGCTGGGTATTTGGGGCAAGATGGCGTGGATGCGGTGGAGTTTTATCTCCACCCCAATGGGGACATCACGGGATTAAAGATCATCTTGCCCTCTGGCTACAAACTCCTAGATGACAACACACTAAAGACCATCACCATTGCCTACAAAGACTATCCCCGCCCCACCACCACCACGCTGATTCGTATCCGCGTGCGCTACTTCATCTACCGCTAATGGACACCCTAACCTTACATAACCCCCTAGATATGCACTTGCACTTACGCGAGGGCGATCTGTTGCAAGCCATTTTACCCTTTAGTGCACGCTATTTTAGTGCCGCTGTGGTGATGCCTAATCTAGCCATCCCCATCACCAACACCGCCCTAGCCCTAGAGTATAAAGCTCGGATTGAACAAGCTGGCTTTTACTTTGCGCCCTTGATCGCGCTTTATTTGACCCCCGATTTGACACGCAGAGAGTTAGAAAAAGCTAGAGAAGCGGGCTTTTTTTTGCTCAAACTCTACCCCCATAATGCAACCACCAATTCAACCCATGGCGTGCAGAACATCTTAAGCCCCCAAATGTTGCGAATTTTAAGCGTGGCACAAGATTTGGGCTTTATTTTGTGTGTGCATGCCGAGAGTTTGGGCTTTGTGATGCAAAGAGAAGTGGAGTTCCACCCCATTTTAAATGCGCTAGTTGCCTATTTGCCCTATCTTACAATCATCATCGAGCACTTGAGCGATCGGCGTAGTATTCCCCTCTTGGAACAATATGAAAATCTCTACGCCACGCTCACCCTGCACCACATCGCTCTAAGCCTAGATGATGTGCTAGGCAACCACCTAAACCCCCATTTGTTTTGCAAACCTCTTTTAAAAACCCCCCAAGATCAACAAGCCTTGCTAGAGCTAGCCCTGAGCGCACACCCCAAAGTGGCTTTTGGATCGGATAGCGCACCGCACTTGATAGGGAATAAGCATACTTGTGCTTGCTCAGCGGGCATTTTTAGCGCGCCCATTTTGCTAGAAGCCCTCACAACTCTTTTTGATCGGCACCACGCTCTAGATAAACTCCCCGCCTTCATCAGCCACAACGCCCAACGCATCTACCACCTAGACCCCCACAAACTCCCCGCTAAGAGGATCACCCTCGCCAAAAAACCCCACACCCCTCCCAAGAGTTGTTATAATGACCAACTCCAAATCCCATTTTTCTTTGATTTGGCTTGGAGCGTGATCGATCCTTGAAACACTTTTTGGCTTTCTTGCTGGCTTTGAGCCTTGTAGGCGCGTGGTTACTCTTTTTAACCCCTAGGTCCTTTAGTCTAGCCCCAGCCCCCATACTAGAGCCCAGCACAGTGCCCCTAATTGTTAAAAAAATCCTCCCCCCCGCTAGAACTAAAAGCATGCATGCGGCCACCTTGGGCGCGCTTAATGCAGATTATCTCATGGGGGCTTATTTTGGGGGGAGTGCCGAGGGGGTGGGGGATGTTAAAATCTATGCCCATCTTTACAATCTGAAAACCCAAGAGTGGAGTCCGGCTATAAGTTTGCTCTCAGCCCCCCTATTGAGCCAAAAAGCCCATGAGTTTGTCAAAATCTTAGGTAACCCGGTGCTGTATGCCACCCACAACACTCTGTATTTATTTGTGGTGGGGGCGAGTTTGGGCGGGTGGGCGACCTCTAAAATTTATGGGCTCTCTGCTCCCTTGAATCGCGCCCTCAAACAGCTCCAGAACAACCAAAGTCCGCAACTAGATTTTATGCAAACTCTGCCTCTAAGCCCCTTTTTGAACATCAGCCATCTAGTGCGTACCAGTCCCCTACCCACTGATGATGGCGGGTTTGTGTTGCCCATTTATCAAGAGCTGGCTAGAAAAACCTCTTTGCTGTTAAAATTTGACACCCACGCGCGCTTAGAGAGCGTGATCCAACCCAATTCTTTAAAACAGCAACTCCAGCCCAGTCTCGTGCCCTACCAACATTGCGCTTTCATGGCATTTAGAAGTTACAAACGCTTTGATCTTTACACCCAAACCTGCCAATCCCCCCTAAAGTGGGATCAACCCAAGTTGAGTAATCTCAAAAACTATGACGATTCGCTTAATCTATTAAATGTGAATGGCACGATTTATTTGATCTATAATGCCCCGCTCCAAGAGGGCTATAATAGCCGTAGTGCTTTAATGTTGGCTAAATTTGCCCCCACACCAACCCAACCTGGCAATTTTAAGCCTTTGGGCATCTTGGATTCTACACAAAAGGGGGGCGAAGTGAGCTATCCGGCCACTTTAATTTTTAAAGATAAGGTGCATGTACTCTACACCAAGGATCGCCAGCAAATCCAACACCTAGTCTTTAATCTGGCTTATTTAAAAAGTTTGCCATGATTGCCCCTTCCGTTTTGCCCGCTTTGCTTTTGAGCGTGGCACTTAGTCTGTGTGTGGCTGTGTTTGCCCACAAACACGCTTGGTTAAAAGCCTTGTTGGTTTTTGGGATTTGCCATATTCCCGTGTGGCATGCCATGAGTCCATCAGCGTTGCTCGTGGGGTTTTTGGGCGCGCCTAGCCCCTTAAGTCTTGTATTGTGCTTGTGGGCTTTAATTGCCAAATACAAGGACTTAGAACGCTTTCCTTTTAGGGTGGCTTTATTCTTAAGCCTCTTTGGAGCCTTTGTGTTTTTAGACATGTTGGAACTCTTGCCCTTTAGTCTCACGCATGCCCGCCCAATATGGGTCATCATTAGCTTGTGTTTGTGGAGCGTGCTCGCCTTTTTGGTGCATAGACCCTTGGGCGTGCTATTTTTGCTCATTCTACTCTTAGAAGCCTTAAACCAGCTCAACAAGGGCGATTCTTTTGTTTTGCTTTATATAGGCTTTATGGATATTTATTTGTGGGCGGTAGCTTTAATCTGGGTGTTCAAAGGGATGTTAAAAACTCTCATTAGGAATTTAAAACATCGTTAGCCTATGGTGCTTGTGCCAACGCACACCAATAACTAAGTCTTCAAATCCCACATAACAAGGAACTTAAAACCCATCAAATGCGCTTGTTGGCACTCAATACGCCCGCTGGCAAAACTATTCCAAACACAAACACTTAGTAGCGTTTAATGAGCAAAAGCCCCCAACTAGAGTGGTGTAAGATTGATGACAAGCTTTGCATTACCCCCCTCTAGCCCCCTATGGTGGGCACTTGGTTAGAGGGATAATTTGAATTTTGGATATGGTTAAAAACAGAGTGGGGGGTTTAAGGGCTTAAAGGGTAAAATAAAATGCCCCCAAATGGGGGTAACCTCTTTTAAAGGATTGCTATGCCAAAAGCTAGCAAAAATCCTTTACGCTCATTTTGCCTAAAAAT
>NZ_QXQP01000022.1 GCF_003660265.1 Helicobacter mehlei
CATCCAAGAGGCTAAAAAATAAGACACCCTTTCGAGCCATAAGCGTACATGGAGACGCAAATAGGCTAGAATGCTTAAATGTTCGTCCAATGTTTAGCCCTGAGCACTTAAGAAGTTTTCATCAAGCCTAGCAGGGCTTCTTTGCTAAAGCTGGGCGTGTTGAGCGTGGGGGGTTTGCTAAAGACTTGTTTTTGACTCACGCTCTCTTGGATTTTGCCCAAGGCTTGCTTGATGATCTCTAGGCGATCGTGCAAATACGCTGATAAATATCCAGCCCCCTGAGTTTCTAGCAACTCTAGCGGGTTGGCTACTTGCACTTCTAGACTCTCGCTCTCCAAACTAATAACCAACGACCCTCCAAAAAGGGCTTGCCCTAAAAATTGTGCCTTTTGCACCACTTCTTGCATCTGTGCCTCCGTGTTGCTATCCTGCCCGAGTGTGGGGATGAGCTTGAGCAATTTTTGGCAGGCAATCTGCAAGGTTTGCAAAGCCCCGATACTTTCATTGATGCCCTTGATCTCGCGACTGAATTTATCGATCTTGGCGGATTTTTGCTGGGTGTCTAGAATTTCTAAACTTTGGGTGTCAATCACGCCTAAGTGCTTTTGCAACGCTTCTAGCATGTTCTGTTTCAACATCTGCCATCCTTGTAGTGAGATAAACAAAACAAGCATTTTTTGTTCCGCTATAATTGGACAAGTTTTTTTAGGTATAATGGCGGGCCAATCTTGAAAGAAGAAAGTCTATGAAGCGTATTTTTTTCCTTTTAGTAGTTTGTTGCTATTTTGTCAGTGGCGTAGAGAGAAATGCTCACATGGCTATTGATGTGGAAAAGAGTGTCCATGTGGTGAAAAAAACAGGTGGTGAAAATGCGCCCACTTTATTACTCATGGGTGGGATTCAAGGCGATGAGCCGGGTGGGTTTAACGCCACCGATGTTTTTTTAATGCACTATAAAATTTTGTCGGGGAATGTGTGGGTGGTGCCGGTATTAAACCGCTATTCTATGCTCTTAAACCACCGCGGGATTTATGGCGACCTGAATCGTAAATTTGCCTATTTGAGCCCCAAAGACCCCGAATATCCCTTAATCCAGTCCATTAAAGGGCTGGTGGTCGATCCTCAGGTGCAGGTGATCATGCACTTGCACGATGGGAGCGGGTTTTACCGCCCCACTTATAAAAGCGCATTGCTCAATCCTAGGCGTTGGGGCAATTCCTCCATTATCGATCAAGATGAGTTGCCCGGCGTGGAGTTTGGGCACTTAAAACGCCTCTCTGTGGGGATCACCGACCATGTCAATCAGTTTTTGCTCAAACCTCTGCACAAATACCATGTCCGCAACACCCACACCGCCCGGGGTGATAAAGAGATGGAAAAAGCTTTAACTTACTTTGCCATCAAACACAAAAAGGCCGCCTTTGCCAATGAAGCCAGCAAAGAACTTTCTTTAGCCCAGCGGGTGTATTACCACCTCCTAGCCATTGAGGGGCTAATGCAAGAGGTAGGGATCACCTACACCAAAGATTTTACCCTTAAGCCCGCTAGTATTTACCGCTTAATCAACGATCCCAGCCTCACCCTGACTATGAATCAAAATATCCTCCTGCCCCTATATGGTTTGCGCAACCAGCTTAAATTTTTCCCCTTCCCCAAAGACACGCCCGTTAACCAAATCAGCCTCCAATCACAAAGCTATATTTTAGGACTCTTGCCCCGCAAAAACCAAATTTGGCTCAAGTATGGCAACAAGCTGATGACTCGGCTACATCCACTCTATTTGGATTTTGATTATAGCCTTAAGGATATTGATATTGAACTTGATGGGAAAATCACAAACGCGGCACCTGCTAGTATATTGGAAGTCAAACGTTCTTTTAAGATTTTGCCCAAAGAGGGTTATCGCGTGAATGTGATCGGGTTTTCTCTCAAAAATGGCGGGAAAAAACCCAATGAAGTGGGAGTTAAGATCGCTTATAAAAATTTGGATCAAAGATACTCCATTGATAGAGGGGGCAAGATTTACCGCATTGAAATCTACAAAGGGGATGCTTTTAGTGGCATGGTTTTGGTGCGCTTCATCTGATGCCCTTTTCTAGTTTAGAAATCTTAATGGCACTCAAACGCCTAGATTTACTCCGCGATGCTCCACCCTTGTGGTGGCCGGGTGCGGGCTCTTTTGAAGTGGTGATAGGAGCAATTTTAACTCAAAATACCCGCTTTGAGCGCGCCAAGCAATCCCTAGAGAATTTAAAAGCACTGGGGATTTTAAGCCCAGATACACAAGCCACCCTCACATGTCTAGCCCACAGCAAGCCTAGCGATCTAGCTCCCCACATTGCCCCTAGTGGGTTTTATAACCAAAAGGCACACCGCTTGGTGTTGTTGAGCCAAAATATCTTAAGGGATTTTGGTGGCTTTGAGAGTTTTAAAGCCCAAGTGGATCGCGCTTGGCTCTTGGAACAAAGGGGCATTGGCAAAGAAAGTGCCGATGCGATTTTAAACTATGCTTGTTTGCGCCCTATCTTGGTAGTGGATAAATACACATACCAGCTTTTATTATCTTTGGGGATGGATATTCCCGACTATGACGATCTGCAAGCCTTTTTGATGCATGGTCTGCAAGATCGCCCAGAGCAAACTTTAGAGCTTTATAGCCACCAGCTGGATTTAGCCAGCATTTATGCGCGCTTCCATGGCAAAATTGTCGCTTGCATGTGCGCCAAAATAAATCTCAAGCCCTATTTAGAAGGAAAACCATGATTTTTATTGATGCCTGCCATAGAAAACAAACCCCCTATACCCCCATTTGGATGATGCGCCAAGCGGGGCGTTATTTGCACGAATACCGCGCACTACGCCAGCAAGCCAAAGATTTCTTAGATTTGTGTTCTCGGGTGGATTTAGCCACGCAAATCACGCTCCAGCCCGTAGAAATCTTGGGCGTGGATGCGGCGATTTTGTTTAGCGATATTTTGGTGATTCCCCATGCAATGGGCTTGGATTTGGAATTTATCCCCCAAATGGGACCTAAATTCTTACACACTATCAGCACCCTAGAGCAGGTGCAGGCGTTGCAATCGCACGCCTACCAAAAATTAGATTTTGTCTATGAAACCCTTTTGAGTGTGCGCGCCAAGCTAGACCCCTCTAAGGCACTCATTGGCTTTAGCGGTGCGCCTTGGACTTTGGCGACCTACATGATCGAGGGTGAGGGCAGTAAAACCTACCATAAATCTAAAAAATTGCTCTACACCCAGCCCCATATTTTGCATGCCCTCTTGGAAAAGTTGAGCATAGAGATTATTGCGTATTTGTCTAGGCAGATTCAGGCAGGGGCTAATGCCGTGATGATTTTTGATTCGTGGGCAGGGGCTTTGGAATTAGAGGCGTATTTAGAATTTAGTTGGAAATACATCCGGCACATTAGCCAAGCTCTTAAATCCCAGCATCCCGACACCCCAATTATTGTTTTCCCTAAGGGTGTGGCGGGGTTTTTGGGGCATTTAGGTGGGAATTTTGAGGTGTTTGGGTGTGATTGGAGTACACCACTAGATTTAGCCAGACATATTTTAGGCGATCGCTATGTGTTGCAGGGCAATTTAGAGCCTGCCCGACTCTATGATAGAAATGCGATGTTAGAGGGTGTGGAGCGCATTTTAAAAGTGATGGGCAAGCAAGCGGGTTTTATTTTTAATTTAGGGCATGGCATGATCAAGGACTTGCCCAGAGAAAATGCCCTAGAGTTGGTTAAATTTGTGCAAACCCAAACAGCTAGATAATCCTAGTATTTGAAGATATAGGTAAATTCCTCAAAAAGTTTGTTTTGGGCAAAAAACATGGTTTCCAACAGAGCATCTAATTCATTATCAACACGGATGAGCCGCCCACCTTCTTTGGTTTTGAAATAGTGGGGCTTGTTGTGTAGATAGTTGAGTATTTGGGTGTAGCGCGACAAGATAAGCTGAACATTATTGCTCACAAGAACTTGTTTATCGGGGGGTAAAGTGGTGTTTAAAAAATAATCATAGAGGCGGTAACTGCAAGTATCCAGCACATCAAAGGATTGTAAGCTTCTGGTAAGCGATTCAAGAGTGCTAGGATCGGGGGTTTCTGTGCGTGCACTTTTCATGCAGGTCTTAAAAGCGTCCAGCTGTCTTAAAAAGGCGTTTTGGACTTCTAAAGCGATACGGGGTTTGTTTTGAATCGTGGTTGCCAAAAGATGGTGCAGGGTGGCGATGAGGTGGCGGGCATGCTGGATAAATTCATCTTTGTCGTATTTGGGCCACACAAACAAAAACACAACATAGACAATCAAAATCCCCAAGATAATGTCTAAAAAGCGGAAGGCGACAATATCCACAAAGTCGTATTTGAGTAGCGAAAAGCACAGCACAAAGGAAAACATCAAGGACATTGACCAAGTTACATAAGAATAGACCTTGAGGTAGATAAACAAAAACACGCTTGCCACCAAAAAGGCGTAAAAAATGGGGCTTTTAGCAAACAAGCCCACCACAATCAAGCCCAAGATCAAGCCAATGCTAGAGCCCGTGATAAGCTCTGCTTGGGCTTCTTTGGTGCTCCCTAAAGAAGTGCGCGACACAAAGAGGGTTGCCATCGCAATCCACATGCCATGGTTAAACCCAAAGTAGCGGGCGACAAACACGGCAATACCCATCGCAAGGGCGTATTTAGAGGCGTATTGGAAGACGGGGTGTTTGAGATGGCATGCCTTCCAAATGTCTTTGAATGAAGCCTTGTGAGCGGGGTTGGGATCAACTAGACTCTCTTCACCCCCCATGATGAAGACTTCCATTTTGTTATAAATAATGGCTAGGGAATGTTGCAAGACCTTATCCACCTGGGGGTCTAGGTTTTCTAGGGCTTGTTTTTGCAGATAAACATTGTGATTGGAAAAAATCCCAGCCAAGAGGCGTAAATTCTCGACCAGTTCTAAACGGATAGGTTCTAAAGTGGGTTGGTTAAAATCCCCATAGATGGAGTGGATAGAGTGGTACATTTCTTCTAGGGCATTGAGCTGGAATAAACTGCGTTGGATGTTTTGGATCGCATGGGGGTCTTTGATCTTGCTAGAGCGCGAGGTTAAAATAAACTTGGTGTTGTGGATTTGGGCAAGCACTTTGGTTTTGATCAAATTGTAATCTGTAGGGCTATTGACATAGCGTAACATCAGTTCCATGCTAGAAAGTAAAGTTGTGAAGCGTTTTTGGGTGAAGTAGCTGTATTTAGAGACAAAAATAAAATACTGGATGGCGATGCTCAGCAGCCCAAGCGCGGTGATCATAGTTAGGATTTGTCTAAAATCAATGGGTGCACCCGCATCGATATAAAGGCAGGTAACCAGCCCATTGGAAAGGGCCATATTACACACTTTATGCAAGTCTAAGCTATAAGCACTGGAGAGCCCCACCAAAAAAGTTACAATCAAAATGGGGACACACAGCCACGCCCCAAAGTGTGCCAAAGGATAGAACAACACCACATTAAAACAGCTAATGGCGATAAAGAGCAACAAATACCCAATTTCGTGTTTCTTGTCGCTGAGTAGCAGACTGAGATAATATAAAAAAATGGTTTGCAGACCCGCCCAAATCACCACATACCAGCCAAAGAACAACGCCCCTAGCCCCGCACAAATAAAAGTCGTGAAAGTGGCTTTGAGGGCATAAACAAGGCTAAAATAGCCCGGATCATACAGGTGGATCGTACGCTTGAGACGATTAAATAGGCTGGTGGGTGAGGCGATCATGCTTTAATGGATGGTGGGCTGGATTTGCTTGTTATCGGCTAGTTTTTCTTGTTGGACTTTGTTTAAAAAGGCAAGCAAATGGTTAGCCGCTTGGGTGTAGGCTTGGCTCACTTTAGAATGAGGGTGGGTGATATAAATGGGCGTACCCTTATCCCCGCCCTCTCGAACTTGGATTTCTAGGGGGATTTGGGCTAATACTTGGGTCTGGTAGCGTTTGGCTAGGGCGTCTAGGGTGTTTTTGCCAAAAATCTCGCTCACTCGCGTACAATGGGGGCAGACAAACCCGCTCATGTTTTCAATGATGCCCGCAATGGGGATATGCAGGCGTTCAAACATATCTAAGCTACGGCTAGCATCATCTAAGCTCACACTTTGGGGTGTGGTGATGGTGATACCTGCGCTAATGGGCACGGCTTGGGCTAGGGTGAGTTGGGCATCCCCAGTGCCCGGAGGCATATCCACGACCAAAATATCCAACTCTCCCCATAAAATATCAGTGAGCATTTGCTCAATAGCACGCATCAGCATCGGACCACGCCAAATCAAGCTCTGCCCCTCTTCATAGAGTAACCCCATACTCATGCTCTTGATCTTATAGGCCTCTAGGGGGATGAGCTTTTTACCACTGGGATCGGTGCTGGGATTGACCTCCATCAAACCCAACATTCTAGGGATATTAGGACCATAGACATCAGCATCTAAAAGCCCAACTTTTTGGTGTTGTGCCGCAAGGGCGAGGGCAAGATTAACGCTTGTGGTGCTCTTGCCCACCCCGCCCTTGCCAGAGCTCACCATCACCACATGCTTAATATTGGGGGCTAGATTCTTGGTCGTGGGTTCGGGGGTCTGTCTGGCTTCCCTCTTAGGGGGGGTTTTGATGTCAATGTGGCAATTTTCAATGCCTAAATCTTGCATTTTGGCTAGAATGTTGGTTTTGAGAGTTTGGCTCACTTCTGGCGAACTAGAAGGGATGTCTAACAAAAGGGCTAATTTTTTTTCATGAAGAGTGATATTTTTGACAAAGCCAAAGCTCACAATGTCTTTTTCAAAATTGGGGTAGATCACGCTCTTTAAAACGCCCAGCACTTCATCCTGTGTAATCATTTTGATCCTTAAATTGAGGGTAGCCCAAACTTATACCTACTTTTGCTTAACATTTATTAAAGTTGGGCGGTGCTTGGTGGGCTTGGGGTGTGTGGGGGGGGTTGGCAAAGCAAGCGCGCGACGAGGCACTTCCTTTAAAACTAAATCTTGCGAGGGGGTGAGGTATTGGTATTTGACCAAAGTTTGGATAATCTGCTTGAAGATTGGGGCAGCAGTTTGACTCCCATAATACTCCTCACTCCCCAAAGAGCCAAAGACCACCACACCCACCACAAAGGTGTTTTTCTTGTCCTTAGCAAAGCCAAAAAATGAGCTGTTGTAAATGTCGGTATATTTACCATTATTAGCCGTCCTAGCTGTGCCCGTCTTGCCCCCCACAACCAAGCCCTCCACTTGCGCGCGTTTGCCCGTTCCATGGGTTACCACCTTGATCAAGAGCTTTTGCATGGTGTGCGCGCTTTGGGGGGAGATCACTTGTCTAGGCGGGGCTAGATCAGGGATAAAAACATCTCCATTGGGGGCGTTGTAGCGTTGGATTAGGTGTGGGGTTGTTATCTCCCCTTGGTTGGCAAACACGCCATAAGCCCGCAACAGCTGCAAAAAGGTCGTGCGCAAGCCATAGCCATAAGAGGCAGTTCCCTTATAAACTTCACGATTAAGCAGTTTCACGCTGGGGATCAGCCCGGTTTTTTCATAGGGGAGTTCAATACCGGTTGGCTCAGCAAACCCGAAATTCTTAAGTCCGGTGTAAAGTTCCTGCCCACTTAGGCGTTTGGAGAGCTTGATCATGCCCACATTGCTGGAGCGCACCAAGACATCTTCAATCGTATTTTGTTTAAGCGGGGCAAGATCGTCTTTGATGGTGTATTTGCCTAGCTTGTAAAAACCATGGTTTAAGTCAATCAGCTGGGTGGCTACAATGCGTTTTTTATCCACTAAGAGCGAATAGACAATGGGTTTAATGGTACTACCCGGCTCAAAAGAGAGCTCTGTAGCATCGACATTTAAAGCGGGATAATCGCTCTTTTGGATATTATTGGGGTTAAAGCGGTTGGTGGTGGCTAGGGCTAGCAATTCGCCATTATGGGGGAGATAGATTCCAGCAATGATTTGCTTGGACTTGTAGTGGGCTTTGGCATGATCTAAGATTTTTTCTAGTTCGCGTTGTAGTCTTAAGGGGATACTCAAGGCCAAGTCATAGCCATTTTCGCGGGGCTGACTCTTAAAAGTCTTGTCCTCAATGAGATTAAAGCCCAAATCGCGCTTACCTATGTCCTGCCCATCTTGCTTGGGGGCTAATATTTTGTCCTTGAATTTTTCAAGCCCTTTGACACCTTCCACAGAAGTGATCTTAGAAACATCGATTTTTTTGACATACCCCACCAGCGGTTCAAAATTGTCAGCATAAAGATAGTTGCGTGCAATCCCGCTCACTTCAATACTCAAGCCTATCTTGGGCACGACTTTTTTGCTAGAGTCTTCATATTCGATAAAGACATTGTAAGCCAAGAATTTGGCATTGAGTTGGCGCAAACTGGCTGCCGTGTTGGCGTTGATATTGTAGGAGAGGGTTACAAAGCCCTCTTGAGAAAATTTCTCGGCGATGATGGACTTAGGGATGTTGGTATAAATGGAGAGAAGATCGATAAAAAACTGCTTTTTATTGGGGTCAATGGAGAGCGTGTTAAACCCCACTTTAAAGAGTTTTTGACTACTGGCAAGACTAAAGCCATCTTGGCTATAAATCGTGCCACGCGTGGCAATATCGGTCTTGGTAACCACAAAAGCGGGCATTTTACGGGGTAAGAGGGCTTTAAAAAACATTACCACAACGAACAAAACCAACGACCCACAAATGACCATAAAGATCAGCAACAAGCGTTCTGTACGCCTAGGTCCTAAATCTTGAGGGATATCGGGGCTGGCCTGTAGCGCAGACTCCATTAAAACTTCTTAAAATCCGCGCCTACACCGAGCTAAATCTGTGTCCTTAGAAGTTCTTTGTAAGCACTAATAGCTTTGTTGCGCACTTCCAGCATCAATTTCATGCTGGTTTCTGCCTTGCCAATAGCGATGGCGGCTTGGTGCAAGTCCTTTACTTGCCCAGTCGCCATGTCCGCTAGGGCCTTGTCAGACTCCATCTGTGTGTTGTTGAGCTCATCTATCGAGCGCTTGAGCATTTGGGAGAACTCCCCTTTCTCCATTAGATTCTCATTCGTCCTTGAATCTAAAGGAGTGCTGGCTTTGCCTAACCCTATATCTGTGTATAAAGTTTTCATTTCGACTCCTTGCATCCTATATCTCCTATATCGTCCCTTCTTGGATAACCTTTAAGCCTTGTTATTAAAACTTAGGCTTGGAGCATGCTAATGGCATTGGCCGCCATATTCTTGGTGCTTTGAAACGCCGCAACATTGGCTTGGTACGCCCTTGTCGCCTCGATCAAGTCTGCCATCTCCACCACTGGATTAACGTTGGGGTAAGACACATAGCCATTGGCATCGGCATCTGGGTGTGTGGGGTCGTATTTCAAAAGAGGTGCTTTATCATCGCGCACAATTTTATCCACATAAACACCCATGATGGGTGGGTTGGGTTTTTCAATCTCATCGCTCTCACTCAAGGGGTCTTCATACTCCATCAAATTATTATTCTGGGCGAGTTTTTCGTTCAAAATTTTGTTGAAGTCAAAGGATTTAAAGATCGCTTCTTGGCGCCGATAAGGCCCGCCCTCATCGGTGCGTGTGGTGTTGGCATTGGCGATATTTGAGGAGATGAGATTAGCACGCACTCTCTGAGCAGATAATCCATATCCACTGATGTCAAAACTAGATAAAAACATGTGCTGATCCTTTCTTAGATATTTTTAGCGGCATCGATGGCATAATTCACAATGCCCCGATGTTTCTTTAAAGCGGTGGTAAGGGCTAGATACATGGTCGAATTTTTGCCCATCTCAGAGGTTTCAATGTCCAAATCTACGCTATTGCCATCATTCTTTGCCAAGTGCCCATCTCTAAAGAAGATGGTCGCCTTGTCGTCCTCATAATTCTTAGGCTCTAAATGCCTTTTATCTGTAACTGCAAGCTCTAGGTGCTGATCTTTTTGGTGATCGAACACCTCCGCTTTTTTGCGGGCGAGTAGAGTTTCAAAATCCAAATCCTTGGGGCGGTAAAAGGGCGTATCCACATTGGCGATATTGCTCGCAATCAAATCCTGCCGTAAGGAGCGATAATCCATCGCTCGATAAACTAAGGGATAGGCTTTAGATAAATCCATTTCAAATCCTTTCTACTCGTGCCCTGCCTGTTCCAAACTAAAGCAAGGAGCATTCCACTAACAAGTCCCTGACTTTTGCTGTATAATGATAGCATATTTTAACCAATTCTGATTAATCGCAAGGTTTTTTATGCCCTACCGTTATTTGTTTTTCTATGCGAGCATGCTGATGATCTTGAGTGTTTTATTGAGCTATTCGCTCTCCACCTATATAGCCATGCTCTACCACTACAAGGAGATTCACTTTTTTATACGTCAGCTCATCGCGGTAGTGGCAGGGATTATCTTAATGTGGGGAGTCTCTTGGTTGGATCCCAACAAGTGGTTTAGCAAAATTGGTTTTGTGATCTTCTTTGGGTCGTTTTTCTTAATGGTGCTGATGAATTTTTTACCCGAGAGTTTCTCCACCAGTGCGGGGGGAGCCAAGCGTTGGATTCGCCTGCCTTTCTTTTCGCTAGCCCCGACTGAGTTTTTTAAGGTGGGGTTTGTCTTTTTCCTCTCTTGGAGCTTGTCGCGCACCTTCTTTAACCAAGAAAAATCCAGTGTTAGGGAAGAATTGATGATTCTCATCCCCTATTTAGTGGTTTTTTTGTTGATTGCTTTTTTAATTGGGGTCTTGCAAAATGACTTGGGGCAGGTGATCTTACTGGCAATTGTTTTGGGTTTTTTGTTGATTTTCTCAGGGGGGAGTTTCAAGTTGTTCCGCATTTTTTTTACCATTGCCCTGAGTGTAGGCGTATTGGCCATCATCACCAGCACCCACCGCATTTTGCGCCTCAAATTGTGGTGGTCTAACTTACAAAGTTCGATCTTAAGCCTTTTGCCCTCCAAATTGGCTAATCATTTACGCATTGAAAACCTACCCGAGCCCTACCAAATTTACCATGCCAGCAATGCCATCAAGCATGGTGGGCTCTTGGGGCAGGGCTTGGGGGAGGGGGTGGTCAAACTAGGGTTTTTAAGCGAGGTGCATACGGATATGGTTTTAGCGGGCATGGCAGAAGAACTAGGCTTTGTGGCGGTGCTTTTTTGTGTGGGTTTTACCCTAGTGATCTTGCATGGCATGTTTAAGATCACCAACCGCCTAGACAACCCCAAACACATGCTTTTTTGCTTGGGAGTTGCCCTTTTAATTGGTTTTTCTTTCATCATCAATGCCTTTGGAGTGAGCGGGATCATCCCCATTAAGGGAATCGCCGTGCCCTTTTTGAGCTATGGGGGTAGCTCGATCTTGGCTAATGCCTTAGCTTTAGGGCTAGTGCTCTCTCTCTCTAAACAAGCCCGCTAAAGCGCAAGCAACTCCATAAACTCCGCCCTTGTGCGCGCATCCTCTTTAAGGATACCTCTTAGCACGCTGGTTTTGATCATGCTATCTTGTTGTTGCACGCCTTGCATTGCCATGCAGAGATGTTTAGCACTACAAACCACCGCCACACCCTTAGGGTGCACGATTTGATTAAAGGTGTCGGCAATCTGTGTACTTAAGCGTTCTTGGATTTGTAAACGCCTAGAAAAGCACTCCACCAAACGCGCAATCGCCCCCAAACCTACGATCTTTTCATTGGGGATATAACCCAAGCTAATATGCCCAAAAAAGGGCAATAAATGGTGCTCACACAGGCTATAAAACTCCATGTTTTTGAGCACCACCAAGCCCTCACACCCACATGTATCAAAGCCACCTTGTAAAATCTCTTGGGGGTCGCTTTGATAGCCTGACATCAAGTCTCCCCAAAGCTTTTCAAGCCGTTTGGGTGTGTCTTTGAGCCCCTCGCGCTGCGGGTCCTCGCCTATGCGGACAAACCATCCATTTAAGAGTTGTTCTAAATCACACATGGCGACCCATTAAAGCCGCGATGCGTTTTTCGATACTAGGATGGGTGCTAAACAGCGTGGAGACATCAAAAAGATAACTGGCTGTGCGGGTGGGGTTGGGATCGGCTTGGCTAAAATCGTGGGTGTTGTAGTTGTTAGAGATTTTTTGCAAGGCTCTAATCATGGGCTGGCTATCTTGCATGATATAAGCCGCTCCGCTATCAGCCATAAATTCACGGCTGCGACTCAAATACATTTGCAAAAACAAGCTAAAGATGGGCAAGACAAATTGCAAGACCAATAAAAGCGTGCGCGCTAGACTCGCCCCGCGGTTATTACGCCCCCCTAAAAACACCCACACCCCATAATTAGCCACCAACAACATGATATTGCTCAAAATCCCCACACACATGGTCAAGCGGACGTCCCCATGCCTAATATGGCTGAGTTCATGTGCCATCACAGCCTTGATCTCATCGCGTTCCAAATTATCCACTAAAGTTGTGGTCAGGGCGATTAGGGCGTTGTGGCTATCCCAGCCACTGGCAAAGGCATTCATGTAAGGCGCATCCAAAATATAAAGTTGGGGTCTAAAGGGCGTGTTGGAGGCTCTTAAAAGCTCCTCTAAAATCTGGGCTAGCATGCGCTCCTTGCCTCTAAGCACCAAAGAAGGGTCAATGAGCTTATACTCGCTCCCACTGAGCATGATCGCTTGGGAGTTACTGATGCAGATTGCCATGATCAACACAGCGGCTAGCAACATTAAGAGCGTGATAGTGGGGAAAATCTGGAAAGTGAGTAATTGCACAAGAGCACTACCCAAATGAGGCGCATTGATACGCACCACATCTACCAACAAGCCGATCAACACAAAAATTGCCATGTAGGTTACCAAAACCAGTGTGGTTTTATTTTGGTTTTCCCTAATCACTTGCTGGAAGGTCATCATTGCCTCTTTTGAATAATTCTAAATGAGCGATCTCTTCTAAAAAAATGGTCGCATAACTCCCTTTGGGTAAGAAAAAGGACAAGGTTGCTTGGGCTTGCTTTTCAAGGTAGCAAAACTCTAGCTGGGTGGGGAAGACAACCGCATAACGCCGATCCCCTAGGGCTTGTATATCTTGGTCATGCAGGACTTCAAAGTGGCTAGCCAACCCTTGGGCGCGCCAAACTTTCAAACCGGGCAATAACCCCGTGGGAGCTAGCTCCCGATGGTTAAAACGCCCTACATTGGGCTCGCCCTCTTGGTGGTAAAAGTACTTACCAAAGGGGTAATGGCAGAGCACGTCGCCCTCTAAAAGCTTGAAATAATGTTCTTGGGCTTGTAGGGTTTTAATCTGTTCTACAGGGATCATCTGAAACTGGCTATGCACTTCTTTGGGGCTAAAGTGATCTAGTAGAGTGCTTAGATGCATGCGTGTGCTGAGCCAAGCATTAAACAACCAACTTTGATAACTCGAGATCAAGAACCGATCGAGCCTTTTAAGTTTCTTGCTAGTTTGGAGCTTGGCTTGTTTGAAATTGTCCCCCCATTTACCAAAGCGTTGCGCGCCAAAATAATTGGGGAAACCCCATTGCACTAAAAACTCTAAGACATGGGAGATTTTTTGTGCATTTAGGGGCGTTACCTTTTTGAGGCGCACAAAAAAACGATTGCCCTTTAAATGCCCCAAGCGGATTTTATGGCCATGGCAGGTGGTGTCTAAAATTTTGATGTCTTGATCTTGCAGGGTTTTAGCATGGGTCTCTAGCGCGCCTAGATATTCTTTGGGCAAAGAAATATATTGGGAAGTGAGCGCATCTTTATCTTTAAGTCCAGCATACCCAAAAGCAGACAGAGGGCAACCCAAGACATTAGCCAAAAGAGAGAGCATCTCCCATGTGCTTTTGTTTTTCTTGCGTACATGCAAAATCCCATGCGCACCCTCGCCACTGAAAGGATACAAAGGCTCTTCGGACACAATAAAATCCTTAGGGCATTTTTTGAAATAAAAATCAATGGGTGCATGGCTGGAGGCAAAAAATCGCATAGGCGCGTTTGCTAGGTGTATTTCCATGCGCAACATTATAGCACACTATCTCAAAGGTCATTTTGGAGCATTTTTTGCTTGTAACTTGGCAAACCCATGAGGATGGAGAGATGGAAGTTAAAGATATCCAGAGTAATTCTTTGCATGCTTTGCTCAATGCGTCCAATTTAGGGCGGGGTGTAGCCCCCTCAAGTCCTACGCTCCCAGTAGCCCCGCCCAAAGTAGAGGCTGTAGAACAGACAGCCCAAGTCCAGCCCGATGGCTTGAAAAGAGAGACCTATGGCTTTTTGGTTTTGGAATTGATGAGCGATAATGAGTATCAGGCTTTTTTGCGCGCCACAGCGGGCATGAATGAAAATGAGAAACGCCTAGCTGCCCAATCACTCTATAGTCTTACCAGTTTTTATGGCGGGCAGATTCAAGAGGACAAGCAAACACAAGAAAAGGTCGATGGGCTACGCGCCTTGCAAGAAACTCAGGTTAGAAAAGCCTTTGGTATTGATAGCAATTTTGTTAATCGCTACAAAAACGCCTATAACCAAGCCTACCAAGCGATGGATTTATTGCTTTAATCAACAGATTTTAAGCAAATTGGCTTTATAATGGATACTTTGCAAAAGAGCAATTTTGAAGTCAAGGTAGCTCAGCTGGTTTAGAGCGCTGGTCTCATAAGCCGGAGGTCGGGGGTTCAAGTCCCCCCTTTGACACCATTAAAATTCCCAAAATTTGCCCGTTTTTGCTCCCTTGTTTGTTTTTGCGATTTGTTCCTATTTGTGCTAGCTAGGATGAATTTTTGCTATAATCATCCATAGAGCACTGCAATAGAGAGTACCATGCAACGAACAGCACAACTAAAACAACTTCCAGACTCACTGGATGTGATCATCATTGGGGGGGGTGCTAGCGGACTAGGGCTGGCTTTAGATGCCGCTAGCAGAGGGTATCACACCCTATTGTTAGAAGCCCATGATTTTGCCAAAGGTACTTCTAGCCGTTCCACCAAGCTTTTACACGGAGGTGTGCGCTATTTGGCACAAGGGGATTTTTCCCTAGTTTATGAAGCTTTACACGAACGCGGGACGCTCATGCAAAATGCTCCCCATCTGTGCGCGCCACAAGGCTTTGTGATTCCTTGTGCCCATTTATCAAGCACGCTTTTTTATGGCTTGGGACTCAAACTCTACGCCTTGATGGCGGGTAAATTACAACTGCACGGCACCGATGTGATTTTTAAGCCTCGAGGAATCCTAGAGGGGGTCAAACAAGAAAGATGCCGGCATGCGGTGTGCTATTATGATGGGCAATTTGACGATGCCCGCTTGGCTTTGAGTTTGGCTCTAAGCGCACACGATCATGGCGCGTTGTTGTTAAATTACGCCCAAGTTAAAAACTTGCTTTTTGAAAACAACCAAGTTTGTGGCGTGGTGTTTGCGGATCGAATCAGCCAAGAAGAAATCAGCCTTAAGGCGCGCTGTGTGATCAACGCCACGGGGGTTTTTACCAATGCGATCAACCACATGGATCCTAGCACCCAAGAAAACCACATCACCCCCTCTCAGGGGATTCATTTGGTTTTGGATCAAAAGTTTCTCCCCTCCAAGCATGCCTTAATGGTCCCTAAAACCTCCGATGGGCGTGTGTTATTTGCCATTCCTTGGCATGGTAAGTTGCTGGTGGGCACAACCGATACCCCCGTGCAAGAGGTGAGCCTAGAACCTAAAGCCCTGCCCGAAGAGATCGATTTTTTGTTAAACACTTTGGGGGAATATTTGGAGCAACAACCCACCCGAAAAGATGTTTTGTCCGTCTTTGTGGGGCTTAGACCCTTGATGGCAAGTTCTAAAGTGCGCACGACTAAAAAACTCTCACGAAGTCATAAAATTTATATTGCACCCAGTGGGTTAGTCCATCTTAATGGGGGCAAATGGACGACCTACAGACACATGGCACAAGAAACCCTAGATGCGTGTATCCAACAAGGACTTTTGCCCGCTAAAACCTGTTGCACACGCACGCTCAAATTACATGGCTATACCAACGAAGATTTAGACCCACGCTTAAAAGTCTATGGGACACACGCCCAAGCGATCTTAGACTTAGAGAATGCTAACCCCCATTTAGCCCGCTTAATCCACCCCAACTACCCCTATACCTACGCTCAAGTGCTGTGGGCGTTGCAATATGAAATGGCTTACCGCCTAGAGGATGTGCTCTCCAGACGCATACGTTTGCTCTTTTTAGATGCGCGTGCCGCCTTTGAGTGCTCTGAGGGAGTGGGGGAATTTATGGGCGCGCATTTTGGCTGGGATACAAGCCAACAAGAACAAGAGATCGCGCAGTTTCAGGCACTAGCTAAAACCCACATTTTAGAATAAGGGAGATTTATGGATCATTATATCATGGCACTCGATCAGGGCACAACCTCATCACGCACCCTCATTTTTGACAAACAAGGGCGGGTGATCTCGATGGCGCAAAAACCCTTTAGCCAATTTTTCCCCAAACCCGGTTGGGTCGAACACGATCCCAAAGAAATTTGGGCAACCCAAATCGCCACGCTCACAGAGGCTTTAGCTAAGGCTAACTTAGATGCCAAAAATATCGCCGCTCTAGGGATTACCAACCAAAGAGAAACCACGGTTTTATGGGATCGCTACACGGGCGAGCCCATTTACAATGCCATTGTGTGGCAGGATCACCGCACCGCCGATGTGTGTGAAAAACTCAAAAAGACCCACAAAGAGATGATCCAAGCCAAAACAGGGCTGGTCATTGATGCGTATTTTTCAGCCACCAAGATCGCATGGATTTTAGACCATGTCAAGGGGGCGAGGCAAAAAGCCCAGCAAGGCGATCTGTGCTTTGGTACGATCGATACTTGGTTGCTCTACAACCTCACCAAAAGACGGGTGCATTTTACCGATCCAAGCAATGCCAGCCGCACCATGCTTTTTAATATCCACACCCTAGAGTGGGATAGGCAACTTTTAGCCCTTTTTGGCATCCCCAAAGAAATTCTACCCGAAGTCAAATCCTCTAGTGAGATTTACGGGCACACCGCCACGCGTTGGGTGGAATGCGAGATTCCCATCGCTGGGATGGCAGGCGATCAACAAGCCGCCCTGTTCGGGCAAATGTGCGTGGAGCCGGGCATGGTCAAAAACACCTATGGGACGGGGTGCTTTTTGCTCATGCAAACTGGGCAACAAAGCGTGACTAGCCAAAATAACTTGCTTAGCACCATTGCATGGAAAATTGGTGGCAAAGTGAGCTATGCTCTAGAGGGGGGCGTGTTTGTGGGTGGGGCGGCTATCCAGTGGTTAAGAGATGGGGCCAGAATGATCCGCACAGCTGCAGACATCCAAAATTTGGCTAGCACAGTGGAGGATAATGGCGGGGTGTATATTGTGCCCGCTTTAACTGGCTTGGGCGCGCCTTATTGGGATCAATATGCCCGGGGGAGTATCTTTGGGGTTAGCCGTGGGAGCACCGATGGGCATATTGCGCGCGCCATTTTAGAGGGGATCGCCTTCCAAGTGCATGATATTATTAAAGAAATGGAAAAAGATGCGGGTCGGAGTTGCTCACAAATCCGGGTCGATGGGGGGGCGAGCGCGTGTAATTTGCTCATGCAAATCCAAGCCGATGTGTGTAACACCAATATTATCCGCCCCCAAAATGTGGAAACCACAGCGATGGGGGCAGGCTATCTAGCGGGCTTGGCGGTGGGTTTTTATGAGGATTTGGAGCAAATCCAGCAATTGTGGCACACCGACCAGCAATTTAGCCCCAAATTAGAACCCCACAAACTCCAAGAAATGTTATATTTTTGGCAAAAGGCGGTACAAGCCTCTAAAAACTGGTTGCTTTAGGGATGAGTATGGAGATTTTTATTTATGAGCTGTTGGGCACAGCCTTGATGATTTTGTTAGGTAATGGTGTGGTGGCGGCCTGCTTATTGGAAAAGACTAAATGCGGGGGGGCAGGGGCAGCCCAGTGGATGGTGATCACCACTGCTTGGGGGTTTGGGGTCTTTGTGGGCGTGGTGGTGGCTGGCCCGCATAGTGGGGCGCATTTAAACCCCGTAGTCACCTTGAGTTTAGCCCTGCTGGGCAAAATCCCCTTAGCCAGCATGCCAGCCTATCTAGCTGGGGAGTTTTTGGGCGCGATGTTGGGGGCGGTGTTGGTTTATGCAATCTACTATGAGCATTTTAAGATCACCCAAGATGAGGGGCTTAAACGGGCTTGTTTTTGCACCGAGCCAGCCATTAGAAAACCCTTTTCAAATTTCTTAAGCGAGCTAGTGGGGGCTTTTGTGCTGATCTTTGTGATCGTGCATTTTAGCGATCCTTCCATCCACACCCAAGACCCCAGTGCCAAAATCGGGCTAGGCAGTTTGGGGGCGTTGCCGGTGGCTTTGTTGGTGTGGGCTATTGGGCTTTCTTTGGGGGCAACAACGGGGTATGCCATCAATCCGGCAAGGGATATGGGCCCGCGAATCGTGCTCGCCCTGTTGCCCTTAAAAGTTTCGGCTGATTTTGGCTATAGCTATATCCCCTTCATCGCACCATTAGTGGGTGGGGCTTTGGCTGTAGGGGTGAGTGCACTCTTGATCTAATCCAGCCAATGCTCTTGCCAAAGTGTTATCAAATTTCTCTATAATTGGGTTTTGATAGAAAGGAACTCTATGCCAAGCACCAACATTTTTGAAAAACTCACCCACCAGCTTAAAGAAAGCTTGGATCAAGCCCTCTCTCTAGCCCTGCACGCCAAGAACCAAGAGATCGAACCCATCCACCTTTTTTGGGCGCTCTTGAGCAATAGCCAATCTTTACTAAGTCATGCCTTGATCAAAATGGGCGTGGAGAAAACACCCCTAGAGTTAGAGGCTAGAAGTGTGGTGGACAGCTTGCCCAAGAGTTCGAGCGTGAGCGCGCAGGGGATTAGTTTGGGCAAGAATCTTCTAGACGCGTTGCACAATGCCTTGGGTTTGAGCGTGAAAAATGGGGATCAATTTGTGGCGGTGGATAGTTTTATTAGCGCCAATGCGGAGCTTTTTAGCCATTATTTCAAGCAATTCTTAGATGTTTCAGAACTGATTAAAACCTTGCAGGGGTTGCGCAAGGGGGCTAAAATCACCCAAGCTAGCGATGATGCCACCCTAGAGGCTCTAGAAAAATACGGGATCAATTTGACCACCAAAGCCCTAGAAAACATCCTAGACCCGGTGATCGGGCGCGATGAAGAGATTTTGCGCATGATGCAAATCTTGATTCGCAAGACCAAGAATAACCCCATCTTATTAGGGGAGCCAGGAGTGGGTAAGACCGCCATTGTGGAGGGGTTAGCCCAGCGCATCGCCAAAAAGGAAGTGCCCTTATCCTTGCAACACAAGCAAGTGGTGATGTTGGATATGAGCATGCTCATTGCCGGGGCCAAGTATCGGGGGGAATTTGAGGAGCGTTTAACTAAGGTAGTAGAAGAGGTCAAAAAAGCGGGCAATGTGATTTTATTCATTGATGAAATCCACACCATCGTGGGCGCGGGCGCGTCTGAGGGGAGCATGGATGCGGCTAATATTTTAAAGCCTGCCTTAGCGCGTGGGGAGTTGCACACCATCGGGGCGACCACGCTTAAAGAATATCGTAAATACTTTGAAAAGGACAGCGCGCTCACGCGCCGTTTTCAGCCCATCGCCCTAGAGGAGCCCAGCGTGAATGAAACCTTGCAAATTCTAAGAGGACTCAAAGAGAGTTTAGAAGCCCACCACAATGTGAGCATTACTGATAGCGCGTTAGTGGCCAGCGCCAAGCTTTCACACCGCTATATCACCAACCGCTTTTTGCCCGATAAAGCCATTGACTTGATCGATGAGGCCGCTGCCGAGTTGAAAATGCAAATCGAATCCGAACCTTACGCGCTCTCCCACACCAAAAGGCTAGTGCAACAACTAGAAGTAGAAAAACAAGCCCTCTTGATGGAGGAGAACCCCAGCAACAAGCAACGCCTAGAGGAGGTGCAAAAAGAACTTAGCAACGCGCTAGAAGAGAAGCAACGCCTAGAGGCGCAATTTGAAAACGAAAGGCGGGTATTCAAAGACATCGCGCAGGCTAAGAACAATATTGAGGGCTTGAAGCGCGAATCTGAGCTTGCCAAACGCCAATCGGAGTTTGAAAGGGCGGCTAAAATTGATCATGGCGAGATCCCTAGATTGGAGCAGGCGGTGCGCGATTTAGAAGCGCAATGGGCGCGCATGCAAGAGCATGGGAGCTTGTTACAGCACGCTGTGAGTAAGGATAGCATCGCGCGCATTGTGAGCAAGTGGACCCAAATCCCGGTACAAAAGATGTTGCAAGAGGAAAAGGATCGCATTTTACACATTGAGCAGGAGCTAGCTAAGAGCGTGATCGGGCAACCCCAAGCCATTAGCGCGATTGCTAAAGCCATTAAGCGCAATAAGGCGGGTTTGAGCGATCCTAATAAACCCATTGGGAGCTTTTTATTCTTAGGACCTAGTGGGGTGGGCAAGACCCAAAGCGCTAAGACCTTAGCCCAATTTCTCTTTGATAGCCAAAAGAATTTGATCAGATTGGACATGAGCGAATACATGGAAAAGCACGCGGTGAGTCGTCTGGTGGGTGCGCCTCCCGGGTATGTGGGCTATGAAGAGGGGGGGCAACTCACTGAGGCGGTGAGGCGTAGCCCCTATAGCGTGGTGCTTTTTGATGAGATTGAAAAGGCGCACTCGGAGGTGTTTAACATGCTCTTGCAGGTGTTAGACGATGGGCGACTCACGGATAATAAGGGCGTGGTGGTGGACTTTAAAAACACCATTATCATTTTGACCAGTAATATCGCCAGCGACAAGATCATAGAGCTAGAGAATGTACACGCCAAGCACAAGGCTGAACAAGAAGTGTTAAAAGCCTATGATATTCAAAACGATCAGATCATGGAGTTGAGCGAGGAATACGACAAGCAAAAGATGGTACAAGAAGCTCTCAAAGCCTATTTCAAACCCGAGTTTTTAAACCGCCTAGATGAGATTGTGATCTTCAACCCTTTGCACATGGAAAGCATTGTGCAGATTGTGGATTTGATGTTTGCCCAAATCCAAGACAAGCTAGGCGAGCGGGGCGTACAAATCGCTTTGAGCGATCGCGCTAAAGAGTACATCGCTAAGAGCGGTTTTGATCCCATCTATGGCGCACGCCCCCTCAAGCGGGCTCTATACGACGAAGTGGAAGATAGGTTAGCTACGCTTCTTTTAGAAACAGACAGCACTACTTTAGGGGGTAAAAAACTCATTTTTGATGTCCTAGATGATAAGATTACAATTGGGCAACTCTAGCCACATATCTTAAAATATATCAAGAGGAGTGTCTGTGCGTTCGTTTTCTTTAGGCAAACAGATTTTAGTGCTTTGGGGTCTTGCGATGGGTGCAATCTTCATCGTTTTGGTGCTTTTTTACCACAATAACAAGCGATCAGTCTCCCATGTCAATCGCCTCGTGGCCAATGACTTGCAAGAACTCTTAGAAGAGCAGATTAAACTCTCTGTAGATGTTTTGGCTTTTAGTATCTCTAATGCTCTTAAAGACATCCCCCATGCTACAGATGCGCAGAAAAAGAAGATTGTGACTGATATGATCACCAATTTCCGCTTTGAAAAGGATCGATCGGGCTACTTCTTTGTCTATGAAGGATATGTGCCCTTTGTAATGCCCAACTTAAAGGGCGATCTTTCTAGGTTTAAGAATATGCAAGATAGGAATGGGGTTTATATCATTCAAGAACTCCACAAAGTAGCCATGAACAATGGGGGTTTTGTGCATTATGTGTTCCCTAAACCCTTGCCCGATGGGAGCACGCGCGATGTCCCTAAAATCTCCTATGCTCAAAAGATCGCGGGCACCCAGGATTGGTGGATTGGCACGGGGATGTACACAGACAACATCGCCCAGCGCACCCTAACGATTTCTCAAGCCATTGATAAAGATTTGAGTGAAAAGTTCTATGTCTATGCACTCATCGTCGTGCTCTTTTTGATTATTGTTGTGGTCCCGCTTTACTATGCCTTTTACCGTAAAATCACTAGCAACATTAGATTGTTGAGCAGTTCGCTTAAAGAATTCTTTGCTTTTGTGAATTACCGTGTCAAAAAAGAGCCCGAAGAGTTGAATTTGCAATCCAAAGACGAGTTGGGTGACATGGCACGCGCCTTAAAAAACAATTTAAAAGAAGCGGTCGAGCACTTCCAGGCCGACCAACATTTTTCCAAAGACGCTTTAAATGTCTTAGGTGGTGCGCATTTGGGGGATTTTAGTAAAAGCATCCAAGCCTATGCGGCTAATCCCGAACTCCAACGCTTGGGCAAGGATTTAAATGCTTTTTTTGACTTTTTAAGCCAGATGTTTAGCCGTATCCGCAATGCCCTCCAAGCCTACTCCAGCAATGATTTTAAAGAGGGCATGGATCTTGCAAACTTAAATGGCGGGTTTTTACAACTTGCCAATGACATCAATACCTTGCAACAGAGTATTGTCCATTCGCTCAAAAACTCTTTAGATGTCGCCCACGCTCTCTACCAAGAAACCGATGCGCTCAACCAAACCAGCAACCGCTTACAAGAGGCTTCTAAGCAACAAGTTAGCTCCCTAGAGCAGACTACTAGTGCTCTGGAGCAAATTAGCCAGAGCATGCAGAGCATCAACACCAAGAGCCAAGAGGTGATCGAACAATCTGATGGGATCAAAAACATGGTGGTGGTTATCAATGACATTGCCGATCAAATTACACTATTGGCCTTGAATGCCGCCATTGAAGCCGCACGGGCAGGTGAGCATGGGCGTGGCTTTGCGGTGGTGGCTGATGAGGTGCGCAAACTAGCCGAGCGCACCCAAAAATCTTTAGGCGAGATTGAAATCAACACCCAGTCC
>NZ_QXQP01000023.1 GCF_003660265.1 Helicobacter mehlei
TTTTTAAAACCGCTTCGGTCTTTAAACCTTCGGATTTTTAAACCGCTTTAACTTTGGCAAAACGCAATTATAGGATTTTAAAGCTTAGGAGGGGCTTAAATATGATGCGGAGGGCATAGAACAAACCACAAATACGCCCCTATTTGTTAGATTTTTTATCTCTTAACCACCCCCCCCCCCCTTGTTGTTGGAGCATTTGGAGTAAGTTAGCCACCCCACCCTTTGAGCTCATTTTCTTGGCTAGCTGGCTGGCCTGATCGAAGCGTTTTAAAATGCGGTTGATCTCAGCCACCTCTAACCCTGCCCCCAAAGCGATGCGCTTTTTACGACTCCCATTTAAAATACTGGGGTTATCGCGCTCTTTAGCTGTCATGGAGGCGACCATAGCCTTAATTTTCTTGATCTCAGCGGAGTTTTCTAAATCGGTATTTTTGAGCGCGCCTGCCACATTGCTAAGCCCGGGGATCATGGACACCAGCGTGCTAATCGAGCCTAATTTTTTGATTTTCTCAATTTGTTCCAAAAAGTCGTTAAAGCCAAATTGCCCTTTTTTGAGTTTTTTAGAAAGTTCCTTAGCATCTTTGGCATCAATCACGCTGGCGGTTTTCTCTGCCAAACTCACAATATCTCCCGCCCCCATGAGACGGTTTGCGATGCGATCGGGAATGAACACATCTAAATCGGGGATTTTCTCGCCATGCCCAATAAAACGCAAGGGGATTTGCAACTGGTAGGCAATGCCTAATGCCACCCCCCCCTTAGAATCGCTATCAAACTTGCTTAAGATCACACCGCTAAGCCCGATTTCCTCATGGAAGGTCTGTGCGCTGCGCACGCCATCTTGTCCGCTGAGCGCATCGGCGACATAAAAGGTTTCTAAGGGGTTGAGCACCTCTTTGAGGGCTTTAAGCTCTGCCATCAAGGGCTTATCAATAGCTAAACGCCCCGCGCTATCTACGATCATCACATCAAATTGCCCCTCTAGGGCGCGTTTTAATGCCCCCTTAGCAATCTCCACCACTGAGCCTTCTTGCCAAAAAACTTCGGTTTCAATCTGCGCGCCCAAAACCTGTAATTGCTCGATGGCTGCGAGGCGTTCTAGATCGCAAGCTACCAACAAGACTTTTTTATGGCGGGTTTTGAGGTAGTTAGCCAATTTGGCGCAAGTGGTGGTTTTACCCCCCCCTTGCAAGCCACACATCAAAACAATGGTCGGGGGTTTTGGAGCAAAGACAAAGCCACTAGCCCCTCCTGGTACACTCAAAATCTCTAATAAACTCTCTTGCAAAGAATCTAAAAATTGTTGTTTGCCAATGCCCTTAGTTTTGGTCTTGACCTCAATGTTTTTGACCAATTCCTTAGCAACCTTGTGGTGCACATCGTTTCTCAGTAGGGCTTTTTTGAGTTCCTCTAAAGCTTTTTCTAAGGCTTTTTGATCGTCTTGGAAGCGGATTTTGCCTAGTGCATTTTTAAAAGATTGGGTGAGAGTTTCAAACATATTTTTCCTTTATTAAGCTTGTAGCAAGTCTAGTTCTCTTTGGATTTCTTCTTCTTTGTGGGTGATTGTAGCCAAACGCGCCTGCAGACTCTCTAGTAACTCTTTAGGGGCTTTGGCTAAAAAGTGCGGATTATCTAGGTTGAGCTTGGCTTTTTCTTTGGCTAGCTTGTCCAGCTGGGCTTGTAAACGCTTGATGAGTGCACTCACATCAATCCCGCTCAAATCCACATGCACACTCACCAATTCACCCACATCGCTTAAGCTCTGGGCGGGCTTTTGACTCACCATTTGGACAGAAGCGATCTTAGAGAGTTTGGCAATCAAGTGCAGGGCTTGTGAATCTAGGGGGATTTTACTTTGCACAAAGGCTTGGGTGATGGGCGTATTGAGTAAGATTTTGATCCGCCTTAGGACTATGATCGCCTCTTTAATGGCATCAAAACATGCCTCTAGCTCCAAATCTTGTTGGGTGTCCTTGGGATAGGCACTCAGCATAATTGAGGGGCTTTGCTCTAAGCTTGTGCCGCTTAGGGTTTGGTAGAGGTATTCGGTGCTATAGGGCATGAGGGGGTGTAAGAGTTGCAAGCCCTGCTTGAGAATGCTAACCAGTTCGCCAAAAACTAGGGGTGCATCGCCACTTTGCTTATAACCCTTAGAAAACTCCACAAACCAATCGCAAAACTCGCCCCACAAAAAGCGGTAAAGCAAGGTCGCCACATCATTAAAGCGGTATTGTTCTAAGGCTGTGCGCACCTCTTTAGTGGTGGCATTCAGGCGTGATTGTGCATAACGCCCTAGCATGGTGGTGGGCGTGCTGGGGGTGTGGGCTAAATCCCCCCCTACCTCGCCCAAATTTTTAGCCAAAAACAAGCTGGCGTTATAGAGTTTGTGGGTAAAATGGCGTGCTTGGGTGATGGTATCCTTGCTTAGGCGTAAATCCCGCCCCTGCACACACAACATCGCCAAAGCAAAGCGTAAGCTATCGCTCCCCTCGCGCTCAATGATCTCCAAAGGGTCGATCACATTGCCCTTAGATTTGCTCATTTTGTTGCCATGTTCATCGCGCACAAGGGCGTGTAAATAGATATGTTTGAAGGGCAATTTGCCCAATAGACTCTCCCCAGCCAACAGCATGCGTGCCACCCAAAAAAACAAAATATCAAAGCCGGTCACCAATACACTATTAGGGTAAAAATCTTGTAAATCCTGCTCTCTAAACTCGGGTGCGCTCTCTTGCCCCCAGCCCAAAGTGCTAAACGCCCAAAGCGCGGAGCTAAACCAAGTGTCTAGCACATCGTGATCTTGACTAAATTCTGCGTTGCCACAAGTGGGGCAAGTGATGGGGTTTTCCACGCTGGCAAATTGGTGTCCTTGAGCGCAAGTGAAAACGGGAATGCGATGCCCCCACCAAAGTTGCCGGCTAATGCACCAATCGCGCAAATTTTCCATCCACGCATTGTAATTATTGCGCCAATGGGCAGGATAAAAGGTGCTAAGGCCCTGTTTGACTTTTTCAATGGAGCCTTGCGCCACTTCTTTTTTTAAAAACCACTGTTTGGAGATATAGGGCTCAATGGCACTATTGCACCGGTAGCACTTGCCCACTTGGTGGGTGTACTCCTCAATTTTTTCCACAAAGCCTTGTTTTTGCAAAGACTCCACAACTAAGGGGCGTGCCTGTAGGCGATCCAAGTGGGCAAATTCCCCAGCCTCCTCGTTAAAGATGCCCTTTTCATCAAAAACCACTAAGGGTTTTAGCTGGTGTCTTTGCCCCACCTCGTAGTCATTGGGATCGTGAGCCGGGGTCACCTTGACACACCCACTCCCAAAACTTGGATCCACATAGTCATCGGCAATAATGGGGATGGCATGCCCCTTTAGGGGTAAAATTGCCCTTTGCCCGATGAGGTGCTCATAACGCCCATCTTTGGGATTCACCATTAAAGCCACATCTCCAAAAAGAGTCTCTGGGCGTGTGGTCGCCACCACCACAAAACCCCCTTGCTCTAGGGGATAACGCAGATGATAAAGCTTGCCTAATTCTTGTTCGTATTCCACCTCAATATCAGCTAGCGCGCCATCTTTGCAACACCAATTAATCATATAGGTATCTTGCACAATCAAGCCCCGATCAAACCAAGTTTTAAAGGCGAGTTTGACCGCTCTTTCTAGTCCGCGATCCATTGTGAAACGCAGGCGATCCCATGCGCATGAAATCCCCAAGCTTTGCAATTGATCCACAATGGCATGCGCGCATTGCTCTTTCCACTCCCAAACCTTTTCAATAAAGCCTTCTCGCCCGATCTGCTCTTTTGTCATCCCTTGGGCTAAAAGCTGTTTTTCCACCACATTTTGGGTGGCAATCCCGGCGTGATCCAAACCGGGCTGGTAAAGCACGCTATAGCCATCCATGCGTTTAAAGCGCGCCAAAATATCTTGCAAGCTCATGGTGAGCGCGTGCCCGATGTGCAACCTGCCGGTTACATTGGGCGGGGGCATCATGATCGCAAATTTCTTGGGTCGATCTGGGCTCACTCCAAAATAGCCCCTACTTTTCCAGATTTGGTAGTAAATTTGTTGCCAAGCCAAATCAAAGGGGGGGAAGTCCATTGCGTGTCCTTAGTTTCTGCTTATTTTATCTTAAGCTCTCTTTGGATTTTCTAATCTTTGCTAAAATGGGGGTTTTGAAAGGATTTGTATGGAAATTACAGAAGTGAGTGCGTATGAGGTGCTGGATAGCCGAGGACAGCCCACACTAAAGGCGTTGGTGGTGCTCAGCGATCACAGCATGGGGCTAGCCATTGTGCCCAGTGGGGCGAGCACAGGCAAAAACGAGGCGTTGGAATTACGCGATCAAGATTTGGGGCGTTTTTTAGGTAAAGGGGTGTTGCAGGCATGCGCGCATGTGAATCATGCGATCCAAGAAGCCCTAGTGGGGCAAGACCCCTTTAACCAAGCTAAGATCGATGCGATCTTGCTAGGCTTGGACAATACGGCTAATCTCTCACATTTGGGGGCGAATGCCACTTTGGGCGTGTCTTTGGCAGTAGCGCGGGCATGTTCGCGATCGCTACACATGCCCTTATACAACTACTTAGGTGGGATCAACGCACGCATCTTGCCCACGCCCATGCTCAATATCATCAATGGGGGTGCGCATGCCAATAACCGCCTAGACTTCCAAGAATACATGATCATGCCCTTAAAATTTGAGAGTTTTAGGGAGGCATTGCGGGCTAGCGTGGAGGTCTATCAGCATTTAAAAAAGATGTTGGCTGAGTCGCATTTTAGCGTGGGCGTGGGCGATGAGGGCGGGTTTGCCCCCGATTTTAAAAACAATACTGAGCCTTTGGAGTGGATTTTAAAAGCCATTGAAAAGGCCGGCTATTTACCCGGGGAACAAATTGCCCTAGCCCTAGATGTGGCTAGCAGTGAGCTTTACAGCCAAGAGGGGCGTTATGAGCTAAAAAGTGAGGGCAAGGTTTTAGAATCGGGTGGGCTAATTGACTATTATGCTAATTTGCTCCAAAAATACCCCATTGTATCGATCGAAGATGGACTAGCTGAGGAGGATTATAGTGGGTGGGCGGAACTCACGCAAAAACTTGGGCACAAGGTGCAATTAGTGGGCGATGATCTCTTTGTAACTAACCCCAAACTTTTACAACAAGGCATTAAACAACACCTAGCCAATGCGATTTTAATCAAGCCCAACCAAATTGGGACCCTATCCCAAACCCTAGAGACCATGCGTCTAGCCCAAAAATCGGGTTATGCTTGCGTGATGAGTCATAGAAGTGGGGAGAGTGAGGATACCTTTATCGCTGATTTTAGCGTGGCGATGAACACCGGACAGATTAAAACCGGAGCCCCCACACGGGGCGAACGCACCGCTAAATACAACCGCCTGATTGAGATCGAAAAGGCAACTCACGGGCAGTATTTGGGGGCAAAGCTATTTGAACGGGACTAAGATTTGGCTTGTGGGCTTTATGGGGAGTGGGAAGAGCACGCTAGGGGCTTTGTTGGCTGAAAAATTAAATTGGGGATTTTTAGACACCGATGTTGCCATTAGTCAAGAGGTAGGTTTGGACATTGGGGCGATTTTTTTGAAGCATGGGCAGGATTATTTTAGGGGATTAGAGGGGCGGCTTATCCAGCAAATTAGCCAGCAAACTTGCCTTGTGGTCGCCACGGGGGGGGGCATGCCCATTTTCCATCCTTTAGAAGGTTTGGGGGAGATCATTTATTTGCACGCTGATTTTGAGGTGATCCTAGCGCGCCTCCAGCAAGATAGCAACCCCCGCCCTCTATTTGAAAATACAACACAGCTCCACACTCTCTACACCCAACGCCATCCCTTCTATGCACGCATGGCGACCCACACTCTCAACGCCAACCAATGCCCCTCACAAGTCTTAAACCAACTCTTAGAGCTTGTGTCAAATATCTACAAAATCTAAAGGCTAAAGCCCACAAGGCGTAAAACATTTACCATATTGGCTATAATCAATTTTATAAACAAAAACAAAAAGGATCAGCATGGGTCATGGGATTTTGTTGCACACACCCAAGAGTTTAGAGGAAAAAGCCATCCGTTATTTACAAGACCTCTTCAAAACACATGGCAAGAGTGTCGCCTTGTTTGCACCGGTAGGAGATTGTGAGAATTTTCAGGCAGTCTGTGGCTTGGGCATTCCAGAGGTGTTAGAGAGGCTGGCCAAACAAGATGAGGGGGTTTTCACCGACATTTTAGAAATTTACCAAAATTTGGCTACTTACCATGATTATGTCGTGGTGGTGGCCTCTTGTTTTGAGCCCTTGCAAAGTTTTGATTCGCGCTTACTAGACACCATCGCCCAACACCTTAATTTGGTTGTGGTGAATGCATTGTTGCCTAGTCCTAACCTAGCCGCTGAGGTCCAGCTTGCCCATGCCAGTTTCAAAAATGTAGGCTTGTTAAATCCTTTGAGTTTGCTCACATCAGGTCTAGCCTTAGAACTTCCCGATCTGATCTTAGCTAATCTCAACGCCCAACCCACCAAAGATGCTTTTGAGAGTTTAGAACAAGCCAACTCTACATGTGTGAGCCCGGTGTGTTTCCAACATGGCTTGTTGGCACGCGCTAAAAAAGATGTGAAAACCATTGTTTTACCCGAAAGCCAAGATGAGCGCATTTTAAGAGCTGCGCATGCGATTTTACAACTTGGAGTGGCTAAGGTCATTTTATTAGGGCAACCCGACAAGGTCTATCAAGATGCCCAAAAGCTTGGGTTAGATTTAAAAGATACCCCCATCCTAGACCCCCACACCTCCCCCCTCACACAGCAGTTAGCCCAAACTCTCTATAGCCTACGCCAAGCTAAGGGCCTAAGCTTAGAGCAAGCCCAAGAGCTCATCAAAACCCCGACTTACTTTGGGACCATGCTTGTTTATGGCGGACATGCTGATGGCATGGTCTCCGGAGCGACCCACACCACGGCTGAAACCGTGCGCCCAGCACTACAAACCATTAAACTCCTCCCCGGGGTCAAGATCGTCTCTAGCGTGTTTTTTATGTGCCTAGATACAAAAGTTTATGTCTTTGGAGATTGTGCGATCAACCCCAACCCCACTAGCGAAGAACTTGCCCAAATTGCCCTAACCTCTGCCACGACTGCCAAGAGTTTTGGTTTTGAGCCCAGAATTGCCATGCTCTCTTATTCTAGCGGGACCTCCGGCAAGGGTCCCGATGTGGATAAGGTTGCTAAGGCGGTGGAGATTGCCCGTTCTTTGGATTCAACTCTACTCATTGATGGTCCTTTGCAATTTGATGCGGCTATCGATCCCAAAACAGGGAACAAGAAAATGCCCGGAAGTGCCGTAGCCGGGCGGGCCAATGTCTTTATTTTCCCCGATTTGGATGCGGGCAATATCGCCTATAAGGCAGTGCAACGGACGGCCAAGACTTTAGCCATTGGTCCTGTATTGCAGGGGCTCAAAAAACCCGTGAATGATTTGAGCCGGGGTTGTTTGGTCGGAGATGTGATCAATACCATTATCATGACCGCTATTCAGGCACAAGGATAGCCCATGCGCATACTGGTTTTAAATCTAGGCAGTTCCTCCATTAAGTTCCAGCTTTTCAACATGGATAAAGGCATTGTTTTGGCCAAAGGCTTGGTCGAACAAATTGGCGAGGAATATGGGCGCATTAAAATCAACGCCCCGGGCGGGCATGCGTGTATCCAAGATCGCCTCCACATTAAAGACCACGAAGAAGGCTTGTTACAGGTCCAAGAAGTCCTCAAAGAGCTACAGATTTTACGCAATATCGAGCATGTGGATGGCGTGGGGCACCGCGTGGTGCAAGGGGGGGATTTATTTATCCACCCCACTTTGATTGATGATCGGGTTATGGAGCACATTGAAAAACTCTGCCCTTTAGCTCCCTTGCATAACCCAGTCAATCTAGCCGGGATCAAGGCTTTAAAAAAGCAAGTGCCCAATCTCCCCCAAGTGGCGGTCTTTGATACTGCTTTCCACCAAAGCATGCCTGCCCATGCCTATGTCTATGCCTTGCCCTACCACCTCTATGAACAACATAAATTACGCCGCTATGGTTTCCATGGGACCTCCCACCACTTTATCGCACAAGAAGCCGCCAAATTTTTAAATATCCCTTACGATCAATTCAATGCAATTTCTCTGCATTTGGGCAATGGCGCGAGCGCATGCGCGATCAAAGGTGGCAAGAGTGTGGATACCTCGATGGGCTTAACCCCCCTAGAGGGCTTGGTGATGGGGACGCGCTCGGGGGACATGGACCCAGCCTTAATCGAATACATCATGGAGCTGACCCATAGCGACATCAAACAAGCCACCAACATGCTTAACAAACAAAGTGGGCTTAAGGGGGTGTGTGGGAACAACGACATGCGGGGCATTGAGGCGATGATTGAAAAAGGCGATCCAAAAGCCCAACTGGCCTTTGACATCTATGCCTACCGCATCAAAAAATATGTGGGGGCTTATGCCTTTGCTTTGGGGCGCGTGGATGCCTTGCTCTTTACCGGGGGTGTGGGGGAAAATTGCGCGCGCCTAAGAGAGGCGGTGTGTGCGGGCTTAGAAAATTTTGGTATCCATTTGGACACAAAAGCCAATGCCACCCCAAAATCCGGTATTGCTTCTTTAAACACCAAACATGGAGTGTCTATCTTGCGCGTACCCACCAATGAAGAATTAGCGATTGCCCAACAGAGCGCACAGGTGATTCTACAAATGCGCCAAAGATCCCATTGAGGAGTTTTACATGGATAGACTACGTGCTTTAAAATGTTGTGCGCAAGCTTGCGCTGTGCTGTTGCTCTTGAGTCTGCCTCTAGGGGCGGAGTTTGTCGATGAAAACAATGCCAAAGTGCGTGCCTTGCTTGAAGAAGGTGATACCTACGGGGAATATTCCCCGGAAGATGCCCTGCGCTTTTACAAACAAGCCAGCGATTTGGGGAGCGTGCGGGGTAGCGAGATTGTGGGTGAGGCCTATCTCAATGGGGAGGGTATTAAAAAGGACAATCTAAAGGCCCGTTTTTATTTTGAAAAAGCCATCCAGCTTGACCATGATCAAGGCGGGCGCGGGGTCAGTGAGGGGGCGTTGAATGCGCGCATGCATTTGGCGATGATGGATGCTGATGCCACCGATCCAGCAAGCCAAGCTCAAGGTTTCCACATGCTCCAAGAAGTCGTGCGCGATCTCAACAAGCAACCCAAAAAAGCCTCTTTGGATCTCAAAAACATAGCCAATTTCCCCGAAAACTCATGGCAACGCATCACCCTCTCAACCGCCCTGTATCACTTGGGTTATTACTATGAAAGGGGAATGGGCACGCCTAAAAATCTCCAAAAAGCCCGCACCATTTACCAAAAGGTGATCCAAGCCAAACTCTACACACAAGGGGCGGCCCAAGAGCGTTTGAAACAAATGCACCCTTAGCGCAAATATGCTATAATCCACGCCCATTTTTGTAAAAAGAGAGGAAAAGATGCAAAAAAGCAAAAAAATAATCGGTCTTTCGTTGTTGTCATGGGTGCTTTTTAATCCCTTACTAGCCAAACCCTATCAAATTGACAAAGCCCATACCCATGTGGGATTTAAGGTCAAGCACCTCCAGATTAGCCGTGTTATGGGGGATTTTAAGGATTATAGTGCGGTGATTGACTTTGATCCATCTAAACACACTTTTAACAAGCTAGAAGCCATCATTAAGGTCGCCTCTGTGGATACTGATAACCAAAACCGCGATGCCCACTTGCGCACCGATGACTTTTTTAAAGTGGAGAAATACCCTGAAATCCACTTTGTGATGGAGAAATACCAAAAAATCAATGCCCAAAATGGCCAGGTTGAGGGCACGCTCAGCATTGCCGGGGTGAGCAGGAAAGTCAAGTTAAAAGCCGAGATCGGGGGGGTTGTCCAACAAGATGGCAAGGAAAAAATCGGATTTTCTTTGAGCGGTCAGATCAAGCGATCGGATTTTAAATTTGCCCCCCAAGTGGGCAAAGCCAAGATTGGCGATGTGGTTACCTTGAATATTGAAGTCGAGGCCGCCCAAAAATAGCCCGTGCAACTCAATTTAGAGCAACAGCAAGCCACACAAGCCCCCTTGGGGCATAACCTCATCATCGCCTCAGCGGGCACGGGCAAGACCTCCACCATTGTGGGGCGGATTTTACACCTCTTAGCACAAGGGGTGCATCCCCAAGAGATTTTACTTTTAACTTTCACCAATAAAGCCAGTATTGAGATGAAGGAGCGTTTAGCTCTTTATAGTGCGCATGCCCAAAATATCCAAGCAGGCACTTTCCATGCCCTAGCCCTGCGTTTTTTGAAGCAAAAATACCCTGATTTGACCCTCAAACAGCCTAAAGAATTGCATATCTTGCTCAAGAGCATTGCAGAAAATCATAGCCTATCTAAGCAAGAGGGCTTTTATGCGCCCCAACACCTTTACAATCTCTATTCTCTCTACACCAACGCGCAAAGTGCTTTGGATTTTAGTGCATGGCTAATTGAGCGCAACCCCGATCAAGAGGATTTTAGCCCGTATTATGAAGACATCTTAGAACAATTTTGCGCCCTCAAGCGCGCCCACAACTACATGGACTATAATGATTTGCTCTTGTTTTACCGCCAAGACATCGCCCCCACCCAGCACTTTGCCGAAATCTTATGCGATGAATACCAAGACACCAATCCTTTGCAAGATTCGATCCTAGATGCCTTGAATGCCCCCAGTCTTTTTTGTGTGGGGGATTACGATCAGAGCATTTACGCCTTCAATGGGGCAGACATCTCCATCATTGGCAACTTCACCCACAAATACCCCAAAGCGCGTATCTTCACCCTCACTAAAAATTACCGTTCCTCTCAAGCCATTTTGAATTTAGCCAATAGAGTTATTGCCCACAACCCACGCATTTACCCCAAGAGTTTGGAGGTGATGAAACCAACCAACCCCTCCATACCCCAAGTCTTTGGATTTGAAGAGTTGTTTGTGCAATACAAAAGCATTGCGCGCAATATCGCCCAAAGGGGGCATTATGAAGAAGTCGCCATCTTGTTCCGCAATAATTCGAGTGCCGATGGGTGCGAGGCTTCTTTACGCGAGCTGGGTATCCCCTCAAGACGCAAGGGGAGTTTGAGTTTTTTTGAGAGTAAAGAGGTGCGTTTAGTTTTAGATGTGTGCGCTTTTTTAAGCCATAGCAAAGATATGGTCGCCACCATGCATATTTTAAGCTATGCCCCGGGTGTGGGCAGTGCCCTAGCCCACGAGATTTACCAAGCCTTGCAGACACTAGGTCGAGGGGATAGTCGTCAAGGCTTGTTAAACCCACAAGGCAAAAACCCCTACCCCACTAGTGCTAAAATGGGCTTATTTGGGGAGGTGATCGCCCAAGAAAATACCATGCGCTTTGAAAACTTGGGGGCGGACTTCCAACAACACCCCCTCTTAGCCCACCCCAAACTCACGCCCCCAAGCGCGCGCTTCTTAGGGGGCATGTTTGCCCTAGCCAAAGGACACAAAAACACTTCTAGTGCGCAGAGTTTGGGCTATATCATTGCCACAGCATGGTTCCAAGACATTTTAGAGGGTTTGGCTAGGGAGCGTTCTAAAAACAAAGATGGGAGTTTGGATGAGCGGCGTTTTGATCTAGCCAAGGAAAAGATCACACGCAAATTAGACCTCTTGGTCAAATTAGCCCAACCCTACCCAAGTTTGAAGGACTTTTTACAAGCCATGGTTTTAGGCTCTAGGGAGGCTATGGAGGGGAGTGGAGTGCATTTGCTCAGTGTCCATGCCAGCAAGGGGCTAGAGTTTGAAGAAGTGTATGTGATCGATTTGATGGAGGGGCGTTTCCCCAACACCAAATTAGCCAAACAGGGGGGGAGCTTGGAGGAGGAGCGGCGTTTATTCTATGTCGCCACCACGCGGGCTAAGGATCACCTCTATTTGTGCTATGCCAAGACAGACAAGCTCAGGGGCAGAGACTATGAGCCTTCTAGGTTTTTAAAAGAAGCAGGTTTAATCAACTAAAGGAACATTGTGCCATTCATCAATATCAAAATCACCCAAGAAGAGGGGCAACCCACCAAAGAGCAAAAACAAGCCTTGATTGCAGAGGTTACCCAAGTAGTCGCCAAAGTTTTAAAGCGTGATCGCATTGCTTCCACGGTGGTGATCATTGAGGAGATCAGCACGGATAATTATGGTTTAGGGGGGCAGAGCATCACACAAGTGCGTTGCAAGCCCGATCAGGGCTAGGGTATTGAAGTTGCCCACACTTTTTGTCTAAAAATCTTAAGGGGTGTTTTTTAGATGGACACTCCGTATTATTTTCTTCATTTTTTCAATAAATTATAAGGTTCTATGCTATAGAATGCACATAGTATTACCAAATTGCATAGGATTAATAAATGAAATTTTCCAATAAACTTTTTGGTGTTTTTTCTATAAAAAATCGACCAAAAACCAATATAAATCCTTGTCTTTTTTCACACGCTTTTTGTATTTTAAGTGTAGTGGGAGCAGATGCACTCTTGGCTGAAGAATCGCACACTTTAGGCAAGGTCACCACTCTGGGTGAGCGCACCTTTGAGTATAACAACAAAATGTATATTGAGCGCAAAGAATTGCAACAACGCCAAAGCAACCAAGTCAATGACCTTTTTAGGACCCGGGCAGATATCAATGTCGCTGGGGGCGGTCTGATGGCGCAAAAAATCTATGTGCGGGGCATGGAAAGCCGCCTGCTCCGGGTAACTATTGATGGGGCCGCCCAAAATGGGAATATCTTCCACCATGATGCTAATACGGTCATCGATCCGGGCATGCTCAAAGAAATTGAGGTGATCAAGGGGGCGGCTAGTGCCTCTGCAGGACCAGGCGCGATTGCAGGAAAAATGGCGATGGAGACTATCGGGGCTAATGACTTTTTACGCAAAGGGCAAAACTACGGGGGCAGTGCCTCAGCCAGTTTTTACACCAACTTTGGGATGCGCTTTAACACTATTGCGGCTTACCGCGCTGAAAAGTGGGACATCTTGGGCTACTATACCCACCAAAATATCTTTTATTACCGCGATGGGAATAACTTGATGAAAAATCTCTTTAATCCCACCTACAATCTAGAAGATCCTTTTGCTAGCGATAAGGTGATCGGCAGTCCTAGCGAACAAAATAATGTCCTGCTTAAGTTTAACGCCTACTTCAACGATAAGGACAGCTTGACCATTAGCTACAACATGACTCGTTACAATTCGACTCGTTTGTTGCGCCCCAACACCACAAGTGCACTCAGCAAGGCTAATGACCCGGGCACCCAACCCGCCCCCTTTGTGATCAGTTTTGGTAAAGAGCTAGCCCACACCATTAACTCCAATAATAACCTTTCTTTCAAATTTAACCACGATGGTGGGGACACCTTCAATCAGCCCAAAATCACCTCCACCGCCTTTTTGAGCGTGCGTAACGGGCATTATAACCCTGTCAATAATCCCTTTTTACCCAGCTCCCAAGAACCCACCAATCAGGATTATATCGCCAATGTGCAAGATTGGTGCCAAGCTAATCAAAGCCAATGCACAAAAGGAACGATCACACCCTTAGCAACGGGAGGGTATGACATCACGAATGTGGGGACTCAATGGGTGCCCAAATACCCCGAATACGACATGGCTCCCTCATCCACTAGTGCCAATGACTGGACTTTGGGCAATGCCGATGCTGAGGGGACTTTGGAGCGCAATATTTATTTGATCAACTCTGGGGTGAATGTTAAGGTCCAGCATCCCATTAGTGCAGATTATGGGAATGTCTTTGAATATGGTGCGATTTACCAAAACTTGAGCGTGTTTTCGGGGTTGCCTAGGGGGAGCAATGGGCTTTATAAGGGCAATGTCAATCCTAATGACCCCACCGGTCCGGGCTTGCCTTACCGCCATTATTATGTTGATCCGGGCACGGAATACCAGCAAAACATGAGCTCACCCAATGCGGTCTATCGTGGTTTGCCCCAAAATTCCTATGCCATAGGCAATATCATCGGGGGTTATATGCAAGCCAACTATAACTTCTTAAAAAACCTCATTGTGGGGGCGGGCACGCGCTATGATATTTATCTTTTAAAAGACAAAAACGGGCAAAACCACTTGACCTCTGGTTTTAGCCCCAGTGCGACCATTTTATATAACCCCATTGATTCTTTGGGCTTGAAGGTGAGCTATGCTTATGTAACCAAAGGCGCATTGCCCGGGGATGGGGTGTTGATGCGCGATCCAAGCGTGATTTACCAAAAGAATTTGAAGCCTACCATCGGGCAGAATGCAGAATTTAACATTGACTATAACAGCCCTTATTTTAATGTGCGTGGGGCGGCATTCTACCAAGTGATCAATAACTTCGTCAATTCCTACGGGCAGGACACTTCCAAAAATGGAGGCGGGAATGCCACGGCTAAAAACTTGACGGGTAATCTGCCCCAAACCATCACGATTTTTGGGTATGAGCTCAGCGGGAATGTCCGCTATAAGGGCTTTGTGGGGACTTTCTCTTTTGCACGCTCATGGCCGACCGTGGCTAACCCCTATGGGAAACGGGGCAGTTACGACTTGCTAGCCGATACCTATGCGCTAGCGGCCACCTATGGGAATGTGGTTATTCTAAAGGCTGACTACACCTTCCAAAGAGCCGGACTCACCCTGACATGGCTTAGCCGCTTTGTTACCAACATGTATTACAATGGCTATAGCATTTACTATCCGGGTTATGGCACGATGAAAATCCACAAACCCGGCTATGGGGTGAGTAGTATCTTTGTCAATTGGTCGCCTCCCCATGGACGCATGAAAGGTTTGCTCTTGAGCGCAGTCTTTAACAATATCTTCAACAAGCAGTATGTCAATCAGACCTCTGTTTGGCAAGCTAGTGCGGACGCGCCCCATGATGACATGATCGCCACAGCCGGGCACATCCGCATGGCACTCCCAGAACCCGGTTTTAACGCCCGCTTTGAGATTTCCTACCAATTCTAAGATTCTTTACAGCATTGTGGGGGCACGCCCCCAATTTATCAAGAGCAAGCCCTTACACCGAGCAATTCTAAGCGATCCTTATTTAGATTCCAACACCACCTTACAAGAATTTTTGATCCACACCAACCAACACTCTAGGGCAGACATGAGCGATGCTTTTTTTAAAGAGTTAGATTTGCCCCCACCTTTGCACACCCTCCCACAAGCTTCTCCTAATCTCACTCCCTTAAAACACATTGCTTTTATGTTTGCCAAACTCAAAGAGTTTTGCCAAATCCAACGCCCCGATTATATTGTGGTCTATGGGGACACCAACTCCACGCTGGCTGGGGCGTTGTGCGCGCATAGCCTCAAAATCCCCTTGATTCACATTGAGGCGGGCTTGAGGAGTGGGGATTTAAGCATGCCCGAAGAGCGCAACCGCATTTTAACCGATCAACTCAGCACGCTTTTATTTTGCCCCACACCCAGTGCTTATGCATGCTTAAAACAAGAGCAACGCCCGGGGCAAAAAATTTATCATAGTGGGGATGTGATGTTAGATAATGTGGGCTATTTTGCCCCCAAAGCTTACCCCCCAAAAGCCCCCTTTGAACCTACAAAAAAGCCTTTTATTTTTGCCACCTTGCACCGGGCGGGTAACATTGACAACAAAGATAACTTACAAAGTATCTTAAATGCTTTGGAGTGTTTGGCTCAAAATATGCCCCTTTTTTTAGCCCTACACCCTAGAACCCAGCGTGCACTCACACAATATGGCTTATCTTTTAAGAATGTCTCTCTTTTGCCCCCACTATCCTACCTAGAAACCCTCTACATGCTCACCCATGCGCGCTTGGTGCTCACCGATAGTGGCGGGTTGCAAAAGGAAGCCTGTTTTTTAGAGACTCCGGTCTTGGTGATGCGTGAAAATAGCGAGTATCCTGAATTATTAGAGATGGGGGGGGCAATCTTGGTGGGCGCGCATGCAGACTTGATTACCAGCAAGGCTCAAGAGCTTTTAACCAAAGGTCAAGCTAGTTTTGCTAACATGAATCATTTCGGCAAGGGTGCAAGTGCCTTGCATATTTTACAAGCCATCAAGGAGCATGCATGTTATTTGGGATCATCGGGGTAGGGGGGTTTGTCGCCCCCAGACATATCAAAGCCATTTATGAGACCGGGCATGTGCTCGATTGTGCAGTAGATGAACATGACAGCGTGGGCGTTTTAGATCAATATTATTTGGATTGTGAATTTTTCACCAGTCTAGCTGACTTACACCAGTATTTACAAGATTGCAAAGCTCAAGATAAATTTTTGGATTTTATGGCGATCTGCACGCCTAATTATTTGCATTTTGAGCACATTGAATTTGCCCTCTCACATGGAATTCATGCCATTTGCGAAAAGCCCCTAGTGTTAGACCCCAATGAATTGGACGAGATCAAGGCTTTAGAGAAAAAATATAACCGCCGTGTTTTTAACATCTTGCAATTGCGCACGCACCCCAATATCATCAATCTTAAAAATAGTATCCAAGCCAGCTTGCAAGAAGACCCCAGCAAGATTTACCACATCTCTTTAACTTACTTGGTCTTGCGTGGGAAGTGGTATTTTAATTCTTGGAAGGGCGATGAGGATAAAAGCGGGGGGCTAGCCACCAACATTGGGATTCATTTTTTTGATGTCCTCTTGGATATTTTTGGAGACGTGGTGGATAATGCGGTGTACATCCATGAGCCTGATTGTATCGGCGGGCTTTTGAGCTTAGAGCATGCCAAGGTTTCTTGGTTTTTATCCATTAACCCGAGTCGGTTTGGCTTGCAACAAACCGGGGCTTATCGATCGCTGGTGTTGGAGGGTAAGGACGTGGATTTTAGTAGTGAGTTTGATAACCTACACACCAAATGTTACCAACAAATCCTCAATGATGAGGGGTATGGCGTGGATGTGGTCCGCCCAGCCGTTGTGCTAGCCTCTGCGATTCGCCATTTAAGCCCTTCCAAACCCGATGAGGATTGCCACCCCTTATGCCACAAGGCTCTATGTTGTGAATGAGATTCACCCCAGTGCCTTTATCCACCCCTCTAGCTACCTAGACGATTCGATCTGTATTCAAGAAGGGGTTAGGATTTGGCATTTTTGCCATTTGCTCGAGTACACACACATTGGGGCGCATGTGAGTATCGGGCAAAATTGCGTGGTTGGTCCTAGAGTGTCCATAGGGGCGGGGAGCAAGATTCAAACAATGTGAGTCTGCACGAGGGGGTAGAGTGCCAAGATCAAGTTTTTATTGGTCCTAGCGTGGTTTTTACCAATGTGCTAAGACCTAGGAGTTTTATTAAAACCCCCTCATCAGCTTTTGTGCCCACCTTATTAAAAACCGGGTGTAGCATTGGGGCTAATGCCACGATCATTTGTGGGGTGAGCATTGGGGCTTATGCCTTTGTGGCCGCTGGGAGCGTGGTGACTAAAAGTGTCCCGGATTTTGGCATGGTCAAGGGAAACCCGGCGCGTTTTGTGCGCTTTGTGGATAAGGCCTTAAAGCCCTTAAACTTTGTCAATAACCGCGCACAAGATAGTTTTGATGGGAGTGTCTATATTTTAGAAGATCAGGTTGTGCGCCTGCTTGAGTCTTAAACCTTTGGATTTTTACAACTTAAAAACCCTGCACCAAGAGCATGCCCTAGAGATTGAGGAGGCGTTATTACAAGGGGCTAGGGGTGCGCAATACATCTTGGGTCAAGAGGTGCAACACTTGGAGCAAGACCTAGCCAAACGGGCAGGTTTTGCCTTTTGTTTAGGGACCTCTAGCGGGACCTCTAGCCTACTTCTAGCCTTTTTGGCTTGTGGGATCACTAGGGGTGATGAGGTGATCACGCCTGCCTTTGGTTTTATTGCCGCTGTTGAAATGCTCTTGCTCTTGGGAGCTAAGCCAGTTTTAGTAGATATTAATCCAGCCACCTACCAAATGGATAGTTTGTTAGTTGAGCATGCGATCACCCCCCGGACAAAAGCCATCGTGCCCTTGAGTTTATTTGGTCTAGCTAGCGATCGCCACGCATTGGGCCAGATTGCTAAAGCCCACAACCTATTTTTAATTGAGGATGGGGCGCAAAGTTTTTTAGCCCCCTATGAAGGGTCGGGCAAACCGGATATTTTCACAACCAGTTTTTTCCCCACTAAGCCACTGGGCTGTTATGGCGACGGGGGGGCGATCTTTTGTGATGATGGCGATCTTTACGACAAACTCAAAGCCCTGCGCGTCCATGGGCAAAAGGGCAAGTACAACCATTGTTATTTAGGGCTCAATGCCCGCTTAGATGCCATGCAAGCCTGTATCTTAAGAGTCAAGCTCAAGTACTATGCTAACCACCTAAAAGCCCTACATGCCCAAGCCCAGATTTACCATCAGCTCTTAGAACCACTGGGCTTACAACTCCCCCTAGATAGGATCGATTCTGATCACTCTACCCGTTTTAATATTTATGCCCAATACCCCATCTTGCACCCCAAGCGCGCTAAACTCATCGCTAAACTGACCCAAGAGCATATCCCCAGTGCGATCCACTACCCCAAGCCTTTACACCACCAAGCCCCCCTAAAGCATTTGGATTATGCTGATCGCCACTTCCCTAACGCTCTGAGAGTTTCTCAAGAAATTTTAAGCCTGCCTTTAAATCCCTATCTGACACACTTAGAGCTAAAACAAGTCGCCCAAGTGGTGGCGGATGTTTAAAGAGAGTCCCACTTTAGGCATTTTAGGCTTGGGCTTTGTGGGGTTGCCCTTGGCTCTTGCCTTTGGGCAACATTTTAAAACCATTGGGTTTGATATTTCTAGGCAACGCATAGAGGAACTACAAAGCAAGCATGATCGCAACCAACAAGCTAGCCAGCAAGATTTTTTAAAGGCACGCCTTTTACAAGTAAGTGCTTATCCCCAAGATTTAAGCGGGGTTGATGTTTTCATTATCGCCGTGCCCACACCTGTCGATTCGCATAACCAGCCCGATTTAAACATGCTTAAAAATGCCTCTTTGCTAGCAGGCTCTTTTTTGCAAAAACAAGGCATCGTGATCTATGAATCCACCACCTATCCGACCTGCACACGGGAATTTTGCGTGCCTTTGTTGGAGCAAGCTAGCCACCTGCGCTATAACCACGATTTTTTTGTGGGTTATTCCCCCGAGCGTATCAATGTGGGCGATGCACGCCCTTTAAGCGAGATTGTCAAAATCACCTCTGGGAGCACGCTAGAGAGTGCGCGCTATATTGACCAGCTCTACCAGCGCGTGATTTGCCAAACCCACCTAGTTAGCTCTATTGAAGTAGCCGAGAGCGCTAAAATTTTAGAAAACACCCAAAGAGATTTAAACATTGCCTTTATCAACGACATGGCGATGCTCTTAGATCGCTTGGGGGTGAATCTCTACGAAGTGCTGGAGGCTTGCCAAACCAAGTGGAATTTTATGCCCTTTATTCCGGGTTTGGTGGGCGGGCATTGTATCAGCATCGATCCTTACTATCTGAGTTTTTTAGCTAGGCGGGTGCAACATGATCCTGCCTTGATTTGTGCCAGCCGCCAGATCAACAACGCCATGCCCACATTTTTAGCCAACAAAATAGTCAAACTCTTGCGCACCCGCCAACTGCCCATCCAAAACGCCCGGGTGTTGATCTTGGGGGCGAGTTTCAAAGAAAATTGCAATGATTTACGCAATTCCCAAAGCCTTGTGCTTAAACAAGACCTAGAGAGCTTGGGCTGTGTGGTGGATATTTACGATCCGCTTGTGGATTTAGTGCTGATGCAAGAACTTTTTAACAACACCGCCCTACAAACCTTGCCCCAAGAACCCACCTACCATGCGGTGATTTTGGTCATTGCGCATCGCTGTTTTGCAGATTTGGATTTATCAGGGCTGTTGCTCAATCAAGGTTTCATCTATGATCTCAAGGCTTTTTTAAAGCGTAAATCTCACTTAGACATCTACACACCCTAAAACATGCTAGAATGGAGCAAAAAGGACAGGCATGCAAATTGATGATGTGTTGCTAGACAAACTGGCCCAACTTTCGATGTTGGAACTCCCCCAAGACAAACAAGCCCTCAAGCAAAACCTAGAGGAGGTCTTGGGCTTTATGGATAATCTGAGTACCCTAGATTTAGAGGGTATTAAGAGTTTAGAGACAGAGAGCACGCCTCTAAGAGAGGATGTCCCTTTTTGCGATCCTAGCATCCCACAAAGCATTTTAAAACACGCCCCTAAAGCTCAAGAAGGCTATTTTATCGTACCCAAGATCATTGAAACTTGAGTGGAGCAATCTTTTAGTATTGATCCTAAAAATCTCTTAATAATGGGCTATTCTAGGTTGGTAAAGCCAAAATCGATTTAAAAAGTGGCTAGATCAGAGTCAAATATCGCTTGTGGCAGTTGCGCAAAGTTCCCCAGCATGTTCCCCATGTATAATTCACAAACACTACAAGATCTTGGTAAGTTTTATAACTTCTAATTGTAGGGATACGCACACCCACCTCTAGCCCATTGATGATCTTCTGCCATTTGATGCGTTTATTCCATTGTAGCTCCCATTTAGAGTTCTTGTATAGGCATATGTAAAGCGCAAACCCACATTAATCATAAATTGGAAATTAACGTAGGAGTAATGAGGCAACTTCCAAACACTCCCCCCGCCCGCTCCTCCGACAAAACCCCCAAAAGTCCATGTGGTATTGTCTAGGAAATTAAAGAGCAAGTCAAAAGCACCCCCTGCAAAGTAATTTTGCAAGGTGTTATGGTTGCCAAACTGGCGGTTAAAAAGGGCGAAAAGCGCATTCCAAAAGGGCTACTCTTGGCGCAAAGGTTTATTCTTAGCTTTTTCTGGCATAAAAAACTCATCCAACCCATTTCTACGTCGCCCCCATAAAGATGTTCTTTTTTAAGGGAGGCATAGATTGTTGGCTACTATCTGAAACAAAGGGTTAGGTAATTTAAGGTATTGGAACACTTTTAGCTTTCTTGCAATACCCTAATTGATAACAAGGAGTCTTATGGTTTTTGGAATCAAAACAAAGAGTCTAGTGCTCTCAGCATTAATGGTGGTGGGTGCCACTCAGGTTGTCCAAGCAGGCGAGAAAAATGGCTTTTTTCTAGGGCTTGGCTACCAACAAGGTAAGGGTGGGGGAGGCGAATACAAGAAGGCCCTATCGAGCGGATTCTCGCTCTACGGTCTAAGCGCACAAGTGGGGGGTGTTGGCTTTGCCAATAAATGGTTTGGCGGACAGATTTATGGCTTCTTTGATTGGGACAATAGTGCTCTCTTTGATGATTGGCGTATTTGGGAGAAGTTTGGGAAGAAACCCACTGGGGGCAAATGGGATGTTTATACCTATGGTGGGGCGGCAGATATGATTGTTAATATCATCCCCGCAGATTCCTTTGCTATTGGTCTAGTGGGGGGTATCCAACTAGCGGGTAATACTTGGAGTTACAATAGTTTTTCTCATAGTGGTTTCCAGTTTCTTTTTAATGCAGGTGGGCGAATCCGCTTTAAAGAACATGTGGCCTTCCAAGCCGGAATCAAGTTTCCCATGATCCCCCAAAAACTTACAGCAGATATAAAAGATATCAGACGCTATGTGTGGTATGTCAATCTTAACTATATTTTCTAAAGTGATAGCTACTCAGAAATATTTTGCGGGAGGGTTCTATAGAAAGGGGCTCGCCATGTACAAGCATGCATGCATGCGTGCATTTTGCCTTAAAGTCTCTTTTTTAGGCTCAAGTTCGTTTTGAAATTCAAATGATAAGGGCAAAAAACGCTAGAGTTCCCCCGCATTGGCGGGGTTTCTTTGAAGTGGACGACACATCACTTCTTATCCCCTAACTTCTTCTCCAAAATCTTTAGCGCATAATCGCTCACCACTTCGACCCCGATGTGGCCAATCCCCCCCCCCACTATGGCCGTGCTTAGTCCAATGGACAAATAAAAAAGTAGGGCATATACTCTTTGAGGGCCAAGCCTAGTATTACGATATCTTGTTGCATGGGGGGAACTTTAGGGTATAATAGAGTGTGGCACAGCGTGTGGTGTTTCTTTGGCTTATTGGCGTATCAAGTCTTGGACTTTTGAGGGAACGGGGATTGTGGGTCGCTCCCCAGAAAGGAGCACCGCATGCGATTATTAATAATCCTAGCGATTTTAGTGGTTCTAAGCCAGCCACTAAATTAGCAAACAAGCCCGGGCAACCGGGCCCGCTAGGATTATTGTGCCACTTCTTATCTTGCATTTTGCTTAACATGGCCCAAACCCAAATCAATTTTCTTTTCTAGCGTGGCTAATTGTTGCTTGACAATCTCTAAATGATTGACCGAGGCGTTAGCATTTTCCAGCAAAACAAAGCTTTCCACGGAGGCGTGGCGTTGTTTTTAAATACTACTCATCTTAATTTCGATAATGTTTTTATTATTTTATGATTCTGTATCTGCTGTATTTAGATGGTCAGCTTCCGCTGGTGCTGGGCTCGTTATAACCAAATTTATTATCAAATTCTTGTTATGGCCGATTGCGCAACCTATCATAGAGATCAACACAGGTGATCACCTATAAGTTTTTAACAAACAAAGCTAGAGAATTGAAGGTCCCAACAAGGCTTGGCCACTGGCGGGTCTAAAGCACCTCTACTCCAAGAGTGAGCCCGCCCTCTATGAATATTAATGCTTGCATTCAAATCTCTATCCAAAGAAAAACCACAAGAGGGGTAATGAAAAACCCTATCTTTTAGACTTAAATCCTCTTTGAGTGCCCCACAGCTAGAGC
>NZ_QXQP01000024.1 GCF_003660265.1 Helicobacter mehlei
TTGGCATGTCAATCGTGGCTTGAGAGAAACAATGGCGTTTTTAGCCTCGTAGAAGCCTCGTTAAACGAAAAGATGAGGGGGGGGTGCTATGTCGGGTATTCTTTTGGGGGTCAAAGCGATTGTAGGGCATTTTAGAGGGGTTTAAGCGATATGTGCCCTATTTTAGGCGGTTGGTGTGGGTTAGGGACGAGGGATAAAATGCCTAGAAATGCCCTTATCGTGGGGTTTCGTGGGATTTTGCCTACTGGGTGTTGTGGGGGGTTGGCGGATCTGTGCGCTGTTTTTGGCCTTGTTTGGCAGTGGGGTTTTGCCTCGTGTCATGTGCGTGCGTGCGTTCATTGTTGCAACTGCCTTTGTGAGTGCCCTATTTTAGGGGCTTCGTGGGGTGCGGTGTGAAAACGGCACTTTTAAGCTTAAGGTTTGGCAAATCCCTATTTTGCGGGCGTATCGGTTTAAGTTTTTTCTTAAGGTTAGTGGGGTAAAATATAGCATTAAAATCAAAGGAGCAAAAATCGCAAAGTTATTTAGTCCCCTTCGCCCTTGGTTTAATGCCGATGAGCCCCACGAGCTAATAGAATTTTTGTTTGGTGTTTTGCTATATGGCATATTTTTCTTTTGTTTGCGCCACAATGAACGCTCAACATTGGTTGTGTCAATGAATGTGATGCGCTACATTTTTGCTTGGTCTGTTTTAGGATTGGTATTGTTTGGAGGCGTTTATGCACTATTTGCGCTAAAGAGAGAATTAAATCCGCAACTCTCTAAAACCTCCATTGCATTATTAAAGTGTAGCGGTTTTTGTTCAAAATGGTGTTGGAAGATTGTGGCTTTCTCTTGTATCTTTTCTTTTTGCTGGCGTTATTGCCATTTGCTTGGGCTATAAAGTCAAGGACGACCCAATAAGCCACGGGATACAAATCTTTAAGCAAAAGGGCTAGTAGCTGGGGGTTCTCTCGTGTTGCAGTTGGTTGGTTTTGGAGCTGTGGGCTTGGGTGTGGCTAGTTTCTAGGTAGTGGCTGGGGGCGAGGGGCTAGTAGCTGGGGGTTGGGCTTAGGGGGCTAGTAGCTTTTGGGTGCTGATGTGAAAGATGCTACAAGCGTTTATGTGTCGGTGTATGTTGTTCGTTTTTGGATTGTTGTGCTAAAGTTTTAAAGACCATTTCCAATTCTTCTTTTGAAATTTTGTCCTCAGCCACATCTAACACCAGCTGTTCTAATTTTTCCTCTATTTCGTTTATCAATACATACCCATTAATAAGGAAAAAATGCGTGCAAAGATAAACAGCTGTTCTTTTGTTTCCATCAGGGAATGGGTGGAATTTTACACACGCAAAGAAAAGATGCGCCACTTTGCTTTCAAATGTTGGGTAATAATCATCATTTTTAATGTGCTCAAGCGCACTTCCAAGATAACCTATGCTAACGGGATTTACTGCTTTTAAGCCTCCAGTTAATTCCACTATTTCATCGTGTATACTAATCGCCTCATCAAGGTTGATATAAATCAAAATTACAGATCTACTTGTCCGCTAACCTTTTATAAACCGCCAAAATGCGTGGATTATCTAGTCTTTTTCGGCACGCAATGCGGGCTTCTTGCACTATTTGCGCGCGTTTTTCCTCGCTTATGCCTAGTTGTGGTTTAATCCCTTGTATCCCTGTTTGTGTGTGTTTTAAGCTAGGCACACTCACCTCCAACTGCTGATTATAGAGGCTATGCTAACACAAGTATGTTAAAAATCATCTTTGTTGCTTGAGAAAGCAGGTATACTAACACAATCAAGGCCACTCACACTTTAAGCCCAAAGCCACTCAATAGAGCTTTAATCCCAACGCCACTTTGAGTGAATCTATGCCACTAGCCACTTTTTCGCCAAGACTTGGGAGTGGTGGGGGCACTAACCCTTTGATGTGTAGAATTTTTTCTAGGGAGCGCATTCTTTGCGTATAGCTTTGTTTGCTCCAATCAGGGCTTTGCAAGAAGTTGTAAAATTGTACGCGTGGGGTAAAGGTTATCCGGACATTGCCATTTTCGTAGTCGTTATAAAGTAATATGGCTTCTTTCTTTTTCAGGCGTTCTAAAAGATATTCATTGGTTAGCCCTAGAGCATTAAGCCACCTGCTATTAAAGATGATGGTGTTATCTACTTTCATGGAGCAGTTAGGGTTGGAACAATAGGCATTGAAACTATCCATCAGTCCTTTAAAAAGCATCTCATCTTTGCTTGTAAGTGGGCGGTAATAGTATTTGCCCTTTTTGTTCTCAAGGCGAAAGCAGATGGTGCTTTTGTGGTGGCTAGGATCAATGCTTTTGTTGTTAGGCTCGGATGTGAGAAACATGAGCCTTTGATCCGCCTTGACAAGAGCAGAAGGTGGCATTTGGAGCTCTTCACCAATGTTTATCCCGTGTTCTTTTTTGACAAAGCTTATCAAAAGCCTAGAGAAAGCTCCAATTGAATCGCCCGCCTCGTTTTTGAAGTCATAAAGCCCTAGAAGACCCGCTAGGCGCATAAACGCATTTTCTGTCTTAGAGGCTGTGGGGTTGGTTAAAAGGTCGGTCGTTTCAAATATCTCGGCCACGACTCTCAAAGAGTCTTCTTGTTCCTCGTGTCTGTCTAGCTCAATCATGTTCTTACCTCCAGTTTGTTCTTTATAGTTTCCATTGACCTGCGCGATGCTTATATTGTTCCAAAAAACTCTCTATCCTCTTTCTCTCTACTGCCTGTGCTTCTTTAGCCAGTTGGACTAATTGCTGTGTATTCTCTGCACGCATAGCCCGCATGTAGGTATCTTTCACTTCTTTGGTGATCACAAAGGGCATTAAATTGTGCTCTAGCACGCTATAAAATATTAAAGAACGCCCCGTGCGCCCATTCCCATCACTAAAAGGGTGAATGCGTTCAAATTTAATATGGGCATCCATGATAATGGCAAGCTTGTGATCATCACTCTGTGAGAGATTAAGCTGATAAGCAAGGTTATCACACCAGTCTTTGAGCGTCATGGGAATTTTATAAGGTTTTTCTGTTTCAAAATCTGCACCCAACACGACATTTTGAATGGTCTTAAACTTTCCGTGGTTGTCAATAAGATGTTGCATGAGAATGGCGTGAATTTTCTTAATCAACTCATTGTCTATGGGTGTCTTATTTTCTAGGCTCTCAAGCAAGAATGGCATGAGTTGTTGGTAGTTCTTCACCTCATAGTATTCTCTTTCCCTCATCGCTTTGGGAATAAAGCCTTCTACTAAAATGCTTGCTGTTTCATTCTGCGTGAGAGAATTGCCCTCAATGGCTGTGCTGTGGTGCGCCATTCTAATGGTAAGATCAAGCAAATACTCTGCATTGGAAAAAACTTGTTTGTAATCCATTGTTGCCCTACATTTTCCTTTGCAATTTGCGTTCTGTGTCGGCAATGTGTTTGTTGTAGGCACTCTTGCCCTCACTTAAATGTTCCTCCCGTGTGCGCTTAATGCGGTCTTTTTGCTCGCGTGCGCTGGTTTCATTACCCAAGTTGCTTTGAACCGCACCCTCTAGCACACCACCGATGAATTGCGCGATAGGAGAACTCAAGTGGTGGCCGTGTGATTTGAATGCACCCGCTGCTGCTTTTAATCCCATGCTAGTCGCTTTTTGTATGCAAACTATAACCGGGAAAATATTGGGATTAAAGTATAGCAAGAATTGGTTATTTATTGCTATGTTTTTTTATTTTACTATGGTGGTGAATCGCCCACCCGCTAAAGACGGGGTGGGCTTCTCGCTTCAACAACCCACAGCTAGCAGTATCTAGTATAGAGGAAAATAATTTTAGGATTTATCTGTTAAATTTAACGCAGTTATAATAAAAATTGTGCCCGATTTGTTATATTTTTAAGTATATTTTTTCTCCACAAAGCACACCAAAAACCCTAATCAATGCCTTGCAAAAACAAGTATAAATGCCTATTTATAGGGCTTTTATGGCTATTGCTTAAATCTTTTTTGATTTTTATTTTTAATTATTTTATTTAATTAAAACACTTAAATAATTTATTAATTTTTAATATTAATTTAATTAAATAATTTTATTAATTAATTTGTGCTATAATGCACCTGTATCACAATCAAGGGAGCTCACCATGTTTGACATCACTTCTACAGAGGACATTACAAGCTATGCCTTACGCTTGCAAGAGATTAAAGAAAAAATGAAAAAAGCAGGCTTGCTAGGGTTGTTTGAAGAGGCTTTGGAGATTCAAGAGGGTTTTAAGCACCTTTTAGCCTTGTCTAACAAAAACAAAAAAATGTTGATAGCAGAGCTTGAGGGTAAAAGACCTGTGGGGCGGCCTAGAAAGGTGTTGCTAGGGGCTACAACAGCCACACACACAAGAGTGGTGCAACAAGCACAAAGGGAACAAGAGGCTACACAGATTAACCAAACCGACACAGCCACACAAGAGAAAGACACACAAGGGGGGCAAGGGGGGGCAAAGAATGAAGTCAGCCCACAATCTCAAGGGCAAGACACGCAAGCTCTACAAATCCCACAAAGCACTACACAAGACACACAAACAGAGCAACAGCAAAAAACTAGGCACTTCTAAGCCCTCTAGCCCAAAAGAGCCTCAAAAGGCAAGGGGTAGAAAGCCTAAGAAGGGATAGTTAAGACACAAGCACAGCAAAACCAAACAACAAACCAAGTCCAAAAGGCTGATGGCAAAAAAGAAGATTAGAAAATGGAGCTAGAAAAATGTTAGACCTAGAAACCCTGCTATCTCTAAAGCGTTTGGGCTCTTATAATGGAGATTTACAAGCCCATTTAGACAATCTAAAGCTCATCGGCAAATACACGCCTAAAATCGCCCTTGTAGAGATTGCCTTGCGTAATTCTTTAGACCATTTACTGAGTGCCAAAGACACAGAATGGATCAACAACTCCACAGACCCCCGTGTGATCCAAATGCGCACAGAAACACTTAAGGCATGCAAGGCAACCACTCTTAATCACGATAGCCATCTCTCTAAAATGACTTTAGGCATGGTGATTTATCTCATTAGGCAAGAAAAGCTTTTGGCACACATTTTGGATGCCACAAAAATAGAACTCCAAAGCTATGACCCTAGCAACAAGAAAAGACATTTCATCAATGGCAGAAAAAGCCACTTAAACCACTACCACAAAGCTGAAGCCGTTTTAAGTTTGTTTCATATCCTACGCAACCGCTGTTACCACTGGGAGAACATCACAAAGGTAAGGGTAGGCAAGAACGGACAGACCTACCCAAGATTGACAACGAAAATCCTAGACAACTTCATAGGCATACACCCAAGCAAGATTGAAAAATTCTTAGAAGACTTATTGAGGGCTTTTGGTGAGGATTTACTAAGATATGCCAACCACTAAGAGTGGTTAGTGAGCGAAAGTCCGCTCTCCGAATTGTCCGCTCATTCTAGCACAAGGCAACTAAAAATCCGCTTTAAACTTCTTGGCAGAAATCTCACTCTGGCAAATATGCCGCATTTTGTTTTGACGGCGATTCACTCTCTCTTGGCATAAACACACCCTTATAGGTGGCATTCTAGCATAACCAAAACTTCTAAGACACTTTGCTATAATATTCCTTCTTAGTCAAAAAACACAATCAAGCAAGAAAGATTGCCATGCAAGAAAACGACCTACTAGAGGACATTAAAACTCAATTTGGGACAATCCTAGCGGTGCGTCCCCTAGCGATCAGCCACGACAAAGAGCTTTTGCAATTTTTGTTAGAAACTTCAAAATTTAAAGCGGAATACCAATCGCGATTTTTTGAGGAAGTGGGGCGTAGCCTTGTCTTCAAAAAAGATGCGTTTTTGGACTTCTTAGACTTAAAGCTACTCAATGCGAGTTTTACGGCGTTTTCTAACAAAATAGGTTTAGGCTATCCTAACAAGAGATTTTTAAAAAACACCGATCAGGTTGTCCTAAACTTCCCCTTTAAAGACGGGGTGCTGAAAGGTGGGCAAAGCAAAGATGAGGATAAAAGCACGGAGCTTTTCTTTAACAATGTCCTAGCCAAAAGCGAAATCGATGTCTTATTCAGCCCAAAGGCATTAAAAAACTTTAGCATGGTGGGTGCAAGTGATGTGAGCCTAGAGGACACACTCAAAGGCAATCCAAACCTACTCATTAAAGGCAATAGCCTTATTGCCCTACACACACTCAAAAAACGCAAAGACATTTACGGCAAGGTGAAGTTGATTTATATCGATCCGCCTTACAACACCGGCAACGATAGCTTTGGCTACAACGATCGCTTTAACCATTCCACTTGGCTTACCTTCATGAAAAACCGCCTTGAGATCGCCAAAGAGTTTTTAAGAGAGGACGGGGTGATCTTTATCCAATGCGATGACAACGAGCAGGCGTATTTAAAGGTGCTTTGTGATGAGATTTTTGGGAGAGAGAATTTTGTGGGGAATATGATTTGGCTTAAGGGTAATGCCCAAAACGATGCCCACACTTTGCAAAAAAATCACGAATACATTTTATGTTATGCAAAAAGCATAGAATCTAGACCCATTAGAAAGATCGCAAGAGAGGAAAAAGTAAAAGCTTTTAAGGACGAAAAAACGGGTAAGTTTTACTATGAGGGAGCTGGGCTTACCACAGGCGGGGCAGGGGGGACATTAAACGCAAGACCTAATTTAGGTTTTAGTATTTATTACAACCCTATCACAAAAGATTTTTTTGCCAAAGATGACTACGATAAAGAATTGGCAAAAATCAGCAATAAGGAGGTAGAGGTTTATAAGAATGACACAAATCTTTTAAAAGAAGGCTATGAAATTATCAGACCTCCAAAAAAGGGTGCTGGACTTGGGCGCTGGACTTGGGCGCTGGACACATTTAACGCGAATAAACAAGATATTTGTATTCGCGAAAATAGCAATGAAAAGGGCGAAAAATACATTGTTGTTAAAAAAGAATGGCTAGACCCTAAGGAAGTGAAACAAGAGAGAGAGAAAGGGTATTACGCCTTAATCCCCAAAGAAAACCCGCCTAAAAGCTTTATAGATTTTGTAAGCAGTGCGACGGGGACCACAGAAGTAACAACTCTCTTTTCAAAAAAAGTCTTTAACAACCCTAAACCCGAATCCCTGCTTAAACGGATTATAGAAATTGCCACACAAGAGGGCGATTTGGTGATGGATTTCTTTGCCGGCAGTGGCACTACTCTAGCCGTGGCGCATAAAATGAAACGCCGTTGGGTGGGAGTGGAGCAAATGGATTACATAGAAAGCGTTACCAAAAAACGCCTTGAGAAAGTGATAGAGGGGGAGCAGGGGGGCGTTTCTAAGGCGTTAGAATGGGGGGGGGGGGAGCTTTGTCTATGGCGAGCTAGCTAGCCTAAACGCTGCATACAGGGATTTAATCAGCCAAGCACAGAGTGAGGAGGAGCTTAACGATCTCTTTGAAAAGTTACGCCAATTTGCCTTCATTGATTACCGCGTAGATATTAACAAAGCCTTAGCAGATCAGGACTTTCAAGCCTTGTCTTTTGAGGATAAAAAAGAGATTTTAGCCATGTGTTTGGATCGCAACATGGATTATATCCCGCTAGGCGACATAGATGATGCTAGTTACAACATAGATACACAAACCAAGAGTTTGAATAAGGCGTTTTATGGAGGGGCGTATGATCTCTAATTTGCACGAAGAGATTGAAAAGCGTTGCGGCACGGACAACATCGCTAAAACTCAAATCCCTAGCCATATTAAGGATAATTTAAGCAAGTCTTTAAGGGAGTATCAAATCAAGGCTTTGCAATACTACCTTGCCCTAAGCCAAAGCGACACGCTTAAAACAAAAAACCATTTGATGTTTAACATGGCTACAGGGAGCGGTAAAACCCTTGTGATGGCGGCTTTAATGCTGGATTGCTACAAAAAGGGGTATAGAAACTTTGTCTTTTTTGTCAATTCTAGCGCGATTGTGGAGAAAACGAAGGCGAATTTTTGCGATGACAAGTCTTCAAAATATCTCTTTGCAAGCCCCATTAACATAGATGGGGAGCTAGTGGAGATCAATGCGCTCACCCGTTTTGAGGATAGCAAAGAGAATGCGATCAACATCTACTTTAGCACCATTCAAGGGCTTTTTAGCTTGTTTAAAAACGAAAAAGAAAACTCTCTTACGCTAGAGGACTTAAAGAATCATAAAATCGTTTTTTTAGCCGATGAGGCGCACCACTTAAACGCCGACACAAAGAGCAAAAGTGATAAGGAAAAAGAGCTAAGAGAGGGCTGGGAGAGTGTCATTAACAAGGCTTTTGCAAGCCATAAAGAAAATCGCTTGTTTGAGTTTAGCGCGACTATCCCTAAAGATAAAGGCGTGCAAGACAAATACAAAGATAAGATCGTGTTTGAATACGATCTCAAAAGTTTTTGCAAGGACGGGTATTCTAAACGCATTTTTTTGGCTAAATACGAGGAGCGCAAGCTAGAAACAAGGCTTTTAGGGGCATGTTTAGCGAGTGTGTATCGGGAGTTTTTGGCGCATGAAAATGGCATTGAGTTAAAGCCCGTGGTGTTGTTTAAAAGCGAGAGCATTGAAAAATCTAAGAACAACCAAAAGATTTTTAACGCAATGCTAGAGAATTTGCAAGGAATAGATATTGAGAATTTTTATCAAAATATCACCTTTGCGAATGAAATGTTTATGTCAAGCCAAGAGTTTTTTAAGCATAAGTATCTTAAAGGCTTTGCTAACACCATTGCCACTTATATCCGCACTGCCTTTAATTTAGCGCACCAAATCAACGCCAACGATGAGAAAGAGGCATCCAATAACCAAATCAAACTCAACACACTTGAGGATAGCGACAACGAAACCCGTGCCATTTTTGCTGTGGATAAACTCAATGAAGGCTGGGATGTCCTCAATCTCTTTGACATTGTGCGCTTGGGCGATGCCAAAAGTGCTACAAAAACCACGACCACTAAAGAGGCACAACTGATCGGGCGGGGGGCTAGATACTTCCCTTTTGGGGAGGAATCGGTGCGTTATCAACGCAAATACGATGACACCAAAGACGCATTAACAATGCTAGAGAGATTAAGCTACCACTCTTTAAACGATGAGAAATACATCAGCGATTTACAAAGTGAGTTGAGCCATCAAGGTTTGTTGTTTGATGAAAAAAAGATAGAAGTTACCCTAAAACCAAGTGTGCGGGCTCAAAAGATTTTGGCAAGCTATAAGCTTTACTATGTCAGCAATGAATGCCAAATAACCACGCAAGAGACTAATCTTTTTGCCCAAGACATTGAAAAAGAATTGACAAGGATTGAAGTCCCTTATTTTGGCAAGCAAATTCTAGAAAAAGAAGAGGATTTTAAAGGGGATAGTAAAGAAGTTGTGAGTCTCAAAAGTCTATATCCGTTTAAAGAAAAAGTCAAATATGCGCCCGTTGTGAAAGCAATGCATGCCCTAGGGATCACGCTAAAACATTTACAAAAGGCTTACCCTAACTACACCAGCAAGAGAGAGCTTTATGATAAATTTTTTTCGCTTTTAAACTTGCGTTTTGATAAAAGGCAAACATTTGAGACAGATTGCCAACTTGAGATTGCCAAGTTTCTCTTAAAAAATTTAAAGGAATTGCTAGGCAAAAGCAAACAAAAACGCATTGTGGGCCCATTTAAGGCATTTGTCTTTGAGGGCAAAAATAAAACAATCATTGCAAGCCAAGAGAGACTTACAAACAGCCCTTATGATTGGCTGTATTACACACAATATTGCCAAGATAGCGGACTAGAAGCTGAATTTTTGACTTTTATAGATGAGCATGCAAGTGTCATTGACAAGCACTACACAGAGTGGTTTATCCTAAGAAACGAGCGTTTCAGCGAGTTTAAACTTTATGACAATCGGGAGGGAAGTCCCACTTATGGCGATGGATTTGAGCCTGATTTTATCTTTTTTGGCAAACCTAAAGAATCGACAAAGAAGCATGCATTCACAGAAGGCATTATGGAAGTTAAGGGCGGGCATTTGCTAGGGCGTGATGGGGTAGAGGGGGCTGATAAGTGGAAAGAAAATTTTTTATTAGACGAACTCAATGGAAAAATCTTTACAGAGATTTTAGATCGGCAAAAAGGCATACTTTGCCATGGAGACGATTGCCTTGAAGTGCTGGCATTGCCATTTTTTACAGGTAGCAAAGATGAGAAATTTAAAGAATTTAAAGAATCTTTTGAAAAATTACTCCACATTGAACAAAGGCGTTTATTTTAAGAGTGTCTTTGGAGAGTTTTCTATATTTATCTTAAAATCTCCCACAATCGCTTCCGTTTCCACCAACCATGCACAAATCCACTTTCTATTTACTACTAAATACACTGCAGAATTAGGGTTTATCTTTAAAGATTGGAGAACAAAAATGGCCCAAAAAGGCTCTAAAGAGTGGATCGAACAATATAACAAAGAAGTGGATGCCTACAATGCACGCAACAAATCTAGATGGGATGCCCAAAAGAACCAAGAATATTCACGTATGCGTTTTGGCACACCCCCTGGTAGAGTTGCCTATGAGTGGAATGGTGCTTATTGGTGTGGTGGAGAGTATTTGTGTGGGGATTAGAGCACCATTTACAAACCATTCATTTTCATTGCCTATAATCCCTCTCAAGTTATCACCTCTAGTTGCAGAGTACTCATCGGCTGTGTAAGTCTAGTTGTCCTAAGTTTGTAAGCCCGCCCGAAGGTCGCTGAAACCAACGCCACACTTTGTAAGGTGTGGCTAGTGTGGTGCGGTGTGTAACTTTGAGAATACGCGTTAAACCCTCAAAGGCACGGCTAGCTAAGATGTGGTAACCGCTGACTACCTTTTTTTCTCACTTACTAACAAACCCATAGAAACCTAGAAAACTTGGATGAAAAACTTGCTCCAAGAATTCGTTTGTTTTCTCAAGCCCTACAATCGCCCACAATCGCTTTCACCCCCAAAACCATGTTTGACACCCATAACCCCCAACCTTACGCTCTATGACCCCTTAAAAGCGATTTAAACGCTATTATCGATTTAGCACTTTGCCTTGTTTTGTCCTAAAAAGCATGTCAGGATGTTTTAGCCTCTAGTTTGATGCCTAGCTCTTTAAGTGTTTGCCAAAAGTTTTTATACGGGGATTTAAGGACTTTGCCCTTAGCTTTAGCGATGTCTTGTTTTGTGCTTCATCTGCGTCCTCTAGTATTGCGTTTAGATAAGCTAGGCGTTTTTCTTCTGTGTTGAGATAACGGCTGATGTCAAGGTCGCTGAAAGTTACCATGCAAACTCCTTTAGAATTTCTTGGGCTTTTTGGATGTCTTTTTTCTGTGTGCTTTTGTCCCCACCACAGAGCAAGATGGCTAGAGTGTTGCCCTTCTTAGCCACATAAAGGTGGTAGCCTGCACCTGTGTGGATACGCATTTCAAAGATTTGCCCCATGATGTGCTTGTGATCGCCAAAGTGCCCATGGGCACGCAACATATCTAGCCTCTTAGCTATAGCGGATAGAGCTGTAGGGTTTGCTAAGTTCTCTAGCCACACATCAAAAACAGATGAAGTTTTGATCACCATTGGCATGGGCGTATTGTAGCGTGTTTTGCTTTCACAAGCTATGATGCTTGAAAGCCCTTTAAAATCCCCCACAATCGCTTTAACACCCTAAACTATAGTTTGATACTCCCCATCCATAACCTTACGCTCTATGACCCCTTAAAAGCGATTTAAACGCTATATCTGCTTTATCGTCTTTCTTTACCCCCAAAGACATGAATATTCCATAAGCGTGGATATTCCAAACCACATGCCTAATTTCTCACTTCAAAACCCTCTCTTGGGGGTTTGGGGGCTTGCCCCCAAGAGCAATATGATGCCAAGCGTCAGCTTGGCTTACCGATTCATGCACCCTTGCATCAAAAATTTTTCATTTTTTCTAAGTTTTCTCACCTGCTTTTGGGCTGATCCTAGTTCCCGAGCGCATGCGCGCGCGCGCATGCGGGTTTTTAACCTTTTAAAAGACTTCGTCTTTTTAACCTTTTAGGGGGGGCGCGGGCCTCGTGTGGGAGGGGGCTCGTGGAGAGTAATAGGGGGTAAAATCCGCACTAATAGGGGGTAAAATCCGCACTAATAGGGGGTAAAATCCGCACTAATAGGGGGTAAAATCCGCACTAATAGAACTATTTAAGTTTAAAAGATATACAATAAGCAAGAAAGATAAAGATAAAATCGTGAATCCAGAGCAACAAAAACAAGCTTTGATACAACAATTACACGGATTACAAGCTTTAATTAATGCCGAGACTAATACCATGCTTAAGGGCGTTTTAGAGCAAGAAAAAGCTGAATGTCTACAAAAACTCTTAGCCTTAGCTCCACAACACACCAAACTCCCAAGCTCCACACAAGATCAAACAACTACCACAAACACCCTAGAACAGCAACCAACAACATCACCTACAACCACAGAAACCCCCATACGACCCACGCAACAACCCATAACAACCGAAGTCATTACCCAAAGTGCCGCTACAATCCCCAACGCCATTGCTGAGAAGTATGTAGCCTTCCACAACGATGTGAACTCTGTATCTCTAGGTAAGCTAGGCACATTAGAAGCGAACTTGCTCTTTGCCATCTTCCACAAGCTCAAAGACAAACAAGATGAGCTCTTGGTGTTTGATCTTGATGAGATTAAAAAAATGACCCATGCGGTTAAGATCAGCCACAGCGATCTAAGCGGTGTTGTCAAAAGACTTTGGAAAAACATTAGCAACGCTAACTTTTGGATACTCTTGCCTCAAAGAGATGAAAACTACATGCTTTTTAAAACCTTTGCTATCAACTATTACGACACCAAAAAAACCCAAGTTAAGAGCATGGAAATCCAAGTGAATATGCCCTACTTTGGCTATTTACTCAACTATCTAAATGGCAACTTCACTTCCTTTGAGCTCCTAGAGTTTCAAAACATCAGCGGTAAGTATGCCAAGACACTTTATAGACTGCTCAAACAATGGAAAAATATAGGTGTACCTCCTAAAATGGAATGGGAAAAGTTTAGGGAGTTGATGGGAATTTCTGAAAAAATTAAACTGGTTCGTGTGATTGAATACGAGATTCTCAAACCCGCCGTCCAAGAACTCCACAAACTCCCCCACTTTGAGAATCTTTGCTATGAGAAACTGAAAACCAAAGGCATGGGTAACCGCATCACCCATATCCAATTCTATTTTCAACCCATTACTAAAACCAGCAAGGACAGAGAACGAGCTAAAAGAGATTTAAGAACCATTGCGTGGGAGATTAGAAGCAAGAAGGCGGTTAAACAACTCAAAAAATCTATGGAGCAAGCAAAACAAACCAAGCTAGACAATGAAATGCTAGAAGTCATAGATATGGCCTTTTACAAACCCCAAGACCCCAGTGTTGTTCTTGTGGTTGATGGCATACAGCCTGCCAAGGATGGCTATGAAATTTTAGTGAAATACTATAGAGAGGGCAAAGAGTTTCAGGCCAAAAGTGCTGTGTTGGCTAACAAAGAAACTTTCTTAACAGCTATGGCAAATGGAGGTTACAAAATCGTAAATTCACAAGCACCACAGATGCAACAGACACCACAGCAAACACCACAACCCAAAGAAGTCAAAATAGAGTTGCAAACAGACAAAAATGGCTTTAAAACTTTTCAAGGTTTGACAATGCCTAACACACCTAATCAAGCACCACAGCCAAACCAACCACAAGCTCTAAACCCCAACAATGACCTAACAGAATACATAGGCAGAAACCTTTACATGAGCAACAATGGTGTGCCTGCTGTTCTTAAGATTAAAGACATTACATACACTGAGACTAACAAGCTTAGAGTGGATATTCAAGACATAGACAAACCCCATAAGATTCTAAACCCCTTCATTTTAGATAATGTCAAGCACTTTAAGAGTTGGTTTAAAAAATATGCGGAGTGAGCCAAGAGCGTAGAAACACCTGGCAACGCACTACTGACAACTCGAACAACCTCTAAGTATAAGCTACTAATCATAAAAATAAAAGTAAATAAATCTTTCACCACCAAATAACCAAATACAGCATAAAACCCCCTGCTAAAATCGCCCACAACGGCAACTCAAACCAAAACCTCTATCCTTACACACCTAAAGCAATCCTAGAGCGTTTTAACTTGATACCCTGAAGCCCCACGGCGTTTGAGTGGCAAATTACAAGCGAACTTGTGAGCGCACCATTTCAGGGTTGGATAATTTGCTAGTTGGATAATTTGCTATTTTATAGGACATTCGCAAGCTAATTTTGGATAAGTTTACTCTGCGAGGCTATTCTATGTGCAAAAAAAGGTTAGTTTCTGTGGGCTGTGCCTCACACATTGCATAAAGGTCTCCTGTGGTTCACCAAAGATAACCCGGGTCGAACTCCACCGGTGTTTCATCGCCTGCACTCTTAAGGCTATTAGCTCGCTGTCATTGTCTGCCACTTCGGGCGGGTATTTGAAAGTTTACGCCTGTTTGGGCGGGAAATTCAAGCAAGTCCAAAAATCAATTCTAGTTCTCGCTTCCCTATCGCCTTAGAGCGGTTGATGGCTTTTGACACCTCGCTCTCTAACCTTCCTACTTCCGCTACCGCTTTAGCCTTTTGCTCCCAAACATGATTAAGCCTTTTTTGCAACTCTCTTTCAGTCATAGCGGCTAAAGGTTTTGTTGGCTTCTTGCCTGCTGAAACACTAACGGGCTGTGTGAATCATTGCACCCTTCAAGGTGATACCCAACCCAAAAAGTATGATGTGGTGTGTCCGCATAGGTTTAAACCCCATAGTGCATGGCAACAATCCAAGCAAGACCTATAGCCACGAAGGGTAACACAAAGTTAAGGACACGCTCAAAGAACGCCCATGTCGTGTTGCCCGCAATAATCCCATAGGCAATCCACAAAGTCCCTATGATGAGAAAGCCCGTGTTTGAAGTCGTCCAAAAAAGGCGGCTCGCGCTATGGTAACAAAGAAGCCCAATCAACCCAGCTACTAGCCACACCCCCCTATGATGAATTTTTGCGCCATTTGTGTCATTGCACCCCCCCTACTCTTGACCTGTTTGGACTTCATCGCCGCTAGGGTCGTAGGACAAATCAATGTCGCCAATCATCCCTGTTTGTCTAGGTTTGGCAATGGCTTGAGCGAAGTTGGCGACCTCTTGTTCCTCCTCATCGGGGGTATAGCCAATGGCGCAAATGTCCTTAATCTCGTCTAAGTAGTTTCTAGCCAAGAATTTAGACACTTTTGCCTTGTGTGCGTCCCAAAGCTCTTTTTCGTGTTTGATTTTGTTGATGACGAACGCGCCGATCTGGTTATAGACAATTTGGGTCTGCTTTTCATCGCCGCTGGTGTAGAGGTTTGCAAAAATGCCCTCCGTGCGTGATTTCTTTTTCTGTCCTGTAACTTTGTTGGTGTAGGGGGCTAAGTAGTCGCTGTCCTTAGAGATTTTATAAAGCCCCCCGGGAACAAAACTCCCATTGCGTGCCTGTGTTAAAAGCGTGGCGTTCGGTCTAAACTCAATGGGCTCTAAGCTCTCCAAGATTTTTTGCAAATCCATTTCCTCACCTTTAGCCGCTCTATCCATAAAGGCTTTATCCAACATCGCGCCTTTGACATAGTAGCGTTCTGTGCGCCCGTATTCATCGGGTTCTATCTCTTGCACCTTTTACCTTGACTTCATTTAACTTATGCTTAAGTAGTGAGATTTGGTTGTGCGGAGCAAGGGCTAAAAGCAAAGGTTGGTGGGTGGTGCTAGGTGTTAGAGGTTGCCAAATTGCCGATTATCGTTGAAAAGGAAGTGCAGTTTTTCAAAAGTGGCAAAGCCCGTTCGTTCGCCGTGTTTTGCAGGGTGGGTGCGTCTTAGCACATCTTCCATTAAAACCCAAAACCCGCCATCGCTGACCTAATCGCCACCACCCACCACAAGTCTATGAGCTCCCGTTCATCACCCAGTGGCAAACATTTATCACGCCCGCGCTCCGATCTAAAGACCCGCCAAAGCCCTTGCGCTATGAACCCCCTTTTAGCTGACTGGCCAATGCCACGCCCAACCCACTTATAGCTATGAGCCCTTGCACTCACCCGTTTTGAAGACCCGCGCGCGCCACTGATGTTAACCTTTTGGGCTTAATGGCGGTCGCTGATGTGTGGCAGATCGGGTGTGGTGTCCCTTGAGATGAGAGGGGACTAATAGCTCTTGCGTTGGGTTTGTTGGGTCAAGCAGCGCGGGAGTTTTTAAGCAAAGGTATTGGGTGTTTAAAGTCTGTCCCTTGACCCATTAGCTCTTAGCTCTTGTCCTCCCAAAACCCTCTAGCCTCTTGCACGATTTGCACGAACGCCTCTACCTTGTTGGTGTCGCTCCCAAAGACCCGCTCCTCTAGGGCAAAAGGCAAAAAGGATTGGAGAAAGAAAATGAGTGTGTAAAAGCCCTCGTCCAACACGCCCTTGTTTAAATCCTCGCACGCATAGAAATAGGTTTGCTCCATCCATTTGGCAAGGGCGTTTGCAAGCAGTTTGGTGTTGCCCGTGAAGTGGCGGGTTAAAAGGGCGTTGATCTGTTGGTAGGTTTTGGGGTTTAGGGCTTTGGCTTTTTCTTGTAAGCTCTGCTGGTATTCTAGGGTTTGGTAGCTTTGGTGAAGGCTTGCCTCTATCTCCTCGTTTTGCGCCTTGAGCTGTTGGATTTGCTCTTGCACTTCTTGGCGTTGTTGTTGCAACTTGGTGATTTTTGTTCGAACACGCCCGCACATCGTCATTGCAGACTGGCCGTTGATGCTTTCCAAATGCGTGGCGGTTGGGGCGTTGTCTGTCATCTGCGGGGGGGTTGCGTTTTGTTGGGTGTCCTCTTGGCTATTAGCCTCTTGTGTGGGTGTGTTGCTAGGCTCGGGCGTGTCCTCTTGTTGAGCCGTTTCGTCTTTGGTCGTTACATGTTGTTGAGCTGTCCTTGCTCCCCTATCCCTAGCTATTAGCTTCTTGTGATGCCTTTCCTCTAAAATGATACCTTTAAGCCCATCGTTAGACTAGCCCATGTGTCTTTGCTGTCTCTCTTGGGTGCTGGGGGTGTGTCTGGTAACTAACTCCAAAAGCTTTGGGCTTGATTGGGGGTCGTCCTGTGTGCTTGTTTGTGTTACGCGCTCCTTGTCCTCATCATGCCGCCGTCTTATTGCCTATCGCTCAAGGCACTCAAAGGTTTTGGGGGTTTTTTGCTCCCTGACATACGCGTCCTTTCATATATAGTTGAAACCCGAAATGTCCCACAACCCATCGTTAGATCGGCGCACCCCAACCCCCAAAGCTATTAGCCCTTTTGCTCCGCACCCTTAGAGCCACCTAGGTTCTAGCTATTAGCCCTTGATCTGCAAAGATGATGAGCCGTTCTAGCTCGCCCTTGTGTGGCCGTGGATATGTCAGTTTTTTCGCGTTTTTTTAACACATGTCCGTGGATATGTTAGTTTTTTGCGTTTTTTTCGCCATATTCTAGCCCTCCACTCGTTTAAGGTTTCTTGTCCCTAAAAAATCCCTAAAAAAACCGCTTGAGTGTCCTTGAATACGGGGCTAAAAGCCATAAAAAATACTTTAAGGTTAGGGGCTTAAGATTAGGGGGTAAATGGGGCTAAAAAAGGGCGTGAAAATTTAAGGTTTGGTGTGAAAATGCGGTGTGAAAATGCAATTTTAGGGGGGTCAAAAGTGTCGTTTTCACACCGAAAAATACCCGTTTTCACACCGAAATTGTGTTTTCACACCGCCCTAAAATAGGGACTTGCAAGGTCATTTGCATACTTATAACGCACGCGCGCGTATGGTCTAGCAGTGCTACGCACTATAAGCTAGACGGGGACGAAGTCCCCCCGTGTGCTATGAGAAGACACACCAGAGTGTGTCAGCCGCTTAACGCTGACGCTACGGCAATTCTCATAGCACTGACGCGCGAACCCCCCGTCTAGCGACAAACGGAATTAAATCCCGCGAGAAACCCCGAAAAACAGGGAAACAACAAGGCTAAAAGCCACAAAAAGACTCTGCAAAACCCAAAGACTCTCGATCTGCCAAAAGTCGTTGAAACTCCCAGCCATACGGCGTTTTCTTGCCAAAAGACGCCAAGAAGCTTTTAGCCCTTGTTCTGTGTTCTCAAAATTAGACTTTGGCATGTCAATCGTGGCTTGAGAGAAACAATGGCGTTTTTAGCCTCGTAGAAGCC
>NZ_QXQP01000025.1 GCF_003660265.1 Helicobacter mehlei
CAGCATGGTGGAAACAGGAATGCAACAGAAACCGCTAAAAATTTTTTGTTGATATAATTTTATAGGATTTTATGCGGTTTTATAGGTTTGTAAGAACGGCAACGTTTAGTATATCTTAACACCGTTTTAGAGGATGGCGACATAGCGAAGCCCAAAAGCACTTTAGAAGTTGTTGCCAAGTCCAAGGGCATCGACTTGCCCGTTTTTAATGGCAGGGTTGTTGAGCTTTTAGGAGCTCTAAAAAATGGGTTTCACTTTGCAGTCTTTGGAGTTGCTAAAAGGCCACACGGCTTAGGCATTTTGTTATCGCCAATCGGCTTCAAAAAGCATATTTTGCGTGTTTTCCTTGTGTGTATGCTAGCATTTGGCGTGGGTTTTGCCAATAGCCAAGCAGATGAATACTATAAGCTCGCAAAGTCTTATATGCACACTAGGGATTATACCCAATCTATCATCTACTGGGAGAAATTAGTAGAACTGGGAGATGCCAGAGGGTTTTACGGACTGGGGTATATGTATGATTTGGGCTATGGTGTCCCCCAAGACTACTCCAAAGCCCTAGAATACTACCAAAAAGCCGCAGAACTAGGAGATGCTCGGGGGTATAGTAGTTTGGGTGTGCTATATGCCAATGGCTATGGTGTAGCCAAAGATGATGCTAAGGCTTTGCAGTATTTCCAAAAAGCCACAGATATGGGGGATGCTGAGGGCTATAATAACTTGGGGTTGGTTTATGCCAAGGGTGTGGGTGTCAATCAAGACTATTTTAAAGCCATCACCTACTTCCAAAAAGCTGCAGAGTTGGGGAGTGCTAGAGGCTATCACAACTTAGGGGTGGCATACAAACTTGGTTTGGGCGTTGCAAAAGATGAAGCAAAAGCACTGCGGTATGTCCAAAAAGCCTGTGCTATGGGGTATCAAAAAGCTTGTCAGCCAAGACAGCACCTGAATCGAGCAATTAGGTTTTCACAGGTTTTACCAAGAGGACAAATTAATTCTTAAAACAAATCACGCAACCAATCCCAAAAGCCCTTTTCCACAGGTTCAGCGGGTTTTTTCCCCGTGATATGATACACAAGGTAACAAGATTCGTAATCACCCATTATGCAAGCCTTGTTGAAATATTTTAAGGCTTTTTGTGTGTCTCGATCCCAATTGTAGGCTTCATAGCCTAGTTCATAACAAGCCGTCCCATACCCCATATCCGCGGATTTTTGGAGGTATTCACGGATTCCGTCGCGATCGTGTGTAAACTTCATCAAACGATAATAAGCGATCGCATAATCTAGTTGCGCCGCCTTTTGGTAGTATTCCTCTGCTTCTTCTTCATACCCCCATGCGCTTTGAAACTTTTTGTCTGCGCTCGCTTCTTCTTTTTTCTGATTATAAAACTCGCCTAGCTCAAAATACCCTCTAGGATCCCCCATCTCCATCACCTTTTTAAAGTAAGCAACGGATTTTTGAGGATCGTTGTAAAAGTCAGGCACCTTATATTGCCGCTGTCCTGCATACAATCTCCCCAAAAAGACATAGGCTTGCACATTCCCCTCTTTGCCTTCCTTTTCCCAAATTTGGCAGGCTTTTTGAAGATATTGTTGGGCTTTTGTTTTATCTTTTAAGACACCTTTTCCATAAAAATACATATACCCTAACCCAAAAAACCCTAATCCATCGCCCATGTCTGCAGCCTTTTGGAAGTATTGGAGCGCTTCTTTGTATTTGACACGATCCTTTCGATATATCTCTCTTCTATCCGGAACTATAAAGCCTGCATAATCCCACCAATTTACATCGAGCATGCCCAAACCGCTAAACCCCCGTCTATCTCCCATTTTGGCTAGTTTAGAAAAATAAATCTTAGCTGTGTGTGCGTCCTCATACTCCCAAGCCCTTATGGCGTAGGCAAAGTAAATATCCGCATCGCTGGCATACACAACCCCTAAGCAACACATCCAAAACAATATAATCTTTAACATGCTTGCAGGTCTAGTCATCATCACTTGGTTATTCCTTATAGCTTCTTCCTCGCGCTTCATCGCAAGAGCCCGAGTCGCCCAAATCACAAGCCTTATCGTAATACTCCATGGTCTTGTCATAATCTTTTGGGACACCATCGCCCCGTTTATACATATCTCCCAAACTAGTAATAGCTTCTTCCCCCTCGCGCTTCATCGCAAGCACCCGAGTCGCCCAAACCACAAGCCTTCCAGTAATAATCCTCGGCCTTGTCATCATCTTTTGGGACACCATCGCCCCGTTTATACATATCTCCCAAACTAGTATTAGCGTCCATACTTCCTAATTCTGCTGCCTTTTTAAGATACTTCAGGGCTTTGGGGATATTTCTTACAGAAGCAGGCAGATTCCAAGTCATTTCAGTGCTATGACTTCTGTAAGCACTCCCTAAAGCATTATAAGCTTCAGCCTTGCTATGGTAAGCTTTTTGGTAATACTCTAAGGCTTTTTGGTCATCTTGGGGGACACCCTCCCCTATCAAATACATGTCTGCTATGGAGAGATACCCATCGCTTGCGTGGAAAGTCTCCCCAATTTCATGTTTATGACCACTGTCTCCAGCTTTTTGGTAGTATTCTATAGCCTTTTGTGCATCCTTGGACACATACCTACCAGACCTATACATATCCCCCAAGATCATACATGCCCCAACATTGCCCATTAGTGCAGATTGTTTGTAATACTGGAGAGCTTTTTTAATATCCTTTGGCGCGCTGTCGCCATATTTATAGAGAGAGCCTAACTCCCGATACGCCTTAGAATTGCCCATTTTCCCAGCCTTGTGGTAGTATTCTAGAGCTTTTGGGAGATTCTTAGCAACCATAAAACCACCACTTTTAAAGCCATACGCATAAAAACCTGCCAATTCTACATACGCTCCCACATTCCCCATTTTGGCAGCTTTTTGGTAATACTGGAAAGCTTTTCTAAAATCTTTTTCCACGCCTCTACCACCAAAATAATACACATCTCCCAAGCCCTTATACCCTCTAGCATCCCCCTCTTTAGCCAGTTTGCTAAAATACTCCAAAGCCTGTAGCATGTCTTCAGTATAGAGACTATCCTTTGCGATGGCGTAATCTCTATCGCGATCGCTTTGGGCATGCATGCTTGCTAACACCAATACACTCACTAGCACCGCTTTAATCACACTAGCCATATCTGCACTCCTTTAATGCTTGGTTTTAGAGTGGGAGTATATCGTCTGTTTAAGGTGCTCAGCCTTAGCGCAATCCTGATGAGTAACCCATCTCCAATCTGTGGGAAAATCCTTGTCTTTGTAGGCATCGCCCAAGAGATAATACCCGTCCGCCTTGCCCTCTGCTTTTTGGTAATATTCTAGGGCTTTTGTGTAATTTTCACTCTTAAAAGCTTTTTGTGCGATCGCAAAATCCAAAGCACCCTCCTTAGCCCGCGCAAACACCCATAGACTGACTAATAACACCCTGTATAAATTCTTAAAGCGCATATTTCTTCCTACAAATTTAAAGCCAAGAGAGCTAAGAGAAGCAAGCGGATCATTTTTGCTCCTTTGTCAAGTGTTCTTGCAACGCCAAACATAGCGCGTTTTTAGATTTAAAGGTTTGAATTTTATCCTTGGGGTCTAAATATACACAAGGGCTATCATCAATAGAAATCAAACGCACGAGGTGTAATTGTTCTTGAATGTCTTTAGCGTTATAAGTTTGGGTTTGAAAGAGTTGTAGGCAGGTTTGCTTAGATTTGGGACTTAAATATTTAGGGCTTAGGCACATGGTGGGGTGATCTTTTAGCGTGTCTTTTAAAATCTTGGGGTTGTCATTTTGTAAGCGGTTGTAAAAAGGGGCGTTGTTTTCTAAGGGGATCATCCGCGCTGCGTAGAGATCAGAGAGGTGTTCTGGGTCTAGGCGTTGGATGTTGTTGCTCACAAATTCATAAAAGTCGTTCTCAAATATAAAGGTTGGAGGTATTTTACTCTTTAGGATCGTATTGATAACTATACCAGCCCAAATACCCCAGTCTAAGCTAAAAATACCCATCAGTGTCTCTATATGATCCATATCTTGGATTAGGCGTTTTCTAAAAGGTTGATGGGGGTCAATGTTTTTTCCTATTGCATCAAGATTGAACGCTAAGATATTGTCAGTACATATGTGAATAATGTTATTAATGTCTCTATCGTTACATTGTTTTTGAGAAATTCCTTTGTGGAGTTGTTTAAGATAGGCGATCGCATCTAGCCCCGCCTTGTGGGCGTTGATCAAGGGCATGTAGAGAAGGGCGATCACATCTAAAAAGGTGTGGGCTGTGGCTTTTGGTTCGTAGTTGCCATTAGGATAATCGATCACATCTAGGACATGGAGCATTTCCATGTCCTTGAGATGGGCTAAGAAAAGCTCTTCTCTTTTGTTTTTGGGTTTAAATTCGTGAAGCAAGGGTATTTGCTTGGCTACAGCTTTGGCTAGGGGGATGGAGGCATCTGTATAATCTTCTATCGCTGATATACGATCGAGTCTAGACATTCTTTCTTCTGGGTCTGTGGGCTCAATTTCTCCAACAGACTTATACATGTAGTCATAGAGTGCTTTAAATGCCTTGAAAAATTCTTGGGTATCTTGGGATTCTTTGGGATTGTCTATTTGAATCATGATGGTCAATACATCTTCTTTGCCCTGTAGATTTACGACCAAGAGAGCCAAGAGAAGCAAGCGGATCATTTAAGCCCCTTTGTGAAGTGCTTTTGTAATGCCAAGCATAGCGCATTGTTAGATTTGAATGCTTGGAGTTTATCTTGGGAGTTCAAATACACACAGGGGGCGTTGTCAATGGAAATCAAACGCAAGGAGTTTAGGTATTTTTGTAAGGGTTTGGGGTTATAGGTGTGTTTTTGGAAGATTTGCAAGCAAACCGCTTTAGCCTCTTTGTTTAAATACTGGGGTTGCAGGCAGGGGGTGGGTTTATCAGGGAGTATCATTTGCATCGCCTCTGTCATGTCCTTGATATACACGCATGAACCCCCACATATTAGTTTATCACGAGGAAAAGCCCTATCTAAATACACATTGTAGATCGTGATCCAATAATCTCCCATGTTGCTGTGTTCTGCATTGAGGTAATTCCCCAAAAAGGTGAGAGCGCGCGCCTTGTAATAGTCTAGCCATAAATTGATAGTCCGCACCTCAATCCCCAAAAGGCGTGCATTTTGCGCATTCAAAAAGTTTTGCTCCTCTAAGTTGTGATCATAAACACCAAAACCACGCACCAATTTATAGAATTTATTGGTGGTTTGGACATCTTTTAAAAAGGCACGGGCTGGAGGGGAATCTGCCTTGATGTATGTATAGCCTAGCATATATTGCTGGTGCAAAACGCTATTCTTAAGGATGGGGTAAAGCCATGGACTCTCAAGATGATTTTGCAATCCCTCTAAATAGTCCGTTATATCCAAACCCTGATGGTAAGCCTCTATTAAGGGCGCATAGATCAATGCCAAACCCTTTAAAAAATCTTGGGTGTTTTGCTCAGTTTCAAAAGGTTTTAAAGCTAGAGTAGAATCCTCTCTACAATCAATATCAGGGATAGAGGCGCGCAAGAATTTAAAGAGTTGGAGCATCTCAAGGGCTTTAAGCGCTTGGATCATTTGGGCTTGCTTGGGGTCTTTGGGTTTGAGGGATTGTAAAAGCGGGGTGTGATTGACAAAAGCTTGTAGGTGCTCTAAAAGTGGGGTGATGTCCTTTTTTATCGCATCTAAGTAGAGATGCCCATTACAGCCATGATCTTTTTTCTCTTGAATGGCTCTTTGATACATGTTTGCCATCAATGCGCGGGCTTGTTGCATTTCTTGGACCAAATTAACGCTGACAGCCCATAGGGGACTTATGAGTAGAAGGATGCCTATTAAGCGGATCATTGAAACTCCTTTATAAGTGCTTGGCTATGGTAAAGATTCATAGTAGCTATCTAGCAAAATTACAGGTTTTTGGCTAAAAGCGTGGCAAGCTTCTTGCCCATTACTATCAAAATCCATTGCCATCAGGCGACCATTCTACTTTATTTGCCTCAAGATATAACAGAAAAGTCAAGGACTCTAAGTGGAATTGGATATTAAAATTGCGTGCTCCCTAGATTGGATGGATTAGATTTTCAAAATTGCCATTGTGCAGGCTCTCAAAGAAGGTTTGCAAAGAAATAGGGTTTTGATTTTGGGGGTCGTCCTCGCTTTGGCGGTAAAAAATTTGGGTGCGCAATACCGATGTGTCATAATCCAAATCATAACAACTCCCCCGACAGGTAAGCACTTCTTGGCTATATTGGTGCAAATAAAACTGATTGCCAACCAGCTTGAAGGTGAAATAATCCCTATAAGCAAGATCACTACCCGGCTTTAACTTATCGCTCAAACGGAGAGTAAAAAAAGCCCCTTTGATGAAAAGTTGCATGCCCACACCTAATCCCTTCCTATCAGTGCAAAACCCACGCTCTAAGTGTTTAGCGTGCAAAATACCCATGCAGGTGTAATAATGTGTGCCCCAATGATTAAAATCTGCAAAAATAAAGGTGTAAGTTTCTTGATGGTGTGTCATGATTTGCATGTGAGCTGTGAATTTCTTGGTGTTTTTGCCTTTTAAATAAGTGGCTAACCATTGTTGCACCTGATCGTGCGCCTTTTTAAGTTCTGGCTTGAGCCATCTACCCCTTTGATCGATCAAATTATCCTGTGCCACCTGCCCCATAAAAGTATATGAGTAGCCATAGTCAGTAGGGTCTCTATTGGCTAATGCCTCTTTGTCTTTGCTCACAAAAATGAGTTTGCGATATTTTGACGCATTAGGATAGAAAAATTGCGCAAAAATGGGCGCGTATGTAGGATTGTTGAAGAGTAGGCGCGTGATCTCTTGAAAAGCACTGAGATAATTCTCCTCCATACATCTGATTTCTTCAAAAAGAGGCATGGTGTGCAGATTGATGTTCTCTTTTTCTGCCAAGCTGTATTGCTCATGCATGGTGGCACTGCATGCTTTACTCTCCTTATTAATGTATTTTAGGGAAATCTGGCGCACCTTTTGGCGATCCTTTTGGCTCACGCGCGCACGCACATATTGGTAATAATCTGCATAAAAACGATGGAGCATGGTTAAAGCAATGTTACTAAACTCTGTCATGCCTCCAGCAGAGACATCGCAGATCACCTGATCGTGCAGGGCTCGATCTTTAGATTTATAGTGATCACAAAACCACTCCGGATAGGTAGCTTGGATATGCGCATTAGACCTGCCATCACCCAGCCAAAGCACCTCTTCTTCAAAACTAAAGGCACAGGCGATTCGCAGACATAATAAAAAAACGACAACCCAACGCATAAAACCTCCTTTAATCAGTGCTATACAAACAACGCCCTTGCGTGTATATATTCTTATCGCACACCTCATGCAAGGCTTTGGGATTAAGATACTGACATTTTTGACTCCTAAAACACGCTTCTCTTAGCCTATACAAGAGTGCATCCCTGCCAAAAAAATCCATGTAGTCGTTATCTCCTCCTACATAATCATCTAGCCCCTCCTTGCCCCAAAAATATAAAAAATCTTGCATAGAAATTCTAAATTTGCCCTGTGGATCATCCCTAGGTTGGCTGTAATAAAGATGGCTACCAAGCAATTTCATCGGATCGCATCCTAAAAAACAATAGAGATAAGCTAGACCAGGATCGGGACACTCGTGCGCATTATCTGGATCGTGGCAGGAAAAAACTTGTTTGCTATAAGTGCGCAGATAAAAACGCCCCCGCAACATTTCAAAGGCATATTGATCGACGGAGTAATGATCATCGATTTCAACCTCTTGGTATTTTGCTGAGATCACCAAGAGATTATTTTTAACCTCAATGTCTAGGGGTGTGTCGGTGCAAAAGCCCTTAGATAATTGTCCCTTATGCAAAATGCCCATGCATGTGCGCACGCCATCAGAGGCTTGAGCCCCCACAAACAAAGCACAACCCCGATAAAAAATCAAAGTGTAGGCTTTGGACTTGTCGGGTTTGTCATGGGGGGTTTTGCTTAATGTGCGGGCATCTTCTTGATCGTAGATTGTTTCGCTCCACTGCAAGCTATCGTCATTGTGGATACATGAATCCCCTTTTGCTATCACATCCACATCTCTTTTCCAATAGTCATTTACCCATTTTTTCACCACTGCTTGCGCCTCTTTGAGTTCTAAGGCGTGTAGGCTGTGCCAAGAGAGGCACAAACTAAAGATAAAGACTAACGCCCTTGTAAAAATCTTTTGTGTGTCTCTCATGGGTCTTAGTGTAGTTTGGATTTTTAAGCTCAGAGTAAATTATTGAGGGGTTTTAGGATGTTTGATGGCAAAATAGGCATTGATGTCTTCCTCAAATAGGTTGAGGAAAAATTTGATAGGCTTGCCTTGTGCATAAAGCCAATAACCCCATTTATTATCCATTTTAACTCTTTGTTTGGGTGTAACTAAATAATTATAACCTTCATCCACAACGACATAGGGGATATGATTAGCCTTCGCATAGCTCATAACATCATAGTTTTCATAGTTGGCATCATCAGCCATCACATAAAAAGCTTCCTCGCCCATTTCTTTTTTGGTTTGGGCAATCTCTGCATCGCTAAGATTAGCCGTGATAATACATCTTTGGCAGTGGATCACAAAATCCTTAGCCTCAAGACACATCATGGTTAATACAACGAACACGCATCTGACAAACATAACACGCTCACTAATGGTTGGATTTGGGTGAAAATTTACCACTATTTAGTTCTCCTAACCCCCCGGCACAAACCCCTTTGCAAACAACTCTCTTGCATACGCGCTTTGATGGCTTGGTTGCCAAAGTCTCCTCTGGGCATATTATCTACAAACTCTTGCATAGAAATTCTATGTTTGCCTTCTGGATCGTCTCTAGGTTGGCGGTAAAAAATTTGGGTCATGAGGTGCTCAGAATTTCCCCTATCCCAATCACAATCTGTGGCATAAAAAACCTCACGGCTATATTGGTGCAAATAAAACTGACCCTCTATCAATCTAAAGGTGTAATAATCTATATGAGGGGTGTAGTAAGATTGACTGCCACACTTTAAATCCTGCTTGATGCTCAGAGTGAAGAAAGGCGATTTGAAAGTGTAGGAGATACGCTTGTATGTGTAATCTCCACGCTGCTCCATACAAAAGGCGCGCTGTAATTGCCCTTGGCGCAAAATGCCCAAACAAGAGTGGTAAGGGAATTCATTAGGAGGGGAGTCTCTTAGCCATATCTCTAAGATGAAGGTATAGACATCTTGCCCTTGTTTGAGGGTTTTAGTATCTGAGATATAGCCTTGAGAGAGATCGCGCGGGTTGTAATCTTTAGGCAAGTTCTTATCTTGCCCTTGTAGGTAGGCTGTGAGCCATTGGCGCACATTCCTATGCGCTTCTCTAATTTCTGGGGCTAGCCACTTGCCATTTTTATCCATCAAATCATCTTGGGCGGCTTGATCAGAGAATTGATTCATGGGAGGGTAGTCCTGTGTGTTTAAAATGAGCTTGTGGTATTTTTGGGGATCGGTATAGAAAAAGTTTTTAAAAATGGGGGTGTATTGGGGGTTAGCAAAGAGCAGGGCACTAATTTGTCTAAACGCATTAGCATAGGCATCTTCCATGCAATTGCTAACCTCCATAGGGTAGTAACCGGGTGGAGGAGGGGGGTCTTCAGGGCTCTCTTGTGGCCAATTCTCTAAGTTTGCCTCTGTCTCTTTGATACATTCCTTGCTCCTTTGATGGATTGCCTTTAAAGAAATTTGGCGCACCTTTTGGCGATCTTGTGGGCTCACCCCTGCACGCACTTGGTGGTAAAAATCGCTGTAAAAGCGATTGAGAATAGCTAGATTAATGTCTCCTGAATCCCGAGCATTGCCATAGATGTCGCATATCACCTTATCTTGCAACGCCTCATCTTTGATCAAATCCCCCGGGCAAGTGTCCGCCCTAGGTCCATCATATTCCTCATAGATGGCTAAGTTAAGATTAAAAGCATGGATGGGGTTTAAAAAAACACTGAGCAAACAGAGAGCGTATAAGAATGATTTTAGTGTGGCAACACTGGGAGGTGTAGAGTTAAAAATATTTAGCATAAGAGATACCCTTAAGTCTTAGCAAATTTTGAAAGATGCTTTTCTTACAATTAAGTCCATGATAGCATACTAACCTCTTAACGATTAAACTAGGATGGACGAATGGCAACCTATAAGGGGAAACCCCGCCTCAATAGACGGGGAACTTGCTACGCGCCCTTATCGTTTAAATTTAACGATGACTTTAAGTCCCCAAAAAAAACTCAAAATAGAATGTGGGCACAATGTTTTTGCTAGCTTGCGCCGCATAGCAAACCCCTTTTTTAGATAGGTCACCTTTCTAGTGCGGTTTTATCTGCCTAATCTTTCTCTGCATTAGCATTTTGATCTAGTTTGTTGCTTGATTTGCTGTGTGTATATTTTTCGTGTCTTGTTTAGACTTCATCCTTTTTGTCGGTTTTGCTTTTATCGGATAATTGGGGCTCAAGTAAGCTATATTTTAAGTATAGCACCCACTCTACTTTAGTGCAAACACAAAGAATCCAGCTATGCCGTTTCTAGTCCCTATACTATCAAGATCAAACACACCTACGGCTTATCTGGTACATTATCCTGATCTTGCAGCCTATCTGGCATAATTTGCAAAGGAAGTGTCTTAGATCTGCCTTTCCTTGGAGATTCTAAAGGTTGAGTTTGGTGTAATTCTTCCATAAAGCAGTCTGTGCGTAGTCTAAAGGGCTCATTTTGACTAACCAGTCTTTCCTTTTCTGTTTTCCACATCTTTCCCATTGCTTTGTATTTTTCGCACGCTGTTTGTGCCTTTGGACTGACTTGGTTCTGTACCGGTGCCTTTTGAACCCTTGTGTGGGTTCTTGTGCCTGAGTGTGAATTTTTTTCAGTTGTTGTTCCAAGTGTTTAAACCCGCTTTCTTGTTTCAATAACACTTTTTGGATTGGTGCTGATATTTTTTCTCTAAATTATCTTCAAAAGCTTGTAGCCGTGTTCCTGTTGTTTTCGAAATTCTTGTAAATCTTGTGGGGCCACATTGTTCTGTTGATTCAAGGTACAGAAACATAGATATTCAGAAACATTCAATCCTTTTTCTTGTGCTTTGTGCTTGATCTGTTCTAACTCATTAGGCGTGAAACGCACATAAAACTTAAGGTTTTATTCTCTTTAAACATGACTTGGAGTTCTTAAAACAAGAAAAAATTTGTTCATACAGGCATTATAGACCAAGACATTTGTATATACAACATTGCATATACAAACTTGTAGGTATTAAGCCCCTAAAATATGTACAAATGCCATACGTTTGTATATACAAAAAATCGCCCTCCATAGAGTGATTTCTTAGGGTGTTTTGCAGGATAAGATGATAATTTTTGTTTTGTTTGCACGCACCAATGTGGCTTGGTTGTTCTCTAGCACCGGCAGTCCTTACTTGTGTTGCACCCGCTCTCCTGCACCCCATTTTTGTTGTGATTGAAAAATCGCATCTCCTAAAAATCTTTTAAAGCCCGTTAGCCAACCACAGAGTGACTTAATAAGGTTATCTGCCATAACAGATTGTGGAATTTTAATTATATGGCATAATAGACCATATCCCTAGTTCTCACTAGAGACCAGAGCTTACTGCTAGTTAGTAAGTTGCCCTGTCCTAGTTGCAGGGAATATTAATCAATCACCGTGCTTTTGGTCTCGTCCTTGATGTTTTTAAGCGTTTCATTGCTCACTTGAGCGATTTTAGTGCACCTACGCTTGGTGCCAACACTCTTATTTGGTGCATAGGACAATTTGTTCTATGCCGTTGTTGTCTGTAAAAACACAGTGGTAGGGCATGTGCTTTTTGTGTGTTTGGCTAGAAAGGGGAACGCCTAGAAATAGCTCATTGGATAAAAGCTTGACGACCAGCACGGGGCGTGTGAAGTTTGCAGACTTCCCATAGACCTCATGCCCGATATTTCGACCGATACATAACCAATAGATATTACCAGTGATAGCCTTATGTGGCGGATTCTTATCAAGTTTTTTCTTTTGTGTGTTCCATCTATCAAATTTCCTCCATTGCTATTTCCCAATGATTTTCATCTTTTGTATATTTGTTTCATAATAAACCCTAGCTTATGATACCCCCCACTCCCCCTTTGCTTTTGTTCTTTAGCCAACGCTACTTGGGGTAATTCCTCTTTGAGGCGCGCAAGGTTGGTTAAAGCGTTACTTACCTTAATCTCTAATTCTTGTGCCATTCCGGGGTTTATTGTGTTGATTTGGTGGATTGTACCTGTGCCCCCTAGTGTTTTCTAAAATTCCTAAATTGCTTTGTGCGGTTTTTAATTGTGCTTTTGTATTTTCAAGTTCTGTCTTTGCATTCTCCAAAGTCTTTTGTGAAGCCTCTAGTGCGGCTTGTGTGTTTTCTAAACTCTCTTTGAGACGGACATTTTCAATGTTTTTTGTTTCAGAGATTCATTGTTTTTCTTGGCTTTTTCTACTTCTTGCTTGCTATCCTCTTTATCCTTTTTTAAAGCATTCACTTTATCTTGCAACTGCTGTTGATTGTATTTAAGTGTGTTGATTTGTCTTTAGGCTTGATTGAGTTCTGCACCATGCTCCGCACTGCTCTTAAACTCTATAGTGAGTTCTCTAATAGCAGTGCTCACACGCTCTTCTGCTTTTAAGAGAGTGCCACAAGCTTGCTCGTGGATAGTTTGCACCTCTTGACCGTGTTTTTGAGGAGGGTATCTGCTAAATCTTTTTTGATGGCTTGTTCGCGTCTGTTAAGTTCTCTATAACCCGTCTTAGCCTTGATAGGGTCATAGTCCAGTTTGTATTCTTTTTTAACACCTTTGCCAAAGAGTCTGGCTACGGCATTGATGACTGTGTGTTTGCCTGCTAGCATCTCTTTTCAACAAAGTACACACGCTGGCTTGTTGGATCATCTCTTCTTAGCATTGTTTGTTGATGCTGGCAATCTTGGCATTACTACAGGGGTTATATACTTTTCAATGAGGGCTATAGCTTGTTTTTCAAAAGTCTTGATGTGTGCTTGGTGCTTGAGCGCACCTTTAGACTATTTATCTCTTGTTGCATTGCCTGCAGGGCTTGGGCGTGTTCTTGTTCTATAGTTTGTATTTGCTCTCTTAGTTCTATGTTGGTGGCTTCTGTATTGTTGGCCCTAGTTTCTGCATTTCCTACTTTAGCGGTGAGTTTTTGGTTTCTAGTATCAAGTTCTTGGGTCTTGTCCGCTTGTGTTTGCAGTTTTTTAATCCTTGCCTCAAGTTTTGTTTTAGCGTCTTGAGGTGTGTTGCACTTGCCCCCACCAGCAAGCTCACAGAGTCCTTTTAAATCATTTTCAAGGTTAGTTTTATCAGTTCTAAAGTTGTCCTTATCGCTCTTGGGTTGCCCCCCAGCCCCACGTAAAACCCACCCACCACCAACCCATTAAAAAATCCGCTCAGCGTGCAACTAAAAGACCAGCTTATGTATTTGTAAATCTACATAATAGGCAGAAAGGACAAAGAGCCTAAAATCATTTCACTAATCAATGCTGATGCGAATGACAAGTCTTAGCCAGCCACGCGCCCACCACACCGCACACCAATAGAGTGAAAAAGGGCATGGGCACCAATATCAGCCCTATTGACACTAAAGGCTTGATTTTAGCATTAAGAGTTTCAAAGCTTCTTTGCTTTACCATGGCTTTTTCACTAAAGGCAATGAATCAAGGAATAAAAATGACAAATTTAATCAAAAGCATCCTCAGGTTAGCGTTGATCGGTTTGTGTTGTTTGGGGAGTGTGTATGCGAGTAAAGAGGCAGATCAATACTACTTTATTGCAGAAAAAGCCCTTAATCACGACTTTGACGATCAAAAGGCTTTTAAATACTATCAAAAGCTAGCTGATATGGGAGATTCTAGGGGTTATGTGGGTCTAGGGTATTTATATAGCAAGTCTATAAGGGTTGGTATAGATTATTCCAAAGCCATAGCATACCTTAAAAAAGCAGGGACTATGGGGAATGCTGAGGGTTATTTCTTTTTGGGGGGGATATATAGCACCCATAGCACTTGGTATGATGCCCCTAAAGATGACTCTAAAGCCGCACAATACTATAAAAAAGCAGGGATATGGGGAATGGGGAGGCTTATTTTCTTTTGGGATGGATGTACCGTTATAAAGAGGTTCGCGCAGACACTTCTAAAATCATAGAATGCTTTCAAAAAGCAGGCGATCTAGGATACAGCAAGGGTTATTTGGTTTTGGGGAGCATGTATGCCTATGGAATGTATGTTTCTACAAATTACACTAAAGCCGCTGTCTATTACCAAAAAGCAATTGATTTAGGCAATCCTGATGGTTATTCGAGTTTGGGGGATTTATACAATCAGAAACAAGACACTAATAAGGCTCTAGAATACTACCAAAAGGCTTGTAAAAAAGGTGAAGACGAAGTTGATTGTGAGGAAGCTGAAGCATTAGAACACCAGCTCTCTTTGAAAAAGAAATAATCTTTTAAGCCCACAAAAAGGCACGCCTCACAGCCCGTTCTGTAATGCCACACAAAAAGGGTTTTTAGATTTGAATTTTTGGAGCTTACCCTGTGCGTTATGGGCTAAACACGGGCTGTTATCCACATTGACAAGGGGGATAGTCTGCAAATAGCCGATAATCTTAAAATAGTCTTCTATGGTTTGGGTTTTGTAAGTGCCTTTTTGCAAGATGTCTAGACAAGCTTGTTTGAATTTTTGGCGTAAATACTTAGGCTTGAAGCAAAGTTGGGGGTGTTTTTGCAGAGTGGGGATATTTAGCTGTGGTCTAGAGAGGGGATCATCAAAGGTGTAGTAATAGCTCTCATAGAGAAACTCGGCTAGCCGCACGCCATATTGGGCATAATAGGGGGCGTAGAGTTTTTGGTAGTCCTTTGTATCAACGGCATCCCCGCCATTGCTTTCAAAACCTAGATTGTTGATCGCATAAGTATTGGCATAGCCCCAACTGAGCAACTCGCCCAAGAGGGCTTGTGTATCCCCTCCCTTGATCAAGCGGTAAGCCAATTCGACTATTTTAAAATCCTTAAAAAAGGCTTGCACAGGCAACATAGGCTTGGGCTTAACTTGTCTGTTAGCCGTAAAATAGTGCACCGTGTCATCCCAGCTCTTAGGATCAGAGGGGAGCGTGCGTAGAGCCTTGATATATGCATTTAAATCCAAACCTTGCTTATGCGCCTCAATCAAAGGACCATAGATAAAATCCAGTACTTTTAAGTAGTCATTTATCACTTGAGATAAAGGGGGTTTTTTATCTGGATCTGCGGTGTAACCTGCAATCAATGCAAAGAGATGGAGCATCTCAAAGTTTTTAAGCCAACCCACAAAGTGCGCTTCTTGCTCATCGCGGGGGTTAAACTCTTGCAAGGGGGGGACTTGGTTAAAAAATTCTAGCCCAAGTTTTTGTATTGTGGGTAAAGAATTGATCACAGCGTCATCGCTACTCAGATCGTCCTCAGGGCTTGTAGTGGCTGTGGCAGTTGCCATTGTAGTTTGTATTTTTTGGGCAATGTCTAGCAAAGCAGGGGGGGTTTTTGCCCCCAAAAAAGCCCCCAACAATAGGGCAATGGCAAGAAAACGCATTAAAACTCCTTTTTAAAGCTAGTTTGTAGGGCTTGGCAAAAAGCGTCTTTGGTGTAGAAAAATAGGGGTTGTTGGTTGGTGTCTAAAGCCACGCAGGGGGCATTATCCATAATGAGAATTCCTAATAACTCTAGCTGTGCTTTAAATTCAGGATGGGGCTGGCTCAAGAGGGTTTGGCATGCTTGTTGGAGTGGTGGGTTTAAATAGTTGGGGTTGAGGCAGATTGTGGGGCGTTGTTGTAGGATTTCAGGCGTGATATCTTGCAAATCCACATAAGCATCGATGTCTTGGATCACCCGCAATACACGCACCGCATAAAGGTTTTGCATGGCATCAAAGGGGGCCAATTGGGGGTTATTGGCTAAGTTTTTGGCAAAGATTCCGTGTTTTTCCATATAACCGGCATCTTGGTTTAACATGGAGGCGATCAACGCTTTAAACCAATCGTTAAAGATGTCCCAAGCCCCATGGGGTTTATAAAGGTAGGCCACATCATCCACCAAATTTTGTGCAATGCCATCGGGATTAAAACAGAGATAATCTTTCATGGCAGAACCATAAATTCCTAGCACATTGTAGGCATCTAAACGGCGTTGGGGCACTGGGCTTTTGGCAAGATAGTGCAAATAGGCATCCATCTCTAAACCCCCTCTTTTAGCATCAAAAAAGGGTTTGTAGAAAAAATTAAGAGTTTCTAAGAACCTTTGCGCCATCTTGGGGATTGGCGTATCACTAAACATCCCAATCAAATGCATCGCTTCAAATGTTTTGGCATGGTCTAAAAAATCTTCTTCATACGCATTAGCGGGCTTAAAAGTTTTAAACAAGGGGACTTGATCCATGGCCGTGTGCGCTAGTTTCCATATTTTGTCTGAATCCAAATTCTTTTGCAGGGTGCTTAAGTAGGTGGAATAGGGCATGCCTTGCGGGGGGATGAGTTTGGATGTTTTGTCCTTGGCTGTTTGCAAGGTCTGCTGTAGGGTTGTGAGCGTTTGGATAAAAGAGGGGGGGAGGGTGATTAGGGATTCTGGAGGGTTATCTATTTTAATAGAGATAGTTAGGGTATCTTCTTTTGCCTGCAGATTTAAGACCAAGAAAGCTAGGAAAAATAGCCGAATCATTTAAGCCCCTTTTCTAAGTGTTTTTGCAACGCCAAACATAGCGCATTGCTAGACTTAAACACTTGGAGTTTGTTCTTAGAATCTAAATACACACAGGGGTCATCATCAATAGAAATCAAACGCACAAGGTGTAATTGATCTTGAATATCCTTAGCGTTGTAGCTTTGGGTTTTAAAGAGTTGTAGGCAGGTTTGCTCAGATTTTGGGCTTAAATATTTAGGGCTTAGGCACATGGTGGGGTGATCTTTTAGCGTGTCTTTTAAAATCTTGGGGTTGTCATTTTGTAAGCGATCGTAAAAAAGGGCGTTGTGGCTTAAGACTAGGAGGCGGGCTAGATAGAGGGTAGAGAGGCGGTTGGAATCTATTCTCTGTTGGTAGTGGTGTAAAAAATCTCCATAAATATTGTCATCGGCATAATAGGCGGGCGGAACATCTTTATTGTTTTCTTTATCATCGCCTAAAAGGTGTGCCAGAGTTAAGCGTTCCCACAAACCTCGTGAAGAGATATCTGGTTTGAAAAACTTATAGGCATCATCTAGATTCTTTAAGGCTCTGTGCAATTTCTCAAGCGATTGATTGTCCGAGATATTATATCCACCGGCACTAAGAGTCGCATGCGCGCGCGCCATGCATGTTTTCTTGTCATCGTCATCATCTGGCTTAGGTAGGGTGGGATCGCACTTCTTTTCATCAACCAATATATGCTGGAGTTCTTTAAGATAGGCGATGGGGTCCAACCCTGCCTTTTTAGCATTGAAAAGCGGGGCATAGATCAGGGTTGCCGTGTCCAAGAATTGTTGTGCCGCCATGGTACTTTTAGGGTGATAGGAATCGTCATTTTTGCTTTGATGCTTGTCGATCGTGTCCAAGGCGCGCAACATCTCCCGTTGTTCCAAATGCGCTAAAAACTGCGTTTCTGCTTTATTCTTGGGCTTAAATTCTTGGTATAAGGGTATTTGTTGGATCGCTGTTTGGGCTAAGGGGATCACCCCTTTTATATAGCCCGGAATTTGCCCCGCAACCCGCATAAATTTCCATCCCCCATCCATGTCCAGACCGCTTATGATTTTTCGATTCGGTTGATCCATGTAATGATAAAGTGCCCTAAATGCCTTAGAAAAGGGGGTTCTCTGTATGAAATGTTCTTGCAACGCCAAACAAAGGGCATTTTTAGATCGAAGTGCTTGGAGCTTGTCCTTAGGGTCTAAATACAGGCAAGGAATTGTATCGATGGAG
>NZ_QXQP01000026.1 GCF_003660265.1 Helicobacter mehlei
ATTCACACTAAAGATAATCTAGAATCTAAAAATCTCTTTAGCCCCCAGTTTGATATCAAGAGAAAGAGAATTTATTGTGGGGATCGGCTGTATGAGAAAAACCCTAAAGTTGGAGCACAACAAGCCAGAGGATTCTACAAGTCCCCTCCTACAAATGCACCATTCTAGCATAGGGTTTAGGAATATCGATCTCCTGTCCCAAACTCAAGGCTGCATTAAAACACCAAAAAGGGTTTTTGAGCAAAGCGCGCGCTAGATAGATCGCATCCACCACTTGGCTACCCACTAACCTTTGCACCATTTTGGGCTCTTCAAGCAACCCGCCCCCAATGGTGGGTTTGCCTAAAGCCTCTTTGAGATAGCCTGCATAAGGGATTTGATAGCCCGGATAGGTTTTAATGGGAGCTTCCACCACGCCCCCAGAGCTCACATCCAAAGCGTCATAAAGGGGACTTAGAGGCTCTAAGAGTTGTATTATAGTCTGTGGGGTATTGCCTTGTGGGTGGTAGTCTGTAGCCGACACCCTCACGATTAGAGGTAAGTCTATGGCTTCTCTTAGGGCTTGCAAGATTTCTTGTAAAAGCAATGCGCGATTCTTTCCATAGGCATCGCTTCTCTGATTACTCAAAGGGGATAAAAAGCTACTGAGCAAATACCCATGTGCGGCATGGATTTCGATCGCATCAAAACCCGCTTGCTTTGCCCTAAGCCCGGCTTGCTTAAACTCTAAAACGACTTGTTTGATGTCTTGTGTATCTATTTCTTTAGGCATGGCGTATTGCTCATTAAAGCGCAAAGCGCAGGGGGCTAAAAGTGGGGCATCTTTAAGTTGTCCTTTCCTGCCCGCATGCCCAATTTGTAACGCCACCTTAGAGCCGTGTTTGTGGCACTCCCTAACAATCTTGGCTAAGCCCTCCACATGCCCCTCTTCATAAATGCCTAGATCGCCCGGATCAATGCGCCCCTCAGCACTCACTGCGGCTACTTCAAAGATGATTAAGCCCACTTGTCCGATCGCACGGCTAATATAGTGGTGCGTGTGCCAGTCATTGGTGTAGCCATTGATCGCGCTGTATTGATCCATCGGCGCCATCACCACGCGGTTTTTCAACTCCAAATCCCTGATTTGCCAAGGGCTAAATAATAGAGTGTTTTTACGCATGTTCTGCTCCTTCTAAGAATTGGTGTAAATGCCGATACTCTTTGGGATTCAAGTAGCGAGTCTTGCCTACAGGCAAGGCGTTTAGATGGGTAAATCCAAAGCGCACCCGTTTTAAGTCTAGCACGGGGGTTTTAAAATAAGCAAAAAAACGGCGGATTTCTCTATTTTGCCCCTCACAAAGAGTCAGTTTGAGTTTAGAATAATGCCGGTGGTTTTTGATGATATGGCAAGACATGGGGGCTAGGCGCATGCTCTCTAGTTTGCTCTTAGGGTGTGCACCCCCAAGTCCCTTAATCTCAATGCCATTTTGCATAGCCTCTAACATGCGCGCCCCCACACTCCCCTCAATTTTAATCAAGTACTCACGCTCTAGTTGGCTGTGCATCAAAGCATCCACCACCAACTTGCTATCACTTAGTAGCAAGAGACCACTAGAGGCAAAATCCAAACGCCCGATGGGCGTAAAATGCCGGTATCGTGCCTCTAGACTCTCAAAGATAGTCCGCCTACCCCGATCATCCCGTAAGCTCACCAGCTCGCCCTTGGGCTTGTGATAAACCACCACGCTAAAATGTTGGGATTTGGGGCGCAAAAGCTGGGAATTGATAAAAATCTTATCTTGGGGCTTAAAGGGTGTGGTGAAAGTGGCTAAGGTGTGGTTGATTTTGACCTGCCCCTCAGCGATGAGCCGATCGGCTTGGCGGCGCGAACAAGGGAGATTGTGGGCAATGAATTGGTTTAGACGCATTAGATGTCTAACCATTCATAGGCTTGGAAACTCTGCTTGATTGCACTATTGACTTTAAGCGCGGTGTTGAATTTAAACCGCTTGTCCTGATCGTGAAAGATCAATGATAGGGCACGCTCACCCTTGTGGCTTTGGGCGGCATCTTTGAGTTGTGCAAAGAGTTCTAAGGATACGCTGGTATCTAGCACAATAGACAGAGGAATGTGTTGTTCATCTTGGCAGGTGAGCAAACAACTTGAATCATCTTGAAAATCTTTGGCAATGTCTAAGGGTTGGGACATTTCTACCTCCTCTGGGTTGTTTTTGTAGCGCGCTTTAGGGATTTTGACACCCTTTATATTCCCTAGGGTATCAATCTCTAAGAGCCGTAAGCGCGCGACCTCTTCTTGTTCCTCGATCTTGCATTTGAAGGCTAGGGGCTGTTCTATATTGAGCGTATCTAGGGTGTTGAGCTGTTTTTCAAACAACATCAATTCAAAGCGCCCGGACAAATCTACGATGATCACTTGCCCATAGGGTTTTTGACTCTTTTTGCTCAATTTGCGTTTGATCTCTAAAACCTTACCCACAAATACGGCTTGTGAGCCAATCTCCATACGGGGAATATCCACGCTCTTAGCCACATTTTTTAACGCCTTGATGGGGGCTTTAAACTCATCTAAAGGGTGTCCAGAAAAATAAAGCCCCATGCACTCGTATTCATAATTTAAAAGCGTGTTGCTGTCATATTCCTCATAGATTTTTAAATCCAAGTGTGCTTTTTCGTGCGCTTCTTGCTGGGAGAATAGCCCCGCGCGCATTTGGGCATTGGTTTTATCTTTTCTGCGCCCCTCATCGCAAATCGCATCTAAATTTTCAAGCATGGTGCGGCGGTTGTACCCCAAGTTGTCTAGACTCCCCGACTTGATCAAGGGTTCTAAAATGCGTTTGCTAAATTTAGAAAAATCCAACTTGCTAATCAAATCCTCCAAATTTTCAAAATGCCCATGTTTTTCGCGCATCTCCACTAAAGTCCCTAGCGGTCCCTCGCCTGCCCCCTTAATCGCCTCTAACCCAAAGACGATGATCTTGTCCTTTTTGCGTTGTTCAACCTTAAAACTCACATCAGAGGTATTGACATGGGGGCGTTCAATGGCAATCCCCATTAAGCTAGCCTCCTCCACATAACGCGCCACTTCCTCAATGTGGCGGCATTCACTGCTGAGCATGGCTGCCATGAACTCGTGCTTGTAGTGGGTTTTTAAATAAGCCGTTTGGAAAGTGAGCATGGCATAGGCAACGGAGTGGGATTTATTAAAGCCATAGCCGGCAAATTTGACAATGAGATCAAAGAGTTCGCCAGCCTTTTGCACCTCATAGCCCTTTTTTTGCGCGCCCTCTACAAACTTAGCCCGATTAGCCGCCATGATGCTGGCATCTTTTTTGCCCATTGCGCGCCTGATCAAATCCGCTTCGCCCAAAGAAAAGCCTGCAATGCTCTGCACAATTTGCATGACTTGTTCTTGGTAGATGATGGTCCCATAGGTAGGGCGTAAAATAGGCTCTAGGGCTTCAAACATATAGGTGATGGATTCATGTCCATGTTTGCGATTAACAAAGTCATCCACCATGCCCGACTCCATAGGTCCGGGTCGCCCCAGTGAAAGGATGGCAACAATATCCTCAAAGCTGGAGGGACGCAAGCGTTTGTTGAGGGTTTGGAACATACCTGATTCGATTTGGAATATCCCAATCGTGTTGCCCTCTTGGATCGTGGTATAAACCTGTGGGTCGTTCATATCCACATCTAAGAGATCGATTTTTTGGTGACTGTATTTTTCAATGATCTTTAACGTATCGTGGATTACACTCAAAGTCTTAAGCCCCAAAAAGTCAAACTTGATCAGATCGATGGCTTCTAGGTATTTCATGGAGTATTGGGTAACAATGCCCCCCGTGCGCTCACTGGTATAAAGCGGGGTTTTATACCACAGCTCCCGCTCACTATCCACCACTAAAGCGGCCGCATGCTTGCCTGCCGAGCGGTTTAAATTCTCTAAACGCAAAGAAAAATCCCAAACCTCTTTGGCAAGTTTATCGCTCTCTATGAGTGTCTTGATCTTGGGCTCTAGATCAAAGGCTTCTTGCAAGGTGATCCCTAGTTTGTTGGGGATGAGTTTTGCCATCTCATCGGCTTGTTTGTAGGGCATGTCTAAGACCCGTGCGACATCGCGGATCACCCCTTTTGCGAGCATTTTATTGAAGGTGATCACTTGAGCGACATTGTATTTGCCATATTTGTTGATCATATAGTCCAACATCTCGCCCCGCCGTTTTTGGCAAAAATCCGTATCAATATCGGGCATAGACACGCGATCAGGATTTAAGAATCGTTCAAACAAAAGATCGTATTTGATTGGATCAATATCGGTGATTTGCAAACAAAAAGCAACCAAACTGCCTGCCGCACTACCCCGCCCCGGCCCTACAGGAATCCCGTTTTCACGCGCATGCCTAATAAAATCCCACACAATTAGCATGTAACCCGCAAATTTCATCTGGCTAATGATTTTAATTTCATACTCTAGGCGTTCTGTGTAGCGGGCATGTTGGCTAGGATCAACCCGTTCTAAACGCTTTTTAAGCCCCTCTCTAGATTTATAGGCAAAGTAAGCCCCGTCATCCTCTAAGTCTAGCCCCTCCTCTTGGGCGTATTGCTGGGTGAATTTGAAGCGTGGGGGAGTGGGTGGATTGGCATCATTTTTTAAATCTAACTCCAAATGGCACTTACTGGCGATCTCTTGGGTGTTTTGCAAGGCTTCAGGAATGTCGGCAAAGAGTCTGGCCATCTGCTCGGGGGTTTTGATATAAAACTCATGCACAGAGTGTTTTAAGCGGTTTTCATCATTTAAGGTCTTGCCCATCGCCACGCACATGGCGACCTCTTGCGCGCTGGCATCCTCTTTGTTGGTATAGTGGGTGTCGTTGGTGGCAATGAGCTTAATGCCTGTTTCTAAGGACAATCTAATGAGTTGTTCATCAATAAAGAGTTGATCAGCAATGCCATGGCGCATGATCTCCATGTAAAAATCATCCCCAAAAATTTCTTGGTATTCCTCTGCCACCCTCTTAGCCTCTTCATAGCCCTTAGCCCCATATTGCTTATTTTTAGGGCTATTGGTGTTTAAATGCCAGTTGATTTCCCCTTGCAGACACGCGCTTGAACAGATGATCCCCTTAGATCGCTCCCTTAAGAGCTTTTTATTGATGCGTGGATAATAATAAAACCCCTCTAAGAAAGCCTGTGAGCTCAGATACATTAAATTATGATAACCCTCTAAATCTTTGGCATACAAACAAAGATGGAAGCGTTGCCTTGATTGTTTGTCGCTCAAGTTTTCGGCATTATGTAAGTAGGTTTCAATCCCAATGATGGGCTTGATTCCCTCTTTTTTCATGCAGGTGTAAAAATCAATCGCGCCAAACATATTCCCGTGATCGCTCATGCTCACACTCTCCATGCCCAACTCTTTGATCTTTTGGGCTAGGGTCTTGATCTTATTGGCCCCATCTAAGAGCGAATATTCGGTATGCAGGTGTAAATGGGTGAACTGTTGCATGTGTATCCTTTATTCCATACTATTACAGGAGGACTTAAAAATCAAGTCTAAAATCCTACATTGAGCCACGCTTATTCCTAGATTTTTTAACTCAAGTGAGGACAACCCCTTAAGTAAATTTTGGTTATACTAGCCCCTCAAAAATCCAAAAAATAGGATCAGGCTCGTATGTTAAGCATTAGAAACATCGCTGTTATTGCCCATGTCGATCATGGAAAAACCACTTTGGTGGATGGTTTGCTCACACAATCGGGCACTTTTGGTGAGCGCGACAAGATTGATGAGCGCATGATGGATAGTAACGACTTAGAAAGGGAACGGGGGATCACCATCCTTTCTAAAAACACAGCGATCCACTACAAAGACACCAAAATCAACATCATAGACACCCCCGGGCACGCCGACTTTGGAGGCGAAGTGGAGCGGGTGCTTAAAATGGTCGATGGGGTTTTGCTCTTAGTGGATGCGCAAGAAGGGGTGATGCCCCAGACTAAGTTTGTGGTCAAAAAGGCATTGAGTTTTGGATTATGCCCCATTGTGGTGGTCAATAAAATTGACAAGCCTGCAGCTGAACCCGATAGGGTGGTTGATGAGGTCTTTGATCTTTTCGTGGCGATGGGGGCAAATGATACCCAGCTAGATTTTCCAGTTGTCTATGCAGCTGCACGGGATGGCTACGCCATTAAAGACTTGAGCGATGAAAAAAAGAATTTAGAACCTCTGTTTGAAACCATTCTCTCCCATGTGCCCACTCCCAGCGGGGAGACCGATCAGCCCCTGCAAATGCAGATTTTTACCCTAGATTACGACAACTATGTGGGTAAAATCGGCATTGTGCGGGTGTTTAATGGGCAGATCAAAAAGGGAGACATGGTCGCTTTGCATAAGAGCGATGGGAGCAAGGAGAGCGGGCGTATCACAAAATTGATTGGCTTTTTAGGGCTAGCTAGAATGGAGATCGAGCAGGCACAGGCGGGCGACATTGTCGCCATTGCCGGCTTTAATGCGATGGATGTGGGCGATAGCGTGGTCGATCCCAATAATCCTATGCCCTTAGACCCTATGCACCTTGAAGAGCCCACCATGAGCGTGGTGTTTGCAATCAATGATTCCCCCCTAGCGGGCACGGAAGGTAAGCATGTTACCGCTAATAAACTCAAAGATCGCCTGTTAAAAGAGATGCAAACCAACATCGCCATGAAGTGCGAGGAAATGGGCGAGGGGAAATTTAAAGTGAGTGGGCGGGGGGAATTGCAAATCACCATTTTAGCCGAGAATTTGCGCCGTGAGGGCTTTGAGTTTAGCATTTCGCGCCCTGAAGTGATCGTGAAAGTTCAAGATGGCGTGAAGCTAGAACCCTTCGAGCATTTGGTGATTGACACCCCCCAAGATTTTAGCGGGGCGATCATTGAGCGACTCGGGCGGCGCAAGGCGGAGATGAAGGCGATGAATCCGATGAATGATGGTTACAGCCGTTTAGAATTTGAAATCCCGGCTAGGGGGCTCATTGGTTATCGCTCTGAGTTTTTAACCGACACCAAGGGCGAGGGGGTGATGAATCATTCCTTTTTAGAGTTTCGTCCCTTTAGTGGGAGTGTGGAGTCGCGCAAAAATGGGGCGTTGGTGAGCATGGAAAATGGGGAGGCGACCGCGTTTTCTCTGTTTAATATCCAAGAGCGGGGTACGCTTTTTATTGGGGCGCAAACAAAGGTCTATGTGGGCATGGTCATTGGTGAGCACAGCCGGGACAATGATTTAGAAGTTAATCCCATTAAATCTAAGCACCTAACCAACATGCGTGCGAGTGGGAGCGATGATGCGATCAAACTCACCCCCCCAAGACTGATGGCACTTGAGCGGGCTTTAGAATGGATTGAGGAAGATGAACTGCTGGAGGTTACACCCTTGAACTTGCGTATCCGCAAGAAAGTTTTAGACCCCACGGCACGCCGCCGTGTCAAAAAATCTTAGTCTAAGAGGAAATACCATGCAATTATCTGTTACCAAGCGCAATGGGTGTGTTGAGCCTTTGGACACAGAGAAAATCCGTAAGTATTTAAAAAGTGCTACAGAAGGCTTAGAGGGGATCAATAAGAGTGTTTTGGAATTAGAAATGAATCTTTATTTTAAAGACAGAATCAAAACACAGGATATCCCTAAAACCCTGATCAAAATGGCAGTGGATAAAATCGATGTGGATGCGCCTAATTGGAGTTTTGTTGCTGCACGGCTGTTTCTAGATGATCTTTACTACCAAGTGAATGGCTCTAGGGGCTATGCGCATTTGAAAGACTATTTTAAGAGGGGCGAAAAAGAAGGGCGTATCGCATTGGGCTTTAAAGATAAGTTTAATTTGGAACAACTCAATGAGGCACTAGTGCCTGAGCGTGATTTGCAATTTAACTATCTAGGGATCAAGACCCTTTATGATCGCTATTTGCTCAAAGACTCCCAAGGCAACCCCATTGAGCTACCCCAACACATGTTCATGGCGATTGCGATGTTCCTAGCCCAAAATGAGAGCGACCCCAATGCGCGTGCTTTGGAGTTTTACGGGGTGTTGAGCAAGTTTGAACTGATGTGTGCCACGCCCACTTTAGCCAATGCGCGCACGCCCAATCATCAACTCAGCTCTTGTTATGTGGGTTCAACCCCAGATAACATTGAAGGGATTTTTGACAGCTATAAAGATATGGCTCTTTTGTCTAAATACGGCGGGGGGATTGGCTGGGATTTTAGCCAAGTGCGTTGTTTGGGTAGCTACATTGATGGGCATAAGAGTGCTAGTGCGGGCGTGATTCCGTTTTTAAAGATCGTCAATGATGTCGCCATTGCGGTCGATCAACTCGGCACACGCAAGGGAGCGATTGCGGTCTATTTGGAAATTTGGCACATGGACATTTTAGAGTTCATTGATTTACGCAAAAATAGTGGCGATGAACGCCGCCGTGCCCATGATTTATTCCCCGCCCTCTGGATTTGCGATCTGTTCATGGAACGTGTGGAGCAAGATGGGATTTGGACTCTCTTTGACCCTTATGCTTGCCCCGATCTCACCCAGTGTTATGGGGTCGAATTTAGACAAAAATACCTAGATTACGAGCAAAACCCCGCTGTTCCTAAAGAGAAGATGAGTGCTAAGACATTGTGGAGAAAAATCCTCACTAATTATTTTGAGGCAGGTCTGCCCTTTTTGGGCTTTAAAGATCGTGCCAATGAGACCAACCCTAATGCCCATGTAGGGCTTATCCGTTCCTCCAATCTTTGCACCGAGATTTACCAAAATACCAGTGCGGGCCATTATCGCATGCGCGTGGAATTTGAGGGGGGAGATTGCGTATTTTTCGAAGAACAAGTAGAGGTTAGCACTGATGCGGGTGTGTCTAAAAAAGCCAATAAACTCACCAGCAATGATTGCTTGGGGGGCAAAAAAATCTTCATGGCGACTAAAGTTCCTGAGGAGGGCGCAGTCGCGGTGTGCAATTTGGCTAGCTTGAATTTGAGCAAAATTAACACCCCAAAAGACCTTGAACGGGTCGTGCCCATTGCGGTGCGGATGTTGGATAATGTGATTGATTTGAATTTTTACCCCACGGCTAAGGCAAAAAACACGAATTTAAAGAGCCGTGCGATCGGGCTTGGTGTGATGGGCGAGGCGCAGATGTTAGCCCAAAGTCAGATCAAATGGGGGAGCCCAGAACACACTGCCAAGATCGATCAAGTCCTAGAAAAGATGAGTTATGAAACCATTTTGGCTAGTTCTAATCTTGCCCAAGAGCGGGGGAGTTACACCCATTTTGAGGGCTCAGAATGGAGTAAGGGGGTTTTTCCTATGGATAAAGCCAAACAAGAAGCCCTAGAGTTAAGCGCGCATGCCCCCATGTGTGATTGGGCTAGTCTCAAGGCACGGGTGCAAAAACAGGGGCTTAGAAATGGGTATTTAATGGCAATTGCGCCCACTAGCTCGATCTCTATCTTAGTGGGCACGACCCAAACCATTGAGCCTATTTACCAAAAAAAGTGGTTCGAGGAAAATCTAAGCGGGATGATCCCGGTGGTTGTGCCTAATTTAAACCTAGAAACTTGGAATTATTACACTTCCGCCTATGACATCGATCCCAAGGATATTGTCCGCTTGGCTGCTGTGCGCCAAAAGTGGATCGATCAAGGCCAAAGCCTCAATCTCTTTTTACGCCCCCAAGAGGCTAGTGGCAAACTCTTGCATGAAATCTACCACTTGGCATGGAAACTAGGTTTAAAATCAACCTACTATCTACGCACCCAAAGCCCTAGCCTAGATGATAAAAGCGTGCTGGATCGATCCATTGAGTGCCACCATTGCCAGTGATCCAAAGGTTTTCTAGCAAAGCTCCAAATCCTTGATCTTGGAGCGTATGCTCTCAAAATGCGTTTCTAATGCCCCACGGCGTTGGATGCTCAGTTCAATAAACGCGCCTTCTTTTTCTATGCCCACAAAGGCGCGCCCCAACAAATTAGCCGCAATGCCTGTTGTGCCCGAGCCACTAAAGGGATCGCCAATAAGCGAATTAGGATGGCTAGCCATTAAAATCAAACGCACCAAGAGTCTTAGGGGCTTTTGGGTGGGGTGTTTACCCTGTTTTTTTTCCCAAGGAGCGATGGCAGGCAATACCCACACATCGCGCATTTGCCGATTCTCATTGATTTTTTTTAATAATTCGTAGTTAAAAATATGCTTGTGCTTGGGGCTTTTGCGCGCCCAAATGATCTGTTCGCTTGAGTGTGTCAGATAACGGCAGCTAAAATTGGGGGGCGGGTTGCTTTTTTGCCAAGTGATGAGGTTTAAAATCTTAAAGCCTAATTCTTGCAAGGCAAGCCCGAGTGAAAAGAGATTATGGTGGGTGGCACTGATACAAATACTCCCCCCGGGTTTGAGTGCACTTTTAGCCACCTGCAACCATGCCATATTAAAGGCGTGCATGCTCTCTAAACCCTTGCTTTGATCCCAATGTCCCTTATTTACGCTCACAATCTCCCCACTTTGGATACTAAGCCCCCCATTGGAGAGAAAATAGGGCGGATCGGCAAAGATAAAATCAAAGCATTCGGGCATTTGCCTTAAAATCGTGTTGCAATCAGCTTGGTAGAGCGTGAATGGAGCGAGTTTGTCAGTGCTCCTAAAGATGGGTGTTTGTAGGCTATGATCCATTTTGCACGCTTTTAATGAGGTGATCCACATGGGCGAGATTATAAAGACACACGCTTTTATACGCCTCTTCTAATTTGTTTTGGCAAGAAAGCCAGCCCTGCCCATCGGTGATCCACACAAAATATTTCCCCGCCAAACCCTCAAAACGCAGGGCGAGTTCTTGATAAGCCCGTGCTACCTCATTAAGCTTACTCCCTGCACTAGTGTAAAAATTACACTCCACAAAATACAGACCTTGTTTGCCCGAGATCACAAAATCAAATCTTTTAATATCCTCGCCAAAAAGCCTATGCAAATCTGGATACAGCTCCACGCTCACCTGTTGGCTAAACTCCAAATGCGCATTTTTAAACATGTCTCTCAAATGGGCTTCCATAGCAAACCCACCCCGATTCTTGCGCGCGTTGCTATCCAGCCCGACCTCAACGCCCAAGATAAAATCATCTAAATCTTTAATTTTGTGGGTGCTAAAGAGTTCTAAAAGCCCGCTTTGGGAGAGAAAAGCGCAAATTTTTTCTGGGCTTTGCAAATAGCCACTTAAGGGCATTTCCTCTTGTTGGGGGGTCAAAATGATCTCTTGGGAGTTACGCATAGCCAGCAAGAGGGGCAGGGCTTGGAAGGCTTGGGGGTTTTGATTAAAGAGGGCTTGGACTTTGGATTCTAAGTTTTGCGCACTCACCCCTAAAAGCCCATTTAAAACCCGCAACGATACACGCAGGGCGTGGCGTTTTTCTAAGCATTTTTGCCAATCTACAAAAAAATCCAGCGTACGGTTGGTTTTTTTAAGCGTTTTCAAAAAGCAATCAAAGGGGAGGGCATTTTTCATGGATTAATCCTCAATGTTTGGCATCTAGGATGAATTGCAGGATAAAGAGAATCATGAAGACATATAAAAGGGGATGCACCTCTTTAAACTTGCCCCGACAGATTTTAATGAGCGGGTAGAGAATCAACCCCGCACCCACGCCATTAGTGATGCTATAAGAGAGGGGAATCCAAAAGAGCACAAAAAAGGCAGGCAAGGATTCCTCTAAATTGTGCCAATCAATTTGGCCTAGATGGCTCATCATCAAAAAGCCCACCACGATCAGAGCGGGGGAAGTGATAGCGGGCATGCTGGCTAAAACTTTGGCTAGGGGGGCTAAAAAGAGCATGCCCACAAACAAAAGGGCGATCACCACGCCCGTAAAGCCTGTGCGCCCCCCCACGCTCACCCCCGTGCCCGATTCGATGTAAGCTGAGGTGGGCGAAGTCCCCGCAAGCGCGCCTAAAGTGCTGGCAATCGCATCGGCAGACAACGCCGCTTTGGCATTGGGAAAATGCCCATTTTCAAGCAAGTTAGCTTGTTTGGCAACACCGATCATGGTGGCGGTGGTGTCAAAGAGCATGATCAAAAAGAAAGTGAAAATCACCGCGCTTAAATTGGGCTTGAATGCGCTTAAAATATCTAGTTTTAAAAAGGTGGTGCTGGTGTGGGTGGGGAGTTCTAAGAGGTGATCGGGGAGTTGCAGATGCCCCAAAAGGAAGCTGAGTAGAGCGGTGATGAGCATGCCCAAAAAAATCGCCGCCTTGATGTTGTAAATCATCAAAACAAGGGTAATAAGCAGACCCAGTAAAGACATGTAGGCAATGGGATGGGCAAAATTGCCCAAAGTAACCAAAGTTGCGGGTGAAGCGACAATCAAATGGGCATTTTGCATGCCAATAAAGGCAATAAAGAGCCCAATCCCCGCACTCATGCCCGCTTTGAGCGGATTAGGGATCGCCTTGATCAAGGCTTCTCTAAACCCCGTCAAAGAGAGGGCTAAAAAAATGAGTGAGGCTAAAAATACACTCCCCAAAGCACTTTGCCAAGAAATACCCATGCTAAGGACTATCACGAAGGTAAAATAAGCATTCATGCCCATCCCCGGGGCAATAGCGATGGGGTAATTAGCTAGCAAGCCCATAATGAGCGTACCGACTACCGAAACTAAAATGGTGGCCACAAAGACCCCCTCAAAATCCATGCCCGTTTTTTGCAAAATCGCCGGATTAACCACTAAAATATACGCCATTGTCACAAAGGTCGTAACGCCAGCGGTGATCTCGGTGCGTAAATTTGTGTGCCGTTCTTTAAATTGGAAAAAACGCGCTAAAGCTTGCATGGTTTGCTCCTTATGTATTTAGTGGCTTTCATGTTAGAATGGAGCAAAAAGGCAAATTCTAATGGATTTTGCTTAAGATGGGGCTTAAATGATCACCTTAGAGGGCTTAGAGTCTTGGCAAAATAAGCGGTGTTTATTGGGCTTTTCAGGCGGGGGGGATAGCGTGGCATTGTTTTATCTGCTCCTAGAACAGGGCGTGCATTTTGATCTAGCCATCGTGCATTATGCCCTGCGCGATCAAGCCGATCAAGAGGTGCGATACGCCTTAAAATTAGGGCGACAACATACTAAAAGCGTGCATGTGTGCTATGCGCCCCTAAGGGGGGGGAATTTGGAGGCGCGCGCACGCACACGCCGTTATGCCTTTTTTGCACGCTTAAGCCTTTTATTTGGCTATGAATGCGTGATCTTAGCCCACCACCTCAATGATAAACTCGAATGGTTTTTAATGCAATTAGCCAAGGGGGCGAGTTTGCAAACCCTTTTAGGGTTTGAAGCCCTAGAGAGTAGAGAGCACTACACCCTAGCCCGTCCGCTCCTCTACACCCCCAAAAACACGCTTAAAGACTATTTACACGCCCATAACTACCGCTATTTTGAGGATTACAGCAATGCCAATCAGCGTTTTAAACGCAATGTCTTTAGGCATGCCTTAAGCGATGTGTTTTTAAATCTCAAGGGCACATCTCAGGGCTTAAAACGCAGTTTTCAGGCTCTAGCTTTGGAAAAAACCCGGCTCTACCCCCCCATTAAAATGGTTTGTATAGCTAGGGTGTGGGTGTTTAAAGAAAATAGCCAAAATGTATATTACATCGATCGCCTCTTAAAACGCTTGGGTTATGTGTTGAGCCAACCCCAACGCCTAGAGTTAGAACGCCAACACTTTAACACGATCTTTAGCACCCAAACTAAAGTCTATTGTGTCGGGGCTTTGGGAGGGTTTGTCTTCGTGGGGACAAGATCACACACCAAACCCATAGCCCTACCCAAAATCTATAAAGATCGATGCCGCACCCTCAAAATCCCCCTCAACTTGCGTCAAATCCTTTATAGCTCCAAATGGCAGGAACATTTAGAAGCGATTAAACACGCTAAAGACACCCTGTGCGCGCCATCAAACTTAAGGGCAAGTTAAAATACGCGATGATCTCTTGCTCTAGGGCGCGTTGTTGTCCTTGATCGCATTCATGATCATAGCCTAGTAGGTGCAAGTAGCCATGCACGAACAACAAGGCGATTTCATCTAAAAGTGCATGCCCGCGCGCTTGGCTCTCTTGGATGGCTAAATCCACATTGATCACTACACTGCCTAAAAGTTGCTGGGCGGGCATTTCTATGGGGAAACTCAGCACATCGGTGCTTTTGGGGATATTCCTAAATTCTAAGTTAAGTTTAGCGATCTGTTCGCTACAGACTAAAACCAACTCCACATGCCCGGGGCGCTTTAAATACTCCATCATGGGCAAAAGTTTAGGGATTAGCCAGCCTTCTAAATCTAGGGGCAAACTCTCTTGGTCAGCCTCACAAATGATCTCAATAGCACAAGTAGGCAAGGCTTAGGCCTTGAGTGCGGGGAGTTCGAAGAAGGCCGCCTTGTCATTACCACCCAAGTAATATTTTTCATAAAAATCGGGGGGGATATTGAGCCAACCATCACTCAGTTTGATTCTTGCAAAATCAAGCGAATAATCGCCAGCACACACAAATATAGTATCGGGTTTGGGTGTGTAATAGTCGCTCTCAGGTTTGATTTGATAACTTGTTAAAAAAGTCTCAAAATCTGCTTGCGAAAACGAATAACGACCTCCCGAGCAATCAAGTTCTTCATCCTCTTGAAAAATAGGGCTTGCAAAAAAATAAAGCAAGAGGATGGGGTAGTGTTTGGGCTCACCCACCCATAAAGATTTTTTATGCTTGATGGCAAGTCCCCTAAGCACTTCCTTTCTGTCTTTTTCCAGTGCCTCAAAGTGGTGATCGAGCAGTTCCACTAAGATCGCCTTACCACTCTCTAAATCTGGAGCGTTGAGTAAGCGGCTTTTAAGGACTTGATAAGATTTGGGCTTGCCCTTACTAGAAACAGCCCCTATGTTAGGTTGGATCGCCTCTTGGATCAATTTTCTAATCAGATTTTCTAACTTGAGTTGTTGGCCTTGATAACTCTCTAGCTGGGCTTGTTTGTGGGCTAGAGCTTGTTGCTGGTTTAGGGCCACTTGGATAGTTTCCCTCTCCACACCCACGCTAAAAATTTGGCACAACGCAAAGATGATGTCCGCATCATTCGTGGCGTTAATGGCTAGGACTTGGTCTAGCTCGCTTTGGAATGCGCGGGATTGCAACCAGCGTTGCAAAGTGTTGTTCTTATAGTGTTCCAACACATCTAAGATGTCAAAATGCTCTCTGAGCTCCTCTAAATTACTCACCCTATGGTTATCACAATGCAAAACAAACTTAGCTAGTTTCATGGTTGTCCTTAATCAAAGATGGCACATGATAGCCAATTTGGGTTACATGCAATACCCGCGTTTTTGACATAGGGCTAGTAGTTTGGCTTGGTAGTCATCTTGCAACGAATCTAGGGTGATGGGGTTTTGGTTATTAGGGTCATCACGATCTTGGCGGTAGATAATTTGCGAACCCAACACTTGGTTAGAACCATCGGCATTAATTTTGAGATTTTGCGCGCTGTATTGGTGCAAATAAAAATCATTGTAGCCACGCAGTTTGAAAGTCAGGTAGAATTGGCGTTTGATTGGTGTAGAAAGGGTTTTTGAAAACTCCAAAGTCAAGTAACCCTCGTTGTAGATCGCATGGACCACACCCACGCCCTCCATGCAAAAATGGGCGCGTTGGGTGCGTAAGGTCTTGCCCTCTGTGATAGCAACACAATTCGTGTTGGCGCTGATCTGGTTGGAAATGGAGTAGGTTTGTGTATTGATCTCTAGGATTTGCACCTCTAAGGGTGTGTTTTGGGGATGGGATTGGAGTCTGGCTAAAAGCGCATTATTAATCGCAGAGAGGGGGATTTGTTTAGAATTGGGTTGGTTGTAAAAAACTTGTTGGTGGTTGGAAAAATGGCTCAAATAAAACGAACCCTCTGAGAGCTGGAAGGCGAGATAAATACTGGTTTTGCGTGCGGGAGTGGTGGGTGTAGGGGGTGTTTTCTTAGAGAGGGTGAAACCTACAGAGTTGGCACCATCAGCACTACTGAGTTCTAATTGGTTAAAGCCCTCCAAGCAAAAGCCCTTAAAAACTTGTTTTTGGAAAGAAATACCCAAACAGAGGCTGTCTTTTTGTTCCCCTCCTTTTTGGCGAGTCTCACCCCGAGAATAAAAGAAAGTATAGGATCGATCGCCAATCTTAAAAGCTTGTTGGTAGTCATCTCCAAAAAAGATATAATTTGTGAACGCAGACCCCACAAGATTATTCTTAGCAAAAAAATCTTTCATCCATGTAAAGGCTGCCACGCTTTCATCAGAAAAACAAGATGATTGGCAATCGCCCTTTTTAAGCGCGGCGTTCATTTGGGCGCGCTTTTTATCGATCCAACTTGGTGTGTTGGGTTTATTGTCAAGAGAATCACATGCATAGGCGCAAGAGAGGGCCAAAAAGGATAGAAAAGCCAAATTTTTCATCTGCACCTCATATACAATACCCATTTTTTTGGCATTTGGATAAAAGTTTGGTGATTAAATCTGCCCTCAAGGAATCCATACCAATGGGGGCTTTGTGGTTTGGATCATCGCGATCTTGGCGGTAAATGACTCGGGTTTTCAAAATCTTTTGGACTCCTTCATGGTTGATTTGGACATTTTGGCGGCTTAATTGGTACAACAAGAAAGCCCCTTGGTCAAATCGGAAGGTGATAAAAAACTTGTGTTGGAGGGAATTTTGGGGTATATCGCTAAATTCAAAGCGTAAAAAATCCTCTTGGTGTGAAAAATGCACATGGGTGTATCCAAAAATACAGAAACTCCCTTTTAAAAGATTTGCGCTAACCTGCACGGCACCCACGCATTTTAAACTTTGTGTGAGCTCAGAGCTAGAGGGGCTGGTATTGATGACAAGGGCGTATTTTTGCCCCTCCAAGGAGAGATAAGTTAGGGAGTTTTCCTGAATGGGAGATTTGATAGAAAAAGAGTTATGGACCCTGAGACGTTCCAAAAAGGAGACACTAAGAACTGCCATCGGGAACTTTTGGGCGTTGCTAGGATCGTCCCTGCTTTGCAAATAAAGGATACGGGTTTGATCGCCCATTTTTTCCTCCAAACGCGACAAATAAAAAGTGCCTGAAATGAGATGGAAGGCAACATCTAGGCTGGAGGTTTGGGGGGTTGTGGGGGTTGGCATGGTGGGCAAGAGCCTTAAGGAGAACTGATCGATTAAAGAGTCGTTTTTCTTCCAAACCACACGCTCAAAGCCCTCCAAACAAAACCCTTTGTATAATTTGCCCCCAAACAACACACCCACGCAGACACTGGACACACCCTTTTGCCCGCCTGATAGATGGGTTTGCGCATGGGCATAGAGAAAAGTATAGGACTTGCCATGCATGTGGATTGTCTGTTGTTCGTTAATGTCTGAAGAAACTTCGTAATAGTCATAAGTGTTTGCAGACTTTTGGACAAAGTCCCCTGTCCATTGGATGAGTTTATCCCTAGCCTTTAAAGAAGGGGTGGCTTGCAAACAAACCAACCCCAAGAGGCATATAAAAACCCACCTCATGCTACATACAATACCCGCGCTCTTTGCATTGGGCAAACAACTTATCTTGGTAAGCACCATC
>NZ_QXQP01000027.1 GCF_003660265.1 Helicobacter mehlei
TTTGGGCACAAAATCACGCAACCACTGTTTGACCTGTTCCATCGCTTTGCGATCGTCCATAGCATGTAAGGATGCTAGAAAGCAGGCTAAAAAATATAAAATTTTTTTCATCAAAGATCCCCATTTTTTCCATTGTAACACATTCCTTGCCACTGAGGGGTGCCCCCAAGCTTGTAGGAACACTAAAAACCCTTGTAGATTTGGATTTAAAAAGTGTGGCAACACCTTTGGGATTTGGGGCGTGTGCCAAGTCTGCCCCCGGGGGGCGGGGGGAGGCTTTAAGAGCCTAATTTTTCTTTTAAAAGTGTGTTGATCGTGGTGGGGTTGGCATTTTTCAAGCGTTTGAGCACTTGGCCGACAAAAAAGCCAAAGAGTTTGACCTTGCCATTTTGGTACTCAGCGACCTTATCGGCGTGTTGGGCTAGCACCTCTTCAATGGCTTGTAAAAGCAGAGCACTATCATCCACTTGGGCTAGGCCCAGTTGGTTAATCCAATCATCCACATCGCTAGGCTGGGTCGTTTTTTGCTCCATCAGCTTGTCTAAAATCTCCTTACCCGCTTTGCCCGAGATATGCCCAGTGTCAATGTGGCGGACTAACAAACTCAGCGTATCAGCATGGATGGCGCAATTTTCTAGACTTTGCTCGCCCTCCAAACGCCCGATTAGCTCCACTGCCAGCCATGTAAAACTCCCCTTTGCGCTGGCACCCAAAGCCACCATTTTCTCAAAATAACGCGCAACCACCACATCGCTAACCAACATTTGGGCGTCCTCACTCCTAAGCCCTAGACTTTGGATATAGCGTTGCTTTTTGGCCTCAGGGAGCTCGGGGATATTTTGGGCTTTTTGCAAGAGTTCAGGCGGGATAAACACACGCCTAAGATCAGGATCGGGAAAGTAGCGGTAATCTGCTGCCCCCTCTTTGCTACGCATCGACTGCGTAATCCCTTTTGTGGTGTCAAAAAGCCTCGTTTCTTGCACCACTTCCTTGGCGTAAGTCCCGCGTTCGTAAGCCTCGCTTTGGCGTTCAACTTCGTATTCAATGGCTTTTTGGATGAATTTAAAGCTATTGAGGTTTTTGATCTCCACACGGGTATAGAGTTTGGGATCACCCTTGGGGCGGATAGAGACATTAGCATCGCACCTAAAATTACCCTCTTGCATATTCCCATCGCAAATATCCAAAAAACACACAATGGCATGCAATTTTTTCAAGTAACTAATCGCCTCTTGGGGGCTACGCATATCCGGGCGACTCACAATCTCTAAAAGGGGCGTGCCCGCACGATTCAAATCCACCTTAGAAAAGGCATGCTCGTGGATATTCTTGCCCGCATCCTCCTCCAAATGGGCGCGCTCAATGCCAATGCGTTTAATTTGCCCCTCTAGCTCAATATCTAAATACCCATCACTGACAATGGGCAATTCATATTGTGAGATTTGGTAGGCTTTGGGCAAATCGGGGTAAAAATAATTCTTGCGCGCAAAAATGCTATTTTGGTTGATTGTGGCATTGATCGCTGTGCCAAAGGCGATCGCCTTAGCTAGGGCTTGTTCGTTCAGCACGGGCAGGGCTCCGGGCAAACCTAAGCACACCGGGCAGGTGTGGCTATTGGGGGTGTCCTTAAAGCTAGTGGGGCAGGAACAAAAAATCTTGGTTTGCGTGTTGAGCTGGGCATGCACCTCTAAGCCGATAATGGTTTCAAACATGGGACTCCTTTAACCTATGAAAATCTAAAGTAGGCATAGAGGTATAATAATAAGGCTCGTAAGGCAATGGCAAGGAAGATAAGACCTACCAAAGACCATAAATAGAGCAAGATTCGCCTTGTAATTCTAGTAAGTGGTTTTAAAGGCCTTTTGAGAATCTTTTTTAACATCGATGGGACGGCGATAAGAATGATTGACAAAAATACAACAAAGCTAATTAGATTAAACATCTAAATCACCCTGCTTTTTCTGATTGTGCCAACAATGGTTTCAAATATAAAACTCCTTTAGATACTATCCTTGGGTGCCATTTGCTGCTTTTTTTCCTCTTTTTGTTCTTGGATTTTAGGGTCCATGGTAACAATACCAAAGCTCAAGTCATTGATCTCAACGTGAGATTTGATGTAGTCGTTAATCTCTTGCAAACTCAAATGGCGGATGCGATCGAGCATGATCTTGTCATAATCTAGGGGCAAACCCAAATAAAAGTTGTGGAATTTAGTTGTCAAACGCTTGCTTAAGGTTTCATTGGCTAGGGGTTCAGAACCTAGTAAGAATTTTTTAGCCCCATCTAGTTCCTCTTGGGTGATCCCCTTTGCCACAAACTCCTTAATGACTCCACGCACTAAGGCGATACTTTTATCTTGGTTTTCTAATTTGGTTTGCAGATAGCCCGTGGTGCAGTTGATGATCCTAGAGAGTTGGATACGCATATAGGCACTATAAGCCAAGCCCTCCTTGACTCGAATTGTGTCCATCAAGCGCGAGCCAAAGCCACTAGAGCCTAGCACAAAGCCCATCACTTTGGCTAAGGGTAATTCTTTTTCCAAGTCTTTCATGTGGAAAGGCGAACCAAAGTAAATATAGGCTTGTTGGCTGTCTTTATAGACGACTTTAGTTTCGGGTTTTTGCGTGGTGCTAAAATAGGGGGTGAAAAAGGGCTTGTTGGAGGGCAGGGCTTCTAGGAGGGGTTTTAGAGACTCTAGGGTTTTATCAATATCCATATCCCCGCCCATAACGATGATGAGCCGCTCAATGTCGAGCGCGTCCTCTAGGCGTTTTTTGACATCCTCTAAGGAGATGGTCTTAATGCTCTTGGGTGTTCCAATGGAGGGGTGGGCTAGAGGGGTGTTGGCAAATAAAATCCCATTGAGCTCTAATTGGGCTAAGTAGTCAAAATTGCTCATCTTATTAAGAGCTGCTGCGGTCATGCGTTTTTGCACCTTTTCTAGGGCACTGGGGGTGAGATTGGGCGAGAGCAAGAGATCGTGTAGGTAGCCAACTGCTTTATCTTGGTATTCTTTTAAAAAACTCAAATCAATGTGCAAGGACTCCAAGCGGATATCGGCATCTAGCGTGATCGCCAGATCTTCAAGCTGTTCGGCAAATTTAACACTGCCCAGCTCCTTAGTGCCCTCATTGAGCATGCTAGCACTCAATTTGGAAAGCCCAAACTTATCCTTGTCCATGATATTGCCCCCACCCATGAACATAAACTTGATCGCCCCCATAGGCAAGAGGTGGTTTTCTTCATAGATCACGGGGACCTTGATTCCCTTGATCTCAAAATATTTAATCCCCTCCCCGACCTGATCGCGTTTAATGGTCTGTGCTTGTTGTGTGCCTTGTTTATTTTGTTCCATTTTCCGTTCCTTCCATATTCCAATGATGATGAGTGCTACGATCAAGAGCCCTAATAAAATATAGCGTGTTTTAGGCATGGTATCTCTTTAAAATTTCATAAGCGGTGTTACGCTTGGCTGCAAGGCTTCCAATGTCCCCAATCAAAGCCACCATCTCTTGCTCGTTCAAACAAAAACTCGTCCCTGCTGCCTTGACCACATTTTCCTCCATCATCACGCTCCCTAGATCGTTGGCTCCAAATAAGAGTGCTAACTGCCCAATAAACGCCCCCTGCGTTACCCATGAACTTTGGATATTTTTAATATTATCTAAAAACAACCGGCTACAAGCCAAGAGGCGTAAATAGCGATTAGAGCTGGCTTTTCTGATATGGGGCATTTCTTGTTGCAGGGGGGTAAAGTCGGGTTGGAAACTCCATAGAATAAATGCCCGAAAGCCCCCCGTTTCATCTTGTAAATCCCGCACCCGCTCCAAATGCTCGGCGATATCTTCATCTGTATCTGTCGTACCAAACATCATGGTCGCCGTGCTTTTGATGTCCAGCTTGTGTGCCTGCCTGTGAATCTCAATCCAACGATCCGCACTCAGCTTCTTAGGCGCGATCACTTTTCTAACCCGATCGCTTAGCACCTCCGCCCCTGCCCCCGGGATTGAGCTTAGTCCCGCTGCTTTTAAACGGGCTAAAACCTCTTGCAAGGACAGCCTAGAGATTTTAGCAATGTAGTCGATTTCCACAGCTGAAAAGCCGTGTATAGTGATGGTGGGGAATTTTTGGGCGATGTGGGCGATTAGATTTTCATAATAGTCAATTTTAAGTTGGGGATGCACCCCGCCTTGAAACAAAATCTGCGTCCCCCCGATGGCTAAGAGCTCCTCGATTTTTTGATCGATGGTGTCAAAGTCCAAAATATAAGCGTCTTTGTCCTTGAGCGTGCGTTTAAAAGCACAAAACTTGCAATCCACAAAACAAATATTGGTGTAGTTGATGTTGCGATCCACAATAAAGGTCGTGGTGTTATCCGGGTGCAATTCTTGCTTTTTGGCTAATGCCATTTGCCCCAATTCCTTTAAAGGTTTGTGTGCCATGTAATCAAGTAATTCTGCTTTGCTCAAGCGCATGTTTTCTCCTAAAAGCGTGTCCCCATAGAAAATTCAAAACGCTGGGTGAGATCGCCAAAATTGGGGTTAAAGAAAAGACCTCTTTTGTCACTCCAGTCATTGAAAAAGGCAATGGGGAAGATCAAGACCAAAGGTCCCATGGGTGAAATCCACTCAATTTGCAAGCCCGTAGAGGCGCGCCAAGTGCCTTGTTCATAGCCCGCACCGACCACGCCATAATCTTTAAAATCTACATTGGTAGAGGGGGCGTTATGCCAAAATCCTCCCGATTTTGTAGGGGCTTTATAGGTCAAAAAGCCCCAGTCAAAAAACCACGCCAAGCGCATTTTAGCCGCCTTGAGCAACCCGTAGCTCAACTCTACAGAGCCCGTATAAAGCCCATCGCCCCCCACCCACATGCCCAAAGGCGTGCGGGGTGTGATCGAACTGCTTCTAAAGCCTCTAACCGTGGTAACACCCCCTAGATAAAAGACGGAGTTTAGGGGCAAATAATCTTCTGTGTTGTAACGGAAGATATATCCCCCTTGGGTTTTGAAACGCGCGATCAAATCAATTAAAATGTATTTTTGTAGGTGGTGGTAGGCGGCAAATTTGCCATAAATTTTGACATTACGCACATTCCCCCCCAAACCATTCCACGAATTTAGGTCCCCTTTGGAGGGTAAGCCTGCCATCGTAACATAGTTAGCAAAGGTGAAACCATTTTTAGGGAAGTAGTAGTCATCGGTGTTATCAAAGTTGGTGCTGAGAGTAAAAGAACTGATTGCCGGTGTGTGGTAATCGCGATTCCAAAGCCCACGCAGTGGTTGGTTGTTAGGTCCAATGGCAGGCTGCCCATTAGGGTAGCGGATGATGGTATTTTGGCTACTATAAAATTGCTCATACAAGGGGCTAGAAAACCCCAAAATCTTGGTGATATTGTAGCTATAACCTAGGTTCATGCTAAAGGTGTTAGTGATCATGCGCCCCGCACTCACGCGAAAGCCCCCGCCTTGTTGGATGTAGTTATAGTTGATGATGTATTCGGCAAAAAGACTAATGGAGGTGCTATAGCGGCTATCAAAGATGCGTGGGTTAGTTAAGGTTAAGTTCCCCGAGAACATCCGCCCACTGCCTCTAATCCCATAATTCCGATTGCCCCCACCCGTAGAGATGTTGGCATACAAACTCATGTTTTGACCCGTGCCAAAGAGGTTTTTCTCGCTCACGCTCCCATTGAGCATGAGCCCCCCATAGCTCCCATACCCTACGCCAAATTGCAACTGCCCCGTGCGCCCCTCCTCAACATTGACCAACAAGTCCATCAACTGGCTATTAACCCGTCTTTCCTCAATCTTGACCTTAGAGAAAAAGCCCAAACGGCGCAAGGCACTTTCTGAGTTGGCGACTTTGGTTAGACTGTAACGCTCTTTAGGGCTTAACCACACCTCACGGCGAATCACGCGATCACTGGTGCGTTGGTTGCCCGAGATGATAATGTCATTGATATAGACCATGTCCCCAGTTTCAATGCGGTAAATCACCTTCACCTTGCCATGTTTTTCGTCTTTATCCAAGTCGGGTTTGACCACCGCAAAGGCATACCCCTGATCGGCAACTTCTCTTTTTAAGATTTGCGCATCGGCACGCATGTGTTCAATGTTAAAGACTGCACCCTTTTGTACCTTGATCGCCTTGAGCAATTTAGGGATGGGGACAACGGGTTTATTGATTTGGATTTCAATGCCCGAAACGCGGTACTGAATCCCCTCCTTGACTTTATAGTAGAGTTTTGCCTTGTGCGTACCAAAGTTGGTGTTCAAAAAAGGTGAGGACACATTGACATCTAGGAAACCATGGCGCAAATAGACATCTTGGATACGCATGGAGTCGTATTCCAATTCGTTCAAGTGCAATTTCCCCGAGTTTAAGCCCCACATCCAGCCCATAAAGTCGCGTTGTTTGTTTGCGCTCAAACTTTCCACCACGCGTTGCTTGAGTTGCTTGCGCCCTTCATAAACAGAACGGGTGATGTGGATATTATTCCCCCGATTCACATCAAAGATGATGCGGTAAGCCCCTTGATTGGCTAACTTTTCCGTGCGCGCTTCCACCACGCTCCCATAAAAGCCTTGTTGCTCTAGGGCAGCTTTTAAAATATACTTGGCATTTTCTAATTTGGTCTCATCGTAGGTGTCCCCCTTTTTGATCCCCATTTGGGTATAGAGGTTTTCTTTTTCCTTTTCTGTGCCATAGCCTTTAATTTCAATGCTCGCAACTCTAGGCTTTTCCTTAAAATGAAACACCAATTTGCCGTGATCGAAGGTGGCATAGACATCTTGGAAATAGCCTTGATTATAAAGTGCTAAGATCGCTTCATCAATCTTTTCAGGGTCTAAAATATCATTTTGTCGAATCTTGGTGATCTCATTAGCTAGCATATCCGACATGTAAGAGAGATCTTCATATTCAATGCTTTTGATGCGTTCTTGTGCATCCAAGGGTGAGAAAAACTGACCGATGCAAACCACAATAGCGGCGAGAAACTTTTTAATGTTGCTGTCCTCACAATTCAAGCATGATGATTTGGATTTGCCCTTATTATACCCAATTTTTCCAAAAGTAATAAAAAATAAAGCTTTGGTAAATCAACATTTAACAGACTACCACACTCTCAAAGGATTATAAAGACTATCTCTCTCCACCGCACAAAAACGCGCGTCTTTAATTTGGTAAATCAAATCCTCCTTGCTAACCCCCCGCTTGCTCTTAGCCCCTCCGGCTGATTGGATCATCTCCACTCCAATGGTGCCATCTAAATCATCTGCGCCAAATTCTTGAGCCACCATCGCTAAATTTAAGCCCAAAGTCGCCCAATAAGCCTTGATGTGGGGGATATTTTGTAAGACAATACGGGCAATGGCGATCGTCTTTAAGATTTCAAGGGCGCTAGGGCTTCTTTGCACCTTCAAAAAATTATGATCCCTTTGGTAGAGTAGGGGGATAAAGGCATTAAACCCCCCCTGCTTTGCCTCCACTTTGTCAGCTGGACTCTGCGTAGCCTTTAAGCGTAGCATGTGATCCAAGCGGTGCTCTCTATTCTCCACATGCCCAAAAAGCATAGTCGCATTGCTCATCTTGCCCAAAGAGTGCCAATATTGGTGGATTTCAAGCCACCTAGTGGAGCTGACCTTGCCCGCACAAATGTGCTTGCGCACCTTTTCATCAAAAATCTCCGCCCCACCCCCGGGCATGCTATCCACGCCCGCTTTGAGCATATCCTCTAACACTGCTTGGTAGGGCTTGTTAAACTTCGTGCTTAAAAAATGCACCTCAGCAGCGGTCATTGCCTTTAAGTGCAAATCCTTAAAGCTTGCCTTGATTGCCCTGAAGAGATTTAAATACCACTCATAACTATAATTAGGGTTATGCGCGCTCACCACATGCACTTCTTTAATGCCCCTAGCATAGGAATCTTGGATTTGCTCTAAAATTTGCTCTTGAGTCATTTCATAGGGGGTGGGGTTCTTACGGCTGGCTGAAAAAGCGCAAAACTTGCAACTATCCGCGCAAATATTGCTCGGGTTGATGTGGCGGTTGGTGTTGAAAAAGACCCTGTCTTGGTGCTTTTGTGTGCGGATCGTGTGCGCCTCTTTAGCCAAGACAAATAAATCATAATCGTAGAGTCTAGCTAAAACGCCCGCCTCAGCACATTGCCCATTTAGGGCTTGTTCTAATAAATCCATCGTCATCCTTTTTGTTTTATCCCCCCGTTTTGTAAAACGCCCGCTCAGACACTTGGTTTTGCATGCCCTTGTGCCATAAATTCTTTTCAGGCTTGTTTTGCACGCCTTGGTGCAGGGCTTGGCGCATTTGGCTAGGCGTGCCCTTTAAAATCGCCTCCTTAGCACCCACGCTATCTTGGTAGTAAAGGCAGGGGAAAATCGTGCCATCGGCACTCAGGCGGATTTTATTGCAATGTTTGCAAAAATCGTCATTGTGTGGGGCGATGATCCCAAATTCATAGCCATTCTCTAGGGCGTAAATCTTAGAAGGGCTCAATCCTTCGCTGATTAACCTGACATGGGGGTATTTGGCTTTAATGACCTCCAAAATCTGCGCCTCACTCAAGCCTTTAAGTTGGCTATTGGCATGCGTGTTCTCCATGAACTCAATGTAGCGGATTTGGGCGTTTTTACCCCGTGCAAATTCCAAAAGCTCTAAAATTTCATCCCCATTAATGCCTTGCAACACGACCATGTTAAATTTCAGCCCCAAGCCCACTTTTAACGCCTCCTCCACGCCCTCTAAAACCGTTCTTAAGCCGTCCTTTTGTGAGATTTTAGCCACCCGCTCGGGTTTGAGCGAATCTAAAGACACATTAACCCGTTCTAGCCCCGCCTCTTTGAGGGCTTGGGCTTGATTTTTTAGCAAAAATCCATTAGTGGTTAAAGCCAACTTGACATGGGGGGCGTAGGCGTGTATTTTGGCGATGAAGGGGGCTAAATCTTTGCGGATTAAGGGTTCACCCCCCGTGATGCGGATTTTTTGGATACCCTCATCGATGGCAATCTTGATAAACTCTAGCATTTTATCTAAGGGCAATAATTCTTCGCGATCAAAAAAATCCATGGGTGTGGTCGGCATACAATACTGGCACCTAAAATTACATTGCTTGGTAACAGACACCCGCAGATAGTCAATTTGCCGCCCAAAAGTATCTATTAGCATGGTGCCTCCATGGTTTTTTAGGCTAAAATACCAAATACAGCTACAATTTGGGCTGAAATCTCTTTAAAATGGTGGGAAATGCGCGCTTTTAAAATAACAGACATGCCCTGTGTGATTCTAACTGGCGGGCAGAGCAAGCGCATGCAAATAGACCAGCAACAAATTAATAAAGCCCTCCTGCCCTTTGGCAAATTTAGTACGCTCCTAGCCTACCAATTTGACAAAATGTCTTGCTGGTTTGCAAAAGTCTATGTCTCTAGCAAAAAACCCTATGATCTGCAAGCCCCCTATCTTTTAGACAGCACGCCTAGCTACACCCCCCTAGCTGGTTTGGTGCCTACCCTGAGTGTAGCTAACCCCTTTGTGTTTGTGATCCCCGTGGATATGCCCTTTGTAACCTTTGAGACGATCTTAAAACTCTATGAACATAAAGACAAAGCCCTAGCAATCTACCCCCAAAGCGCGCAAAATTTTTATCTGTGCAGTGTGTGGCACAAAGACGCATTGGCCACCCTCCAGCAAGATAGTCCCCCAACTATGCGCGCGCTTTTGGCAAAATTGGGTGCTTTGGGGGTAGCAGTGGAGGCTAATACAGAATTTAGCAACCTCAACACCTATGGCGATTATTTAGAGGCACTCCAACACTTAAAGGACACCCATGGCAGATGAAGAAAAAACCGAACTCCCCTCGGCCAAAAAGATAGAAAAGGCGCGCGAAGAGGGCAATGTGGCTAAAAGTATCGAGGTGGTGGGTTTTTTGGGGCTGGTGGCTAGCTTTGTTTGTGTCTTTGTCTTTTTTAGTAGCTGGCTTGATGGCTTTAAAGACATGTTTAGGCAGTCCTTGCATTGGATCAAATTGGATTTCACCCCCCATAATTTGCATGTGCTAGGTTTGGAGCTTCTAAAAGACTTGTTGTGGATTTTATTGCCCTTTTTGTTTGTGGTGGCATTGGTGGCTTTTTTGGCTAATGTCTTGCAATTTGGTTTTTTATTTAGTCCCAAGGCAGTTGCGCCTAAATTGGTGAAAATCAACCCCATCAATGGCTTTAAAAATCTCTTTAGCCTCAAAAAGCTTTTGGAAGGCGCGCTCATCACCACCAAAGTTTTTATCGCCTTCATTTTGGGCTTTGTGGTGGTCTATTGGTTTGCCCAAGAATTAGGGGGTGTTGCCAAGATCAATTTTAAAGCCCAAATGCTGTGGTTTAGAGATAAAGCCCTGTGGCTCATCGCCATTTTGTTATTTTTGTTCTTAGTGGCTTCCATATTGGATTTTTTTTATCAAAAAACGCCAGTATATCAATTCGCTTAAAATGACTAAACAAGAGGTCAAGGACGAATACAAGCAACAAGAGGGCAATCCTGAGGTGAAAAACAAAATCAAGCAACTCATGCTCAAAAACTCGATGAGCAAGATGATGGCAGCCATTCCGAGTGCTAATGTCGTGGTAACCAACCCCACGCACTATGCGGTGGCTTTAAGGTTTGAGGAAAATGACCCCGCTCCTGTGGTGGTGGCTAAGGGAATCGATCATTTGGCGATTCGCATTAAGGGGATTGCCAGAGAACATGAGATTGAGATCATTGAAAACCCCCAACTAGCCCGCCAACTTTACAAAGAAGTGGATATTGATGAGGTGATCCCTAAAATGCTCTTTGAGGCGGTGGCGATTGTGTTCGCCCAAGTGGCGCACCTAGAGCGCATGCGCAACCAAAAATCATAGCCCTTTATGCTCCAACCACCCCAAGAGGGTTTGCAAGACCTCTTGTTTGTCTAGTTCATCAAAAATCTTGTGGCGATCTTTTTCAAACAAACGCAGGGTAATATCGCTAAAACCCTGTTTAGCCAGACAGCGATAAGCCCGCACAACTCCCACGCCAAAATCCCCGCACACATCGTCTAAGCCACTCAATAGCAAAATGGGCAAACTCTTATCCCCATAAGCGTGGGCATAAAAAGCGGAACGCGCGCCCTCAAGCAGGCAGATAAAGCTATTGGTGCTAAACACAAAGCGACTCGCCTTATCCATGCCATAAAGTTTGATCACCCGCTCATCACGGCACAGCCAAGACCCCTTAGAGCCCATCGCCTTCACGCGTGGGTGCTTGGAAAAAAGGGCATTGAGCCCCCAAGTAATTTCTATCCCCAAACCTCTAAAGATTTTAAGCAAGAACACATAGAGCCCCAACCCAAAAAAGGGGGCGGGGGTGCCCGTGAGCACCAAGCCATCTAGCTTGCAATAATTGTGTTGCACTAAACGACGCGCCAACAAAGAGCCCATGCTATGCCCTAAAAGCACTAATTGATGCGTGGGATACAAGCTTTTAATGTGGGTGGCTAATTTTGCCATGTCTTTTACTGCCCATTCAAACCCATCAACCCCCATCTCCCCCCAGCACACCTCGGTGCTATTTTCTAGTACACTCAAGCCATGCCCGCGGTGATCGGCGACAAAGACCACATAACCCTGATCGCATAGTTGTTCGGCTAGCCACACATAGTGGCGTTTGTGCTCCACCATGCCTGTAGCGATTTGCACCACCACCCCTCTAGACTCTTGGGGTTGGTAGTGGTCAAAATGGATGTCTAGGTAGCTAGGTTGCGCGCTGCTAAAACGCCCTGAAAGACACCGCCCGTGCAAAATACCTCCTTTAAGAAAATCTCAACTGGTGGTAGTGGCTAGGAATCACATGATCGGCACAAGAAATCCACTCTGGGAACAAGCCATGCTTAAAGCCCAACTCAAAGAGCTTATCAATGCCTTGTTGTTGTTCTAAACTGAGTGTATAAGAACTGGCATTGGCATATAAATCTAAGTAATGGCGTAGGTGATTGGCATTGACTCGGATTAACCCGCGTTCCATGAGCATGCCAGAGAGCAGATCGGCATGCTCTAGGGCGATTTGGATGGCGCGACTCAAATTTTTCTCTAAGATGATAGCTTGATTAAGAGGGATGGATCGCCTAAGCACCATGCCCCCTAGGGGCAAGGGCAAAGTGGAATCAGAGAGCTCACACCATATCTCCCATAACTCTTTCTCCACCACCAAATCACTATGAAAATTCAAAATACTCTCATGGATGAGCACGCCCGCATCCACTTCCCCGCTCAAAACTGCCCTCTCAATCTCTAAGAAATTTTGATACACCACTCTAGCCTGTGGGTAGTAGAGTCGGAATAAAAGGGCGTTGGTGGTGTATTGTCCGCTTAAAGCAACCTTGAAGTTGCGTTTGAGGCGTGTGGTCTTTTTTTTTAATCAGCTTAGGACCATAGCCTAGCCCAAAGCTAGTGGCACATTGCAACAAAGCGTAATTGTCTTTGATCAAGGGGTAGAGTCCAAAACTCACTGCACTAATGGCATGCGTGCCCTTGAGGGCTTCTTGATTTAAGGTTTCAATGTCTAGGGCATAGTGGGTGAAGGGCTTGGGTAGATCCACCCAGCCAAAGACAATGGGGTAGAACATAAAAATGTCATCAGCGTCGGGGCTATGGGCGATACTAAGCAAGGGGGATGTCTTTTCTTTTTCTCTCTAAACTTTTTAGCACCCAAGTGCTATAAGTTCCGGAGAAAATATATAAAATCATAAACACACCCAAGAGCCCCTGATACCATAGCAAGGGCAAGACCTCTAAAAAGGACACCGCCCCATTAGCAAAGCCTAACAAAATAAGCATTTGTGCCCCGTAAGGTAACAAACCTTGGAAAATGCACGAAAAAACATCTAAGATCACCGCACTTTCGCGGCGATCCACCCCAAAACGCACGCTGATACGGCGGCTAATCTCACCGGCAATCACAATGGAGACGGTGTTATTGGCAATGGCAATGTCAATGAGGCTAATAAGCGTGGCAATTCCAGCTTTAGCACTTTTCTTGCCCACAATGATCTTTTCAATTTTGGAGATGATCCACGCAATGCCCCCCTGCCTTGTAACCATGAAGGCAATGCCCCCCGTGAGCAAAGAGAGCAGGAAAATTTCTTGCATGCTAGTAAAGCCATTGTAAATTTCTTTGGCAAACCCTAGCAAGCTAAAAGAGTCGTAATAAATCCCAATGATACCCGATAAAATGACCCCACAAAAGAGCACCACAAAGACATTTAGCCCCAAAATGGCCAACAAGAGCACGAAAAGATAGGGGATGGTTTTGACAAAATTAAAATCATGAGTCTCCATAGTGGCAATACTCTCAGGTCTGCCAAAGATCAGCAAGAGAATAATCGTAAGGATACTAGCAGGCAGGGCAATATAAAGGTTGATCTTAAATTTGTCGCTCATCTCTACCTCTTGTGTGCGTGTGCTAGCAATCGTGGTATCTGAGATGATGGAGAGATTATCCCCAAACATCGCCCCGCCCAGCACGGCTGCCAAGACCAAGGGTAAAGATAGTCCGCTTTCTTGAGCCAAACCAATGGCAATAGGGCCTAAAGCTACAATCGTGCCCACACTCGTGCCAATGGAGGTAGAGATAAAAGCAGCAATCACAAAGAGTCCTGCAGCCAAATACGGGGCAGGGATGTAGGTTAAACCCAGATTAACCGTGGCTTCCACCCCACCGCTAGCCTTGCTAACTACGGCAAAAGCCCCAGCCAAAAGGTAGATGATGCACATGATCATGATGTTCTTATCCCCACAGCCTGCTAAGAAATCATCAAATTTTTTGTTCAGATCGTCTTTGAAGATCAAAAAAGCCACCGCTACGCCCACGGCGGCTGCAACAGGTCCTGAGACTTGGTAAAAGCCCATCTTGACCCCGCTAAGTTCCAAATAAAGTCCTGCGCCCAAATAAATGGCAATAAAAACGATGAAGGGAATAAGACCAATAAAACTAGGTCTTATCTTTTGGGTATCCTCTTGAATTGGCATGGTGATCCTTTAGTGTTGTTTTTTAAGGCAAAAATCCAAATTCCACAACACTAGCGCATCAGTTTGCTCAAGTGCTCCACAGAGAAGCGTCCCATGTTGGGTGTCCCTCCCATCACGCCCAAAGCTTGTAAAATTAGATTACAACTCTTTGGAACGCGCAACATCAAAACTCCTTCAAAATATTAAAGCGGGTATCCTATCGTATTTTAGTTAAAATTGTGCTAAGGTGTATGGGATTTTAGATTGAGGAGTTTTAAATGAGATTGAATCAACAAATCGCACAAAAAATTAGCCAATTTAAAGATCGCGCCTTTTGGTGTGTGCGCCTCAGTTTGTTTGTGATCCTCGCATGGATGGGATCGCTTAAATTTGTCGATTATGAAGCAAGGGGCATTGTTCCCTTGCTAGTCCATTCGCCCTTGGGTAAGTGGCTTTACCACCATGCCCAATCTTACCAAGAACACACCAAAGACACGCCCGAAAATCGCGCATGGCACCAGCAAAACAAAACCTATCAAGTATCCTATGCCATCGGTGCTTTGGAGCTTTTCTTGGCTTTTTTATTGCTCTTGGGCTTGTGGTTTCCCTTAAGTGGTATGGTAGGCGGGGTGTTGGTGGCTGGCATGGGCTTAGTAACCCTCTCCTTTATCATCACCACTCCGGGTATTTGGATGCCCCATTTGGGCTTTCCTTATTTAAGTGGGGGCGGGCAGTCCCTGCTCAAAGATTTGCTTTTATTCTCGGGGGGTTTTTTGGTAGCCGGCTTGGATGCGCAACGCTGGTTGGAGCGCAATGGCTTTTTAAGTGCCCCAACCCAAAACACATGTGATAAAAAAGGATGTTGTGGGTAACATAGTCCCCTAATCTTACAAGATGATCGCGACTACTTGCCTACTTGATGCAAAACCTCTTTGCCCAGTTTAAAGCCAAAGCTAACATCGTGGAATGGCTGGAAGTTACACCGCTAAAGTCTTAAGTCCTAGCTACCCCCCAACAACGTGACAAACACTACAAGCAGTTAATGGATCTCATTGGGGGCTGGACTCTTTTTTAAAGATTGCACAAGCACACCCCCACACCTATTAAAAGAGATATGCGCAGGCGTACCTACAAACTAGAAAAGAATCCCCCTCTAAAAGCCCCGTCCCTTTGGGCAGAAGGGCGTATGTGGCTTTTAGATACATCGCCAAGAGTTTTTTACATTCCCAAGACTTCCAGTTCCCACAAGTATTTAAAGCTCTTTGCCAAGACAACTTAATCGGTTTGCAAGCCCTGCTCCATCGTTTTCGGGCTTTGCCCACAAGCAAGCAAGAGGGCTTTTAAGGGCTTACAACGCGCATTGCAAAGTACTTTAGTGTCAGCCAACTACCACCACACTAACACATTATCCACAAAAGATTACTAATTTAACTCCATGCCACTTTTAAAGGCGCGCAGAGTCTCAAACCCCTAGCGGGTGTTCTTGGGCGCAGTGTAGATTATATCCCCCTTGTGGGGGCTAGCAAACGCTTTATGAGTGGGAA
>NZ_QXQP01000028.1 GCF_003660265.1 Helicobacter mehlei
GCTCCCCCCTCTAAAGCCCCCACCCCCAAAGATTTGGGACAAAATATCATCAAAATTGGCGTTACGCCCTTGGGCACGCGCAAAATCGCTGAAATTCTGCCCACCAAACATGTTATCCCCGAATTGGTCGTATTGGGCACGCTTTTGTGGGTCGCTCAAAATCTCATAAGCGGCATTGATCTCCTTAAACTTTTCCTCTGCCTCCTTGCCCTTGTTCAAATCTGGATGGTATTTGCGCGCCAAACGCCGATAAGACTTTTTGATCTCCTCATTGCTCGCCCCCTCGCCCACCTCTAGGGTGGTGTATAAACTTTTTCCCATATTTGAATCCTTTGTATGAATTAAAGCACATTATAGCATAAAACTTTAGTCTTATAGTGTCAATTTTTTTTATAATGTTCTAAAAACTCTGCATAACCCTTTTGGCGCAAGGCACAGGCTGGGCACACCCCGCATCCATAGCCATAAATATGCCTTTTGTGGCGCACACCCTCATAGCAAGTGTGGCTATGCTCTAGCACCAAGTCTAACCCCCCCAACTCTTGGGCTAACTGGAACTCTTGGGCTTTGCTAGCAAACATCAATGGGGCTAAAATGCTAATGCCTTCTTTGCTCCCAAAAGCCCCTAAGTTTAAACTCTCTTCCATGCTGGCAATAAACACTTCACGGCAATCAAAATAGCCACTATAATCTTGTTGGGAGACCCCCACGAGCACAAAATCTGCCCCCAAATTGAAGGCGTAGGCGTGTGCGAGGGTCAAAAATAGTGCATTGCGATCGGGCACAAAGGAGGCGGGTAAATTCGGGTTGCGTGGATGGCTAGCCTGCATGCTCTCTGTGCTGTGTGTAAAGAGGGCGGAGGCACTTATGGAGGCTAAAAAATCCAAAGAGAGGCACGCATAGGGCAGATGGAGCAACTGGGCGATCTTTTGGGCTTGTTCTAACTCAATGGCGTGTTTTTGGGCGTAATCAAAGCCTAGCAAATACACTTGCCCAAAGGCATGTTTGCCCCAAAGGGCTAGAGTGGTGCTATCCTGCCCGCCACTAAAACAGAGGACACAACTGCCCTCAAAACGCATTGCCAAGAAATCCGCGAGGTCAAAGGGGTTGAACATGGTTTCTCTTTGTTAAAATAGCCCAATTATAGCAAAGATAAAGGCATTCACTTGGATCACCCCTGTAGGCATTTGGTGCGCAAACTCCCCAAAACTCTTTTAACATTGCATGCTTATATTGAGGAGGGCGGTTTTGAAGCCTATGTAGTGGGGGGGGGTGTGCGCGATTTGTTGTTGGGCAAGAAACCTAAAGATTACGATCTGGCTAGCAGTGCTACCCCTGAGGAATTAAGCGCGCTTTTAAGGGGCATTCCTAGACTTAAAATTTTAAAGCACGCCAAAGCCTTTGGCACTTTGGGCGTGTATTACCAACGCCAATTTTTTGAGATCACCACTTTTAGGCAAGAGAGCGATTATCATGATTACCGCCACCCACAAAGCGTGTCCTTTGTGCGCTCCATTGAGCTGGATTTAAAACGGCGCGATCTCACCATTAACGCCCTAGCCTTGCACCCTACAAAGGGACTTTTGGACTTGCATGGTGGGCTTGAAGACCTCAAGGCGCGTCTTTTAAGGCTGGTGGGTAACCCCTCTGTGCGCTTGCAAGAAGATGCCTTGCGGATTTTAAGAGTCTTGCGTTTGGCGAGCACGCTAGGCTTTGCAATTGAGCCTCTCAGCGCGCATGCCTTGATCCAACACGCCCCCCTGCTAAAACACATCGCCAAAGAGCGCATCACAAATGAGTTTTGCAAACTTTTATTAGGCAATTTTGCGGGTGTGGTGTGCGTGGATCACCAAGAAATCTTGGAGTCTTTTTTAGGCGTGCCTCTGTGTTCTAATCATCTCAAAAATCTAGGCAACACCCCGCCTAATTTGCTCTCAAGGCTCTTAGTGTGTAGCCAACACTTAGACCCCGCCCAACTTAACACCTTGCAAGAACACCTCAAACTCCCCAAAAAAACCACCAAAGCCCTCAACGAACTCCATACCTATATCCAAAATGCCCGCCCTTGTGAAAATAGGGTTTGGGTGAAACAACAATTGCAGATTTTAAGTTTGAGCGCATTTCGGGCGTTTTTGGGCTGGCTAGCAAGCACCAATGAGCCATTAAGCGTGGCACTAAGGGCGCAATTCAAAGAGACTAAAGGGGCGGTCTATTCCTTGGACTTTTTAAAAATCAGGGGCAACCATTTAAAAGCGATCGGACTCAAAGGCGCGCAGTTTAAGGCATGCTTGCAATATTGTTTAGAAAGTGTGATCTTAGAAAAAACCCCTAATGAGTTGTCTCCCTTGTTTGCCCTAGCCCGTAAGTGGGCAGACAAATTAAGACAAGATTAGCTAGAATAGCACTTATGTCTAGACTCCATTTTGATAATTTGTTATTCCTAGCCCCCCTAGCGGGTTATACGGACTTGCCCTTTAGAAGTGTGGTGAAACGCTTTGGGGTGGATGTTACCGTGAGTGAAATGGTCAGCTCCCATGCGCTGGTCTATGCCTTTGAGAAAAATGCCAAGATGTGGGCACGCTCCCCTGAAGAAGAGCCCTTTAGCGTGCAAATTGCTGGTTCTAAGACTGAAATCGTGCAAAGGGCGGTGGAGTTGTTAAACGGAGTAGAGGGGATTGATATTTTAGATTTTAATTGTGGTTGCCCAGCCCCCAAAGTGGCCAACCATGGCAATGGGAGTGGGTTACTCAAAGATTTGAAGCATTTAGTCCAGCTCTTAAGGGTGATTAAAGAAAACACCAATAAGCCCTACACTAGCGTGAAGGTGCGTTTGGGCTTTGAGTCTAAAATCCCCCTAGAGATTGCCCATGCGCTCAATGATGCCCCTGTGGATTTTGTGGTAGTGCATGCGCGCACACGAGCTGATCGCTACAAAAAAGAGAAAATTGACTATGAGAGCGTGCGGGCAATGCGCGCCATTTTAAACAAGCCCTTAATTGCCAATGGCGAGATTGATAGCGCATCCAAGGCTAGGGAAGTGCTCAATTACACGGGGGCACAAGGCGTGATGATCGGGCGGGCAAGCTTGATTAAGCCGTGGATTTTTTGGCAGATCAAGCATAACACAGAGGAATTACCCGCCCTTGTGAAAAAAGATTTGGTCTTGGAGCATTTTGATAAGATGGTGGCTTTTTATGGGGATCGGGGGGTGGTGATGTTCCGTAAAAACTTGCACGCTTATGCCAAAGGGCACGCCCAAGCCAGTGCATTTAAAGGTGTGGTCAATTCCATGATCTGCCCTAAACAAAGCCGTGTGCAGATTGAGGAATTTTTTAGCACGGCAATACCCCTAGATAACCTGCCCCAAATTATCACCTTGAATCGGCAAAGTATATGATGAGGTGGCTTGTTTGGGTGGGCTTTTTGGGTTTATTGCAGTCTTTGGGGGCACTCAAAAATCATGTCTTTACGGGTGCGCGTTTGGGCTATGTGGGCGGGTTTGAGAGCACCTTTAGCCAGCAAGTGAGCATGAGTAACCCTAGCACCATGCCTAGTAGTAGCCAACTTGTGTGCCCTAAAAGTCTGTGCAAGGGCGATGAAATCACGGGGTTTTATAAAACAAGCCCTAAAAAAAGTGCGGGTTTTGCCTTCACCTACAGCGTGGGCGATGAAATCTTTTTTGATAAATTTGCCATTAGTGGCTTGCGGGTTTATGGCACGCTAGAATACGCCAATGCCAACTTAGGTAGCCGTTACAAGGTGCAAAATAACGGGGGCAAAAACTACAACCCCCAGTACGTCAAAGCCATCGACCCTACAACGGGGGATGCGATTCCTGAGATTATCACAGGGAATAACTCAAATTCTCTAAAAGCTATCCCCGGTAGCACCACTTTAGGTGTTCCCATAAATTACACCTCTCCTTGTGTCCCTCTTAGTGCCAATAACCCCCTAGGATTATGCCCCACCCCCAACCCCCAAGCCGTGTTGCTCAACATGCCCGCACACTTTATGACTTTTGGGCTCAATGTAGATGTATTTTTAAATATCCCCTTAGATTATTGGCTCAAAAGAGTCTATGCCAAGATGTTTTTTTTCAAAATGGGCGTGTTTGTGGGCGGGGGCGTGGAATACGCAATGCTTTGGAGCGATGTTTTTAAAAATGAGGTTTTGGGCGCATTAGGTTATAACCCCAAAACGCGTTTTTTTGCTGCTGGGGGGGGGTTTTTTGTCAATGTGGGCTACCAACTTTATTTAGGCAAGCATAACCGGATCAATGTGGGTTGGAAATTCCCCTACTACAAGATCACCGCACACAACTGGTATAACTATGGCAACCACAATGCCGGTACACAACAAACCCTCAAACAAGGTCTCATCATAGACCGCCATGAAGAATTTTATGTGAGTTACGCATATCTGTTTTAAGAATGTCAAGACAATTGGCAAAAATCCCGTATTTGGGATAAAGCCCTAAAAATGTTGAATACGGGTATCTGGTACAGGAGTTTTTGGCACTCCCATAACCATAACTAAGCGTGCCAAATCTCAAGGCTTGCCAGTTGTGGGAGTTTGTGGGATTAGAATTGAGGACATGCCTTTACTTTAAAACACCATTTTAGGTATAATCTTTCCAAAAAGGCTTTAGAATGTTGCGTTTTGCGCCCTCCCCGACTGGAAGCATGCACATTGGGAATTTGCGGGTCGCCCTGTTTAATTTTGTGGTGGCTAGGCAATTGCAACAACCCTTGATGGTGCGCATTGAAGATACCGACTTGGAGCGCAATATCCCGGGCAAAGATCAAGAGATTTTAAAAATCCTAGAAAGCATGGGTATTTCTTGGGATCATTTGGTTTATCAGAGTGCAAATTTACCCACACATTTAGAATATGCCCAAAAACTCCTAGATCATGGGGAGGCTTTTTATTGCCACTGCACCCCATCGTTTTTAGAAACCAAAAAGCAAGAAGCCCTGCAAGCCAATAAACCCTTCCGGTACGAGGACTCTTGGGCACTGATAGAACAAAAAAGCAATCCCCACCCAGTGGTGCGCTTAAAGGGTGGCACGCAACGCCTGCAATTTCAAGATGTTATCAAGGGGACTTTGGGTTTTGATCCCTTTGAGTTAGATAGTTTTGTGATTTTGCGCTCCAATAACACCCCCACCTATAATTTTGCGTGTGCATGCGATGATTTGACCTACAAGATTAGCTACATCATTCGGGGCGAAGATCATGTCAGCAACACTCCTAAACAGATTTTGATCCAGCAAGCCTTGAGGCGCGCACTCAACTTACCCACCCAGGATTTGTTATACGCCCATTTGCCTATTTTGTTAAACTTTGAAGATGGCAAAAAGATGAGCAAAAGAAACGCCGCCTCTAGCGTGGAGTGGCTCATCCAAGAAGGTTTTTTACCCCAAAGCATCGCCAATTATCTGCTCTCTTTGGGTTACAACCCCCCCAGCGAGCTTTTTAGCCTGCAGGAGGCTACCCAGTGGTTACAAATGGAGCGCGTGAGTCCAGCGGGCGCAAAGTTTGATCTAGCCTATTTGCGCCATCTTAACCACCGCCATTTAGAGTGCTTAAGCCTTGAGGAATTGGGCGCGCTTTTAAAGCTGGATCACCCCCAAAAAGCCCAGTTAGCCCGACTTTTTTTACAAGAGTGTAGCACGCTAGCAGAATTGCAAGCAAAATTGCATGCGGTGTTTGCGCCCAAAGATATTAACCAACAAGAGGGCGATCGCGATTTTAAACAGCCTTGTTTGCAATTATTTAGCGTGCTTAAAAGCATGCCTATTTGTGAGGATTTTACAGAGTTTAAGCAACTGGCCATGCAAAAAAGCCAGCTGAAAGGCAAGGATTTTTTCAAGTCCTTGCGTCTCTTGCTCACCGGTGAGTTAAAAGGCGTGGAATTGGCCCTGCTCTACCCCCACCTCAAGCCCTTTTTGAATCAAATTCTCGTGTTAGGGGGTGCGCATGGTTGCTAGCACTATCCTAGGTGCATTGGCAACGATCTTGCATAATCTCATCAACTTTTACATGTGGATCGTGATCATCGCCTCTGTGCTGAGCTTCATCCGCCCCGATCCATCCAATGTGATCGTGCAAATGCTCTACCGCCTCACCGAACCGCTCTTCCAAAAAATCCGCCAAATCATGCCCTTTGTGGTGTTTAATGGGATCGATCTCTCTCCCCTAGCCGTGATTATCTTTTTAAAATTCATAGACATGACCTTGGTGCAGTTATTATTTGCCTATTCACGAGGATAACCATGCGCTCCATTGTTAAAATTGCGCTCCTAGCAAGCATGTTTGCCGGTACGCTTTTAGCCCAAGAGATCACCCTAGATTTCCTCAAAAGCAAACCCAAGGGCATTGCACGGGATTTTTATATTTGGATGTTTTTGCAAGAAAAGAGCACCACAGCCGAGGAAGCCCAAGAAGCTTATACTCTAGTGAATAGCAAGAGCGCGCGCATCCAAGCAGCGATGATTCAAAAAAAAGCTCTTACAACCACACGGGGCAATGTGTGCCACCGCCTCTCGCTCAAAGAGCTTGCTTTAGAAAATAGCAAATGCATCGCAACCGGTTTAACCATCTCGCGCATTTTTAACCACGCTAAGAATTTTTCAGATCGCGAGTTGTTATCTTTCTTGCAACAAAAGATCGCCTCTACAAATCCCAAACTCTACACTTTTATGGATATTCTGTTGAGCCAAGATATGTTAAAAGAGTTTGTCAAAACCGGTGTTGCCACGCTAGCCACCATCTACAATGCACTCACCTACAAACAGCGACTCCAGCTTTTAGACCATGCAATCGATCCCAAAACACTAGTTTATCTAGTCAATCAAAATGACCCCGTTTTTAATGATATTCTTCGGCGCATTGTGCGGGACGCGCGCTTTTTACACTTCAAAAAATCCCTAGCCCGAGCACGCATCACCCATTCAGATTCCAAGACTTTTTTTATTCTGGGCTTGAATGCGGCCATGCATGATGGGCTTAGTTTGGCTTTAGAGTATTTTAAACGCTCTGCTCAAGAAGCAGATAGTAGCTTTTTGAAAAATAGAGCCCTCTTTTGGCAATATCTGGTGAGCCACAACAAAACCTACCTACACACCCTAAGCCAAAGCACCTCCCCCGATCTCTTTAGCATTTATGCGAATTTGAATCTAGGCACCACCCCCAAATACAAAATTGTGAGCACCCTAGAGGGCATCACCCACAAAAACCCCAATTTTGACATCGAAGACCCTTTTGAATGGCAGATTTTAAGGGATAAAATTTTAGCTATTCAAGATAAAAATGCCTTTTTAAAAGCCCTAGAACCTCTTAAGACAACGCAAACTACCCCCCACTTGGCTTATTTTTTAGATCGCTACTACAACAGACAAAGAAACTATTTTTTGGCCCCCTATGAGGGGGTCATCTCTTGGAAAAGCGTACCTGAAAAAGCTTTGGCTTACGCTGTGGCGCGCCAAGAGAGTCTATTATTGCCCGCTTTGGTCTCCCGTTCCTATGCGTTGGGCTTGATGCAGATCATGCCCTTCAATGTCGCCCCTTTTGCCCGCCAGATCGGTGCAGGACCCACCAAGCTAACCGATATGTTCAACCCCAAGATCGCCCTAGTCTTTGGGAATTATTACCTCAACTACCTAAAAGAGGAATTCAAACACCCGCTTTTTGTAGCTTATTCTTACAATGGCGGGCCTAAGTTTTTCAGACATCTTTTAAAAGAGAGGCATTTTTTCACCCGCCAGCGCAAATTTGAGCCATGGCTGAGCATGGAACTGATCCCCTATAGTGAAACACGCCTTTATGGGCAAAAGGTCATGGCCAACTACATCATTTACCAAAAACTTTTTGCCCGTGAGCAAGGAGAACCCCACCATTTTGACATCAACGCCTTTTTTGATGCCACTCTTAAGGACGCTCCATGATTAAAAAATGCCTTTTCCCTGCTGCTGGGTATGGCACGCGCTTTTTACCTGCCACCAAGGCGATGCCTAAAGAAATGCTCCCCATTGCTAATAAGCCCTTGATCCAATATGGCGTGGAGGAGGCGATGGAAGCAGGTTGCGACACAATGGCAATTGTAACCGGGCGGGGTAAGCGCGCCATTGAAGATCATTTTGATATTAGCTATGAATTAGAGCACCAAATTAATGGAACCAACAAAGAACAATCTTTAGCCGGGATTCGCACCATCATGCAAACTTGCCGTTTTTCCTACACCCGGCAACTTGAGATGAAGGGATTAGGGCATGCCATCCATACCGCCCAAACCTTGATTGGCAATGAACCCTTTTGTGTGATCTTAGCAGACGATCTGTGTGTCAATGCGCCGGGTATGGGGGTTTTGCGCCAAATGGTGGATTTATATGCCAAATACCAATGTTGCATTGTTGCCATTGAAGAAGTGGCATTGGCTGAGGTGCATCAATACGGCGTGATTTGCGGGCAAGAAATTGCCAACGGGGTTTATCAAGTAAGCGACATGGTCGAAAAGCCCAAGTCTGAGGAAGCTCCGAGCAATCTAGCCGTGATCGGGCGTTATATCTTGACCCCTGATATTTTTGAGGTGCTCAAAAACACCCCACCGGGCAAAAACAACGAAATCCAAATCACAGACGCGCTCTTGCAACAAGCCCAAAGCAAGTTGGTCCTAGCTTACAAGTTTCAAGGCAAGCGTTATGATTGTGGGAACATGCACGGCTTTGTGCAGGCGACCAATGATTTTTACCATCTCTACGCGCAATCCCATTAGCCATGTATGATCTATGGTTTTATGGCTTTTACTGGGTTGCTAGTTTTCTACTAGCCTTCCCTGTTTTGATCATCGGCTTTGTCTATGCCCACATCAAACCCCCGCCTCCGCCCCCTAAAATCCCCACGCTGAAAGAATTAGATCAAGCCTTTAGAGATGTTCAGGACAAAGAAAGTTACGATGCTATTTTTCAAGACTTTGTCCGCCACTACCAAGTTTTGCCCAAGAGTGCCAAAGAGGGCGATTGGCTGGATTTTGTGGGGAAATTAGCCGAATCGGAATTTTTGGATCTGGATTCGAGTATCAAATTTGGACAGGACTTGGAAGATGTGAATCCCAAAATCCAAAAAGCCATCGCCAACACCATTGGACTAGCCCTCAAATACAAGAAGAAAGACTAAAGGAATGATTTGGACTACTTAGAGATTAAAGGACAAGAGCCTTTAAAAGGGAGTGTACCTATCTCGGGGGCTAAAAATGCCGCTTTGCCCATTTTGGCCAGCACGCTTTTAGAGCAAGAGAACGTGGCGATCAGCGGTTTGCCGGCTGTAGCCGATGTGAGTGCATTGCTCGAACTCTTAGAGCACTTGGGCGTGCAAATTCAAAGGCATGACTCCCACACCTTAGAAATAGGCACGCCCCATATCACAAATTTACAAGCCCCTTATGACATTGTGCGCAAAATGCGCGCCTCAATTTTGGTGCTAGGACCGCTGTTGGCACGCTTTGGCTCGTGTGCGGTGAGCTTGCCCGGGGGGTGTGCCATTGGGGCTAGACCAGTGGATTTGCACTTAAGAGCCTTAGAAAAAATGGGGGCGCATATCCACATCGAAAAGGGCTATATCATCGCTAAGGCTAAACATGGGCTAAAGGGCTGTGATATTATTTTAGACAAGATCACTGTTACGGGCACCGAAAATATCCTCATGGCTGCTAGCTTGGCAAAAGGGGAAACTAAGATCATCAATGCAGCTAAAGAACCCGAAGTGGTGCAGTTGTGCCATTTTTTGCAAAGTGCTGGGGTGGAGATTAGCGGGGTAGGCAGTTCTGAGCTGAGCATTCAGGGCACAAAGGGGCAGGCCCTACACTTTAAACCCATTCATATCATTCCCGATCGCATTGAATGCGGGACTTATCTATGCGCTGCTGCTATCACTAATTCTACACTCTCTTTGAGCAATACCAATGCCCACCATTTGGAGGCAATTTTAAGCAAATTAAGCGAAATTGGCTTTAAAATCGACATCACAGAAGACACACTCACCATCCACAAAGCACGCACCCGCAAGGGCTTTGAGATCATCACCACAGAGTATCCGGGTTTTCCTACCGATTTGCAAGCCCAATTTATGGCGTTGGCGACCCAGTGTGAAGGGAGTAGCTTGATTGAGGAACGTTTATTTGAAAACCGCTTCATGCATGTCAGCGAATTGCAACGCATGGGGGCTGATATTAGTTTAAAAGGCGCATTGGCTCAGATCAACGGGGATTGTGTGTTAATGGGAGCAGATGTGATGGCCACCGATTTAAGGGCTTCCTCAGCACTCATCTTGGCCGCTTTAGTGGCTAAGGGTAAAAGTAGAGTGCACCGCATTTACCACTTGGATCGCGGGTATGAGAGTCTAGAGCTCAAGATGAACGCCTTGGGGGCTAAAATCAAACGATTAAAAGAAAAATGAAGTTTAAGGGGTTTGCTGTGGAGAACATGGCTTGCTTGGATATTTTGAGCGGGATCTTGGTTGCCAAACCCACCATCCCAAATTCTGTGCAGGCTTGATCCGACATGGTGGTAAGACAATAAAAAAGGGGTTGTTGTGGTGCGTTCTAGCTGTTTTTTCACGCACTAGGGCGTTTGAACACCTCTTTTAAAATGTAGAAAGTCCCCACGAGTAAAACTAGCCCCACCATAAAGCCCACAGCCTTAGAAAACAAACTAGCCCCCAAGAATGCCACTAAAGCGCAAGTGGCGGTGAGTGTGGCATAGGGCAGTTGGGTTAAAAAATGGCTTTGCACAGAGCAACCCGCCCCTGTGGCCGAAAGAATTGTTGTGTCAGAAATGGGCGAGGCGTGATCCCCATAGACAGCTCCCGAGAGAATAGCTGAGATCACCAATACAATATCCCCGCCCATAACACCGACCATGCCCGCCCCAATGGGGAGCATGATCGCAAATGCGCCCCAGCTAGTGCCCGTGGTAAAAGCAATAAAGCTAGAGATGAGAAAAAGAAGCAAGGGGGTTAGCACCACCACGCCCTGAAAGTGTTGGATCAAGTTGGCTAAATAAATCCCCGTTTGTAAATCATCACGAATCATGGGACCTATTGACCAAGCTAAGATGAGCACCCAGATCGCCCCTGCCATGCTTTTAAGGCCCTTGAATCCAAGAGAAAAGAGGGATTTTTTGGGCAAATAAGCATAGGCTAGAGCGGTGGTTAAAAAAAGAGCCAAAAGTCCCCCAAAAAAGAGGGCAAAGGCGGTATTGGTGTGCTTGAAAATCTCTAGCCAGTGGGTGGAGTGGCTGGCACTATAGCCGGTATAAAGAATAAGCCCCGTGATCCCTACAATCAAGGATAGGATGCTTACAATCAAAATAGAGATGGGCGCACGGGGGCGATCATCTAGAGAGATTTGCAAATCTTGCACGCCCACATTGCGGTATTTTTGCATGGCGGGCAAATTGATTTGCCACACAATAGCCAAGAACACCGCCACCAGCGCAAACCATGCATAATAATTGCTCCCCATACTTTCCAAAAGCAACGCAAAACTATCTTTAAGCAAGGGCGAGCCCTCATTTTGCATCACCCCCACAATATAAGCCCCCCAGCTAGAGATAGGCACTAGCAAACACACCGGGGCTGAGGTGGAGTCGATGATATAGGCTAGCCTCTCGCGGCTACTTTGATGCGAGTCGTTGAGCGATTTGCTGATTTGCCCCACAATGAGGGCGTTAAAGTAGTCATCAATGAAAATCACAATCCCCGCTAATAGGGCGATCCCCTCTGATTGGCGCGGGCTTTTAACATATTTTTTAGCCCACAGCACAAAGGAATTGATCGCCCCACAAGCGGCAATAATTTGACTCAAAATGCCCAAGATAATCAAGAACAAAAAGACATAGACACTGCTAGAATTAATCTGTATCCCATTTTCATCCACCCGGTAAAAAACCGCACTGATTTTATGGTAGATGTAGATCAATACTTCGGATAAATGCCCTTCTGTCATGATTAAAGAGCCCAGGACAATCCCGCTTAAAAGCGAGAGAGCGACTCTTTTGGTAAAAATAACCATTACAATGACAAAAACCGGGACAAGCAAACTTAGGAGGGAATGACCCAAGGGAGTCCTTAAGATGAGCTGGCCGGGAGAGAGGGATTCGAACCCCCGGAGGTGTTACCCTCAACGGTTTTCAAGACCGCCGCTTTCAACCACTCAGCCATCTCCCGTTGTGAAAGTTTAAAAATGGAGGCGACGCCCGGATTTGAACCGGGGAATCAAGGTTTTGCAGACCCATGCCTTACCACTTGGCTACGTCGCCATGGTGCCCAAAGCCGGACTTGAACCGGCACGGTATTGCTACCGAGGGATTTTAAGTCCCTTGTGTCTACCTATTCCACCACCTGGGCAAATGAGTAAAACAGGGTAAAAATCATGATGGAGCGGGAAACGGGGATCGAACCCGCGGCCCCGACCTTGGCAAGGTCGTGCTCTACCACTGAGCTATTCCCGCATAAAAACCTTGATTCTAGCAATATTTATTTAATAAGTCAAGTTAAACGCGTGGCTAGTAGTTGCTGGGTGTAGGGGTGTTTGGGGTGGCCAAAGACTTGATCAAGCGAACCGCTCTCCACCACCTGCCCTTTTTGCACCACCAAAACGCTATCACACATGCTCTCAATCACGGCTAAATCATGGCTAATAAAAACATAACTCAGGTTGCGCTTTTCTTGCAATTCTAAAAGCAAGTGCAACACGATTTTTTGCATGCTCTTATCCAGCGCAGAGGTGGGCTCGTCCATCACCACCACTTGGGGGTGGGAGAGAATAGCGCGCGCAATGGCAACTCTCTGGCGTTGCCCCCCGCTGAGCTCAAAAGGGTAATAATCTAAAAACTTCGCCTCTAAGCCCACCGCCTCTAAGCTGGCACGTACCCGATCTAAACCAGTCTTGATCCTAGCCCCATAAAAGGCTTCTAGCAAAATCTCTTGCACACTCCAACGCGGATTTAAAGAGGCAAAGGGATTTTGAAAGACCATTTGCAACGATCGTCTGAAGGGCTTAAAAGCTTTGGGGCTCAAGGCTTGCACGCTTTGTTGCAATAAAATTTGTTGCCCTTGCGTGGGGGCTAATTTTAATAATCCCATGGCTAAAGAACTCTTGCCACTGCCCGATTCGCCAATCACGCCCAAAGTTTCCTTAGCATGTAGGGCAAAGCACACGCCTTGGATAGCTTGGAAATAGCTATTTTTGCCAAAAAATTTCTTTTGAACATAGCGCACCCCAAAATCCTTGACGCTCATGATTTCTTGGGGCTGGGGCGCGCTGTTTTTCCTAGTTAAGTGGCGGGCTTGTAAAAGCATTTGGGTATAGGGGTGTTTGGGAGCTTTAAAGAGTTGATCCGTGCTAGCCTGCTCACAAATGCGCCCTTCTTGCAAGACATAGACATGCTGTGTAACATGCCTGACTGCACCCAGATCGTGACTAATAAGCAAGATTGCCATGTCATTTTGCACGCTCAAGCGCACCAGCAAATCCAAAATTTGTTGTTGGATTTGGGCATCTAGGGCGGTGGTGGGTTCATCACAGATTAAGAGTTTAGGGCGGTTGATTAAAGCCATGGCTAGGGCGACTCGCTGGTTTTGCCCCCCACTGAGTTCATAGGGGTATCTCGGGCACAAGTCCATAGATAGCCCCACTTGTGTCATGACCGCCTCTAATCTTGCTTGCGCCTCTTGCTTGGTGGGCTTAGCATGCAGATACAGAGTCTCTAAGATTTGCTTTTTAATCTTGTGTAGAGGGTTGAGCGCGCTTAGGGGCTCTTGAGCGATGTAACTGATTTGTGCACCTCTTAGGGCTCTGATTGCATTAGTTTTGAGGGTGAGTAGATTTGTCCCCTCAAAAAAGATTTCTCCCTTAAGGGCGCGTACAAATGGCACCAATTGCAAGATCAACGAGGCTAGCGAGCTTTTGCCACTGCCACTCTCACCCACCAAACCCACCCGTTGCCCCCTACAAACATCTAGATTGATGTCCTTCAAATAAAAATCCTGCCCGATTTGGGCTTGCAACCCTTGGACACTCAAAAGCTTATTTGAAGTTTGTAGCACTGAAAGCATCTCTGACCCCCTCTCCGATAAAAACTAAGATAGAAAGCAATAACGCAATGGCAAAAAAGCCTACCAAAGCCAAATGCGGGGCATATAGGTTGTTTTTGCCTTGATTGAGTAGCTCCCCTAAACTAGCACTCCCTACTGGCATACCAAAACCCAAAAAATCCAGGCTCACCAAAGCCCCAATACTCCCAGCCATGATAAAGGGGATATAAGTGATGGTTGCCACCATCGCATTGGGCAAGATATGGTAAAAAATCACCCGCACATCACTCACCCCCAGTGTGTAAGAAGCCTTGACATAGTCCATGTTGCGCCCCCTTAAAAACTCGGTGCGCACCACTTGGGCTAGCCCCATCCAAGAAAAAGCCAACACCAACAGCAAAAGCCACCAAAAGTTAGGGGTAAAAATACTAGATAGAATGATGAGCAAAAACAAGGTAGGAATCCCGCTCCAAATCTCAATGAAGCGTTGCCCTAGCAAGTCTAATAGCCCGCCATAATAGCCCTGAAACGCCCCGATCGCCACGCCCAACACCACACTACCCAAACTCAACACCAAACCAAATAAAATAGAAATGCGGTAGCCATAGACAAGGCGTGCGAGCACATCGCGGGCTTGATCGTCCGTGCCTAGCCAGTGTTTTGAGCTTGGGGGCGTGGGGGCTGGGCTTTTTAGGTCCATAATGATTGTGTCATAAGAATAGGGGATCAAAGGGTGGATCACAAGGGCGTTTTTGAGCAAATGGTTTCTGACATAGGGGTCGCTATAATCGGTACTGGTGTAAAAATCCCCCCCAAAGGTGGTTTCGGGGTAATCTTTAAAAATGGGGAAATAAGCCTTGTGATCTTTATAGATGAATAGGGGCCTGTCATTGACCCAAAGCTCCGCTATTAACGATAACACAAACAACACCACAAACACAACCAACGCATAAAACGCCCGCTTGTTTGCTTTAAATGCCTGCCAACGTCTTGTTTGCAAATCCAACGGAAATCCTTGATATTTTGGTGAAAGGGATATTTTACAGCAAAAAGCGCACAAAGGGCTTAGTTAGTGGAAACTAAATATTTTGTGGCGCATTTTAGGAGATTCACGATGTTAAGTAAAGTGGCGTTTAAGCTGTGGTGGACTAATCTATTTAGCAAGGCAAAGGCGGGTTTTTACAAAAATTCTCAAGAAAACTTGAGGTGATCTGTAAGGAAATTACCAACCACGCCGTAAAGCCCTAGCTTTAGCTATGGGGAGTATGTCAATTAAAGTCGGTATGTTCCTCCTCTTTAGGGATGGGCTTTATCCCTTTTTCGTGTATTTTTAACACACTCCCCGCGCTCAAAGCTAGAGGATTGAAGGTCCCAACAAGGCTTGGCCACTGGCGGGTCTAAAGCACCTCTACTCCAAGAGTGAGCCCGC
>NZ_QXQP01000029.1 GCF_003660265.1 Helicobacter mehlei
TCTGTTTGTAGGCGATTAACATTGGGGTATTATACACAACCCCAGTGATATTTAAGAGTGTGCGGCAACTCTCCGCTTAGCTTTAAGCTTGTGGGCTTTAGCGCGCAGATGGTAGGGTTTTAAGCATCACAGAGTTAAGTTAATGTTAAAATTTTCAACGGATTTGTCTCAAAAATCCTATATTTTGATGGGCGTTAAAGAATTTTGGCTATAATGTCCTTTTATTCTCTCTCTGAAAGGCTAGCCATGTTGCGATCTCTTTATAGTGCCACCACCGGGATGTTAGGGCAACAAACCCATATCGACACCACTTCTAACAACATTGCCAATGTCAATACCGTGGGTTTTAAAAAACAGCGCGCGGATTTTAACGACCTCTTTTACCAAGCCCTCCAATATGCCGGCACTTCTACATCAGACACCACCAAATCGCCCAATGGGATCGAAGTGGGCTTGGGCGTGCGCACTTCTAGCGTTACCAAGATGTTTTCTCAAGGTAGCCCCAAAGAGACCGAAAATAACCTAGACATCGCCATTACCGGTAAGGGCTTTTTCCAAATCCAAATGCCCGATGGCTCGACCGCCTACACCCGCGCGGGCAATTTTAAGATCGACGATCAGGGCAATATAGTTACTACTGAGGGGTATTTGCTCATCCCCCAAATCACCTTCCCTCAAGACACCACCCAAATTAGCATCGGGGTAGATGGCACGGTGAGCGTTACACAGGGCAATGCCAGCACCTCGAATGTGATAGGCCAAATCACTTTGGCTAACTTCATTAACCCCGCCGGGTTGCACGCTTTGGGGGATAATTTGCTCGCTGTAACCTCCGCTAGTGGTCCGGCCATTGTGGGCAATCCTAATGGCGATGGCTATGGGCAATTACGCCAAGGCTTTTTAGAGCTTAGCAATGTGCGTTTAGTCGAAGAGATGACCGACTTAATCACCGCCCAGCGCGCCTATGAAGCCAATTCCAAGACGATCCAAACGGCAGATAACATGCTACAGACGGTCAATAGTTTGAAACGCTAGGATTTTCTTGCGCTTTTTTAGCAGAGAGTGTTTTTTAACCCTGTTTTTCTCGGGCAAAGTATCTAAGGGACCGGGCACGGCAGGCAGTGCAGTCGCTCTTGTGCTGGGCTTGCCCATCTTGTATGTTTCGGCTAACACGCTTTTTTTATGTGCGATTTTAATCGGCTTGATTGCCATCAAGCAAATTGACATCTACGAGGCACAGACCAACACCCACGATGACAAAGAGATTGTGATTGATGAATTGGTGGGCATGTGGATGGCGATGGCGATTGCGGGTTGGAGTTGGGTCGGCATCATTGCTAGCTTTATTTTCTTCAGACTCTTTGATATTCTCAAGCCCTCTATCATTGGCAAGATCGATCGCGATGTCGAGGGGGGCTTAGGAGTCGTGGGCGATGATGCACTAGCCGGAATTTTAGGCGGGCTTTGCGCGCTGATCTTAACCCACTTGGTGAAGGTCTTTTTCTAGTGGTGGCTAACAGATTGGGGGGTAAATTTTATGATAGAATAGACGATTATGAAAGGCATGAAAAGACAAGGTGGCTTAATCCTTAGATGTAGGCGTGTACTTGCACGGCGCGCGGGCTTTAAGGCTAGGACTTTGCGTAGCAAATTAAGCCCGCCTACACCAAGCCCCACGCTTAAAAGGCGTGTTTTTGGGGGGGCTTTGATCTTGGGGATGTTGCTTGTTGGGGAGGTTGGCGCAACATCTTGGAGGTCGGGAAATCAGACTCTCAACATGCAAAATATTGGGCAATACATCTATGACAACTCCACTAACAATACTTGGTGGGGTGGAAGTAATAAGTTTTACCGCTCTTACTCCAATGGGGGTTATTATTGTGCCAATTTTAATTGTAATAACCCTATAACCTTAAATGGCAATGGGGGGGGCACTTATACTTTCAATGGCTACACCTATAGTGGTCCGCTTAATATCAACACCCCTAATGCCAACTTGCAATTAGGCAATGTCCATTTTAATAATAACTGGGCAGGCCGCCAAACTGACCAATTTAACGCCCAAAATATCATTATCAACAATGCTTTTAGCTCGGGACAGAATACTAATTTGCAACTCAAAGCCAGTAGTATCACCACTTCAAACGCCCAGATCAGTGCTAATAATGGTCAAGGGATTAGCTTTGATACCTCCAAGATGGATATTAGTTCGACCACCTTCAGTGGGAATAGCACCTTAAACTTTGGCAGTGTCAAGGACATTAGCTTTGATAACACCAATTTCCAAACCGGCAATGTGCAGTTTGGCACTCTTAACAATGCGACTTTCAAGGGCACTTTCAACTACACAGGGAATCAGCAACTCACCATCAACGCACAAGATATTAATGCACAAGGGGCCACTATCTCTGCAAGCAATGGGGGGCTTAAACTCCAATCAAATCAGAGTGCTAATTTTAATGGGACAACCTTTGGGGGCAATAGTGCCATTATCTTAGGTATCAATGGGCAAGCCACTTTTAATGGGGCGACTTTTAATAATAGCCAAGTGCAAATTCAAGGGGCTAATAGCCTAGACTTTCAAGGGACAACCACTCTTGATCAAGCCTCTCCCTTTACTAACGTGAGCGTGCCCATTACGCTTAGCCCGGGTGCAGTATTTGATATTAATACCAATTTGACTAAGGGCCAAACTTTTAATATTTTGGGCACGACCGGGAGTAGCGCCATAGATTACAAAAATTACGCCAATAATCTTTGGCAACTCATCCACTACCAAGGGGCTACCGGGAGTCTATACACGGGCAATGGGGTTAGCAACCCTAGCTCGGGGGTTGGCACCTACCAAGTGGTCTTTAACCAAAATGGGGCGCAATATGTCGTGCAAGAGACTTTTAGCAATAATGCCATCTCTTTAAAAATGATCTCCTATGTCCCCCCACCCCAAAATGTGTGGAGCACCGTATCTGGCTTGACCACGGGGACTTATAATGTGGGCGATGGGGGGATCGCCTATATCAATCCCAATGGAAACACCCTAAGCGCATCGGTTCCATGGTATAACTTTGCTAATGGTAGCTTTAATGTTCAAATTAAAGGCAATGGGACTTTGATCTTAGGGAACGATAAAAAGGCTGTTGCCAGCGGGGGGACAATTTGGTTGGGTCAAAGTCAAGCGGTCATTTATGCCATCAACGGGAAGTTTGCATCCTATAACATCTATATGACCAATAATTTCAAAACGGGCAATGACTTTAGCGGGGGGACTGGGTATTTGGGTTTTGCTGCCGACAATGATTTCACCATGAAGGGCTTGAATTTCACTAATGTGTATGCGGGCACTGCTTATAGTGCTCAAGATTGGTTCACTGCTAATAAAACCATGGAAATTAGCCAGTCCAGTTTTGTGGATAACACGGGTGGCGCATGGTATTTTAATGCCCCTGAGATGACAATCACCAACTCTATCTTTAGCGGTGATGGCACCACCATGGACTTTAATGTCTTTAATAACAATAACACTGCAAAGGGTTGGACACCCAAAAGTATCCAAGTAATCAATTCCACTTTTACAGAGAAAAAGCGGGGGAGCATTAATCTCCAAAGTGGCAATATCACGATTGGTGGGAGTAATTTTGTTAGTGGTAATGCCACTAATATTAGCTTGAGTGCTAGCCAAGCCTTGAGCGTGAGCGACACGATTTTTAATGATCCATGGGATACTAGTGGGAGTGGGGCGACTATTGCTCTAGGGGGTAGCTCGGTTAGTTTGAATAATGACACTTTCAAGGGGACCAACAATGCGGTCAAGATTGTGGGGGCTGGTGGGAATGGATCGGCTCAAAATCTCACCATCAGCAACACCCAATTTGAGAGCAGCAAGCAGATCAACATTGATGCCAACCAAGCCACTTTCACCAACACCACCTTTGACACCACCGGCTATGGCAACCCCACCAATAACTTTAATATCCAAAAAGCCACCTTTAATAACACCACCTTTGGGGGGTATTCGCAATATAGTTTTAACCCCAATGGCACGGCGACTTTTCAAGGCACCACCACCATTGGCACGACTAATAATGGCGTGCCTGCCTCGCCCCTTGCAACTTTAGGCGGGAACATCATTTTAAGCCAAAATGCCTTGTTCAACATTAAAAACGCCTTGCAGGCGGGGGCTTCTTACACACTCTTAAAGGGCAAGATCAATTATAACGACAGCCAGTATGCCCAATCTCTATGGCAACTCATCAATTACCAAGGCATGCAAGGGCAACTTTTAAGCCAAAATGGCGATGTTTATACCGTCGGGTTTGATGTGGGTGGCTTGACTCTTAAAATGCAAGAGACTTTAAACAATAATTCTTTTACATTGCAACTTTTAACGGCTGTGAAAGATGTTTGGCAATATGTGCAGCCCTTAGATGGAGCGCATAGCGTTAGTATTGGTGATGGGATTGCCTACATTGATCCCAATCAAAAAAATGCAGCCTCTCCCTATTTTAACCCTAATGGTAATTTGCTCCAAACTTGGGGAACCTCCATTGTGGGGATTCCCTACCACACCTCATTTACAATTAATGTTAATGGAACGGGGACTTTAGTCATTGGGAATAACCGCCAACAAGTTGCAAATGGGGGGACTATTTCTTTGGGGACCGGATCCGGACAAGGATCAGCTGCTTGGTTGTGCCCGACCTGCTACGTCACCGGCACCTTTAATGCCCCTAATATTTATCTCACCAACACTTTTAAAACGGGTAATTTCGCCTACGGACAGGGTGCTGGGGTTACTTTTAATGCCACAAATGACCTTACCGCTGATGGCTTGACCTATAGCAATGTGGCTACCGCCTTTCCCGGAATACAAACAGGAATTAGCCAACACTCCCGTGCTTTTTTTAGCGCACAGACAATGGAGATCACCAATTCGCATTTCTTTGATGCGACTTGGGGGAGTTTTAGTTTTACCGGCTCTAAGCAGATCACTTTTAATCAAAGTGCCGTGCAAGGGAGTAATACCCAAGTTACGCTCAATTCCCCTAGCATCAGCTTAAATGGTGGGGGTTTCTTCTTGGGGCTTGGGAGCACGCTAAGCATTGGGAATAATGGTGGGGGTGCTAGCCTTGAGGGCACTGATGCGACCTTTAATCTCAACCAACAAAGCCATGCGACCTTTAATACTGCTGTTAATTTAGAGGGCGATAGCGCGCTTTTCTTAAATAACTCCAGCACCGCGACTTTTAACCAACAAGCAGATTTTGCGGGCGATAGTGCGTTGAATTTGGATAATGCTAGTAGCATCACTTTTAATGGCAACACAACCCTAAGTGGCAATGCGCTTTTAAGCTTGATGAACACGGGTGGGCAAAAAACCAACCAAAGCAAGGCGGCTTTTAATGGCACAACTACGCTGAGTGGCAATGCAAACATTGGCTTATCTCAAGGGAGCGTAGCGACCTTTAAGGGTTTGGCGACTTTTGGGGGGCAGTCTAGCCTAAACATGGTTGGGACGGGGCAGAATACCCAAAATGGGCAACCACAGACAACAGCCACTTTTCAGGGCGGGGTTACTTTTGGTGCGCAGTCTAGCTTGAATCTGAGTGATGGTGCCAGTGCTAGCATACAAGGGCAGAGCAACTTTGAGGGGAACACCACCAATCTTTCCAATAGCTCTTTGAGCTTGCAAGATGTTACTTTTAATGCGGGTAACTTGGTGGTGGAAAATAGCACCTTTGATGCCAGCGGGGCTGTGAGCAGTGATGGCACAACCAATATGAATTTATATGGCAATAATAGCTTGAGCATGGGCAGTTTTACCCTCAATGGGCTTTTAAACCTCAATGGTGCGATGAGCCCTGACACGGCTCCCTTGATCAAAGTTACCAATAATTTCACCTTAGCCCAAAAAGGGAAACTTAATCTCTCTAACATTGATATCTTCACTAATCTTGAAAATAAAAAATCAAAGACCTTTGATATTTTAAAAGCGGGTAGCATTGTGGGGCTTGGGGGGGCAGATGGTTATCAAAACATTGGACTCTATGGTTTGCCTATTCAAGATGCTTCATATAACCAAGCCAATGATAGCTGGAGTTTTGTTAATCCCCTCAATGGCAACCAGATCATCACTGAGAGTGTGCAAAATAATAACCTCAAGATCACCATCTCGGCTAACCCTAATCCTAGCCCCACTCTAGCCAATCTCTACAACATCGCCCCTGAGCTTTTTTATTACAAACAATCCAAGCAAAACACCACGGGAACCAGCTATGATTATAGCGATGATCGGGTGGGGACATTTTTCCTAGATAGTAATATCAAAGGGACTTTCACAGCCCCTGTTACTGCCCAAAATCCTAACCCTACCCCCCAAGTGCCCACCACCTACAACACCAGCGGCCACCCCTTAGACCCGCTCTATATCTACAATAGCCCGATCAATAAGCAAGTTTTATCTAATCTCTTTGATATTGCTTCTAGCTTGTTCCCCGCCCTAGAGCAACTCTTAAAATCTTTCAATATCAATGATTTAAGCGATCCTAATAAGCTATTACAAGCCCTCTCAAGTTCTAATATCAGCTTGACAGACCAGCAAAAACAACAGCTTTTGGGCTTTATCGACTCGCTCTCTAGTAATATCAACCAAACCTTTAAAAATGGGACTTTGGTCGTGGGGGCTCCACAGGTCGGGCAGGTTAATAACACAAGCCAAGTTTGGTTTGGGGGGAATGGATATGCGGGCATGTGTGCCCAAAACTCCGCTTGTAAAACCTTCAGAAACACCTACTTAGGACAGCTCCTAACTTCCACAGCAGGGGCTCTAGGCTATATTGATGCCAATTTTAATGCCAAAGATATTTACATCACCGGGACCCTTGGTAGCGGGAATGCGACCCAGACGGGCGGGAGTGCTTCGGTGAGTTTCAACAGCTCCACTAACTTAGTGTTAAACCAAGCCACCGTAAGCGCCGAGCAAACCGATCAAGTCTTTAACCTCTTGGGCACAGGGGGCATTGATAAAATCTTGGGGCAACCCGGACTAGGGCAGGCATTGGGGAATATCATCTACCAAACAGCCTCTAATAATGGTCTGATCCCCCAAGGCTTGCAAGATTTACTGCCCAAATCCTTAAGCAACAAAACACTAGGATCGATTTTTAATGCCAGTGATTTAGGCCCCATTTTGCAATTACCCGGTTTTGCCACTGCCATTAAAGACATCATGACCTCTAAAACGGTGGGTTCTTTATTAGGCTCTAATGGACTCATTAGCCATTTGGATAGCGCACAACAAACAAAAATCTACACCATGCTTAATGATGAGATTCAAAAAGGTTTGAATAGTCTTCCTACAGCTGCAAAAATTGCGGCACAAGCCGGGCTTGGTATTATAGGTGGGACCAAAGGGGCTCAATCTCTTATTGACAAATTTTATGCCAAAGACACCCTTTGGACCTTGATGGAGCAACTCTCTCCGGCAACGGGCATGACTTTAAACCAAGCTTTGGCAATGGGAGACACGCCCCAAGGTGTTACTAGTTTGCAAAAGTTCTTAGACACCACCACTTTTGGGCAAATCTTTAAGATAGTCTTTGAGAATACAAACTTAGTTAATCAGGGTGTGGCATGGCTAGGTCCCCAACTCTTGGGCACCATTCTTAACATGGCGATCCAAGATGCGATCAACCCCCCTAAAGCCCTCACCAACATGGCGCAAAATGTCGGGATGAAAATTCTAAGCGACATCTTAGGACCTGATACCCTAAAAGCCTTGCAGGATAACACCATGGTTAGCAATGTGATCAATGGCATTATCAAAGATGGTGGTTTGGGGGGTGTTTGGCAAAAGGGCTTGGGGAGCATCTTACCCCCTGACTTGCAAGAAGCCCTTAAAAAAGCGGGCGTGGGGTCTTTATTAGCCCCTAAGGGTCTTAGCACGCTTTGGGAGAAGGGTTATTTTAGCTTTTTGGCCAATGATAGTGTCTTTGTGAATAACAGCACCTTTAGCAACGCCAGCGGGGGGGATTTGAGCTTTGTTGCGGGCAAATCCCTTTATTTTGTGGGGGATAATAGCATTGATTTTACCAACTATCAAGGCACGCTCAATCTCTTTTCTAACGATGTATCTAACATTAACCTAACCACCTTGAACGCCACCAATGGACTCACTATCAACGCCCAATTCAATAATCTCGCCGTCCAAAAGGGCACGATCGCGCTCAACCAATACGAGAGTTTGGGCGTGAGCGCGAAAAATTTTAGCTATTTGGGCACAATTAATGCCGATGGGGCGGTCAATCTCTCCAGTGTAACCGACCAAACCGCCCTAGGCACGCTCAATCTCACCCAAAATGCCACCTTGCAGGCAAATAACTTAACCATCACCAAGGCACTTACTAGCACCTCTACTAGCGTGCTCAATGTCGCCCAAGATCTCAATTTGCAAAGCGGGGCGACCCTTGATCTCAACATCACCAAACTACCCCCCAACACACAAGCAACACAAGCTCCAAGCGCAGATGGCTTGCAAATTGGGGGCGGGTTTAATAGTGCGGGTACAATCAGCTTGAGCGTGGATTCCTCTTTGACTCCTAGCCAACCCTTGATCCAAGCTAATGGGCTCATCAATTTTAATTTGAATGCCCAAACCCCCTTGAGTTTCAGTGTGCAAGCCCCACAAGGTGCCACCTCCCCCATCAGCGGTGCTTATACCCTCATGCAATCTAATAGCTGGATTCATTACAACCCCACAACCTTTAACCCCAATAACTGGCAAGATTACCTCAATCTTTATACCAGCTTAAAAATCAATGGGACTAATTTCCAGCTCAATACGCAGGGCACGGGCTTAACTTACAACGGGCAAGCGGTCAATATCAGCGATCGCGGTTTGTTGGTTACCTACCAAAATGGCAATAACCAGAGCGTGAGCGCCTCCATTGCTTATAATAAAATCCAAGTGGGGGTCAATCAGCCCCTCAATATTGAAGTGCCCACGATCAAGCAATACATCAGCCAAATCCAAGGGGAAGCTAGCGTGCGCGCCATTGAGCAAGCCGGGGGGCCTGATGTGATGGGCTGGTTTAACAAGCTCTTGATTGAAACCAAGAATACCCCCCTCTTTGCGCCCTACTACCTCGAGCAACACTCTTTGCAAGACATGGTGAAAATGGCTAAAGATATTGCCAATAGTATCGATTTGATCGCTAGCCCCACGCTCAAAGCCAATGCCTCCGATCTCTTGCAAATTAGCTCGCACACCAAGCAGATGAGCCGTCTAGCCAAACTCTCTAATTTCAGCGCCGAGCCGGCAGTCTCCTTCCATGACTTTTTACAATCCCTCAAGGGCAAGAAGTTTGCCAGTGCCGTGCCCAATGCGATGGATATTATCACCGCCTACTCCCAAAGAGATCGCTTAAAAAATAACTTTTGGGTTACTGGCGTGGGTGGGGCTAGCTTTGTGGCTGGGGGCACGGGCACGCTCTATGGAATCAATATCGGCTACGACCGCTTCATTAAGGGTGTGATTGTGGGCGGGTATGCCGCCTATGGCTACAGCGGTTTTTATGGCAATATCAGCAACGCTAGTTCTAATAATGTCAATCTTGGGTTTTATAGCCGTGCTTTTTTAAAGGGCAGACATGAATTAACCGGGAGCATCAATGAGACTTGGGGCTATAACAAAGCAACTATCAATGCGATCAACCCCATTTTATCGGTCGTGAATCAAAAATACGATTACAATACATGGACGACCAACATCGGTGCCAATTACGGCTATGACTTCTTTTTCAAAGAAAAACGAGTCATTTTAAAGCCCCAAATCGGACTCACTTACTACTACATCGGGTTATCCCGTTTGCAAGGCTCGATGAACAACCCTCTTTATAACCAGTTTAAAGCCAATGCCGATCCGGCCAATAAGTCCGTACTCACCCTCAATCTTGCCCTAGAGAGTCGCCATTATTTCAAAAAGAACTCTTATTACTATGTGATTGCGGGCATTGGGCGGGATTTATTTGTCAATTCTATGGGCGATAAGCAAGTGCGCTTCATTGGCAATGATACCTTGAGCTACCGCAATGGGGGGCTTTACAACACTTTTATGAGCTTGACAACTGGGGGAGAGGTGCGTTTGTGGCGATCCTTTTATATCAATGCGGGCATTGGGGCGCGTTTTGGGTTGGATTACAAAGATATTAATATTACCGGGAACGTGGGGATGCGCTATGCCTTTTAAGATAAAATTAAGCATTCATAGGGTATTATTCAAGTCCCCCTCCTTTTTAGCCCTGAGAGGTTCCTCTCGGGGCTTTTTTATTTGTAATCATTAGGTTTTTTAATCAGCATGAAACTCCCTCCCATTAAACGTGTACATGTCCTCCTCAAACCCGATCTCGCTCCTAAGCACTTGGAAGTCCTCCAAGTTGCCTTGCAAGAGGCACAGATGGATTATGACTTTTTGATTCCGCCAAAATCTAGCCCCCATGAAGCTTTGCTGTGCTTGGGGGGTGATGGCACAATCTTGGGGGCTTTGCGCCATAGCAGTGCAGCGGCTTGTTTTGGAATCCATGTGGGCCGTCTGGGATTTTTGAGCGCGACCAATTTGGAGGGCACTTTAGAGTTTTTAAAAGCCCTTAAAGAAGGGCGTTATAACTTGCACCAACATTTGATGCTAGAGGCTTACATGGGCAAACAACCCCATACCTTCCTCTGTGCTAATGATATTGTGGTGGCTAAAAAAGACTTTTATGGCATTTTAGAATTGCAATTATTTATTGATCAGACTCTAGCCAATGTCTATCAAGTGGATGGTTTGATTATCGCCACGCCTCTAGGCTCCACAGCGTATAATATCAGCGTGGGCGGGAGTGTAGTTCACCCTTTGTGCCAAAATATCTTAATCACCCCCATTGCCCCCCACTCTTTAAATGAACGCCCCTTGATTTTGGGGGCACACGCACGCTTAGAGATTGTGGCGCAAAAATCTTGTGTGGTGGTGCTCGATGGGCAGAGCCACCACACCCTAAGGGCTCACCAAGTCCTAAAGGTGCAGGCATCTACACGCCAAGCCACCTTGCTCCAACCTTTGAATCGCAACTATTTTAAGGTCCTCAAAGAAAAATTCTCTTGGGGGCTAAAAGAACTCCCCAAAGAGAGGACATAGGGGGATGTTTTAACTCCAGCCGCGGAGCTTTTTTAAAGCCATGTGCAGATGTTCGCGTCCCGGAAATCATTCCAGCAAAGAAGTGCGATCTGGGGTATATAGACTATGGTAAATATGCGGGAAGGCATCTAAGAGGGATTGGAAGATAATAGAGATTTATAAAATTTTCTAAGATTTCTTGCAGAGCTAAGACGGCTCAACACCGCTAACATCTTTATTGTGGCAAATCCAATGCACCACCCGTTCAACCTCTTCTTCGGTCACATAAGGGGCGTGTAGTCTTAATAATGCATTACTTCCCGGTGGGGTGAAGAGCATATCGCCCTTGCCTAGCAGACTTTGCGCCCCCTCAGTATCTAAGATTACACGCGAATCCACCTTAGAGCCCACTTTAAAGCTGATCTTGCAAGGTAAGTTTGTTTTGATAACACCTGTGAGCACATCCACGCTGGGGCGTTGGGTAGCAATGATCAAATGAATCCCGCTGGCACGTCCCATTTGGGCGATCCGCATGATCGGGGTTTCTACATCTTTGCCACCCACCACCATTAAATCGGCTAGTTCATCGATCATGATCACCAAAAAAGGCATGCTCTCTGCCTGCGCTTTGGCGTGGTAACTCTCGATATTTTTAACCCGTTGCTGGTTTAGCAGGGTGTAGCGGCACTCCATTTCACACACGGCATTTTCTAGGGCTTCTATGGCTTCTTGGGGCGTGGTGATGATCGGGGCTCTCAAATGGGGGATATCCGCATAAAGGCTAAATTCTACGCGCTTGGGGTCAATGATGATTAATTGGAGCTGATCGGGAGTGTTTTTAAAGAGCAAGGATAAAATCATCGCGTGCATGCCAACACTCTTGCCACTGCCGGTGGTGCCAGCAATAAGCAAATGGGGGAGACTCTTAAGATCACTCACATAGGGCTGACCCACCACATCTTTACCCAAAGCCAGTGCTAAGGGTGGGGCTTGTCTGAAAGCTTCACTCTCTAGGATTTCTTTTAAGCAAATAGGCGTGGGTGTGGGGTTGGCAATCTCAATGCCCATCACATCTTTACCCTTGATCGGGGCTTGAATCCGAATAGAAGGGGCACAGAGTGCCATTGCCAAATCATCAGCTAGAGCTAGGATTTTGCTCACCTTGATATGCGGGGCGGGGCGTAACTCAAAAGTGCTCACAACGGGTCCTACATGGGTGCTCACCAACACCCCTTCAATTTTAAACATGCGCAATTTGTCTAGTAATTGCTGGCTCTTTTGCTCCATTTGAGGCAAATCTAGGGCTAGGGGCATCTCTGGGATGGGGTTGAGTAAATCCGTGCTAGGCAGGGTGTGATTTTCAATTCTATGGGACTTAAGGGGTGTGATCGGGGTTGTTTCTATTGGATCTTCTAGGGCGCGTCTTTGTTGCACCAAATCCATATAAGCTGAGTTGGGGGGGGTGGGTTTAGCCGGGTCAGAAGTAGATTTAGAAGGGCTGACTAATTGGACTTGTTGGGTGCAAAGGTCTTGGTTTTCTTGGCTGTAATAGCTCACCTTGATTTTTAGGGGGGACTGGGGGGCTCCTCTTGGGGCTCTTTGGGG
>NZ_QXQP01000002.1 GCF_003660265.1 Helicobacter mehlei
ATTCATGCCAACATAGTAGCACCTAGAAACTTAAAATCATATAAAAAATTTATAGAGAATTATAGGATATTATAGAATTTATCTTGCTGTTTCTAGCCCTTTGTTAAGCGCGCGGATATTCCCCGTGATTTTGTGGTAAAAGAGGTAATATAGGGGCATGACCACTACTAGCAAAAAGATTGCAATGATCAAGACATAGAGGTAAAATTTTTGACTCAAATCGTGTTTAATATGGATAAGTTTTCAATTTAAGTATTTTAAAAGTATATTATGTATATAATCTAAGAAACTTAATTTAAAGGGTGTGTCTTGCTTTTAAATGCTGTCATAGAAAAAGATGAGGACGGGTATTTTGCTTATGTGCCCTCTTTGCAGGGATGCGTATCACAGGGGGGAAGCTACGAAGAAGCTTTAAAGAACATCAAAGAAGCTATAGAGCTTTATTTGGAAACTTTAGAAGCGGATGAGCTAGCTTTTCTTTCTAAGAAAGATTCCGTTATAGCACCTATTGAAGTCGCTTTAAATGCCTGAACTTCCACGCCTCACAGCAAAAGAAGCAGAAAAGCTATTGCTGAAAAATGGATTTATTTTTTCTAGACAAAAAGGCAGCCATAGAATTTATATCAAAGGCCGGATTAGACAGGTTTTACCTTTTCATTCTGGTGAAATCTTGCATCCTAAAATCGTCAAAGAAATTATGGAAAACCTCCTTAAATGAAGTCTAGTGAAGTCTTAAAGATTTTAAAAATATCCCGTGTTACTCTTTGGAAGTATGTTAAAAGCGGGAAGATACGAGTCCAACAAGAGCCTAATGGTTATTACAAGTATAATGCTGAGGACGTTTATAAAATTGCTGGTATAGAGGACGGCAGGCTGAATGTGATTTATGCTAGAGTGAGCACTAAGAAGCAGAAACAGGACCTAAAGAATCAAATAGAAAACTGTATTTCTTTTCTAAATGCTAAAGGGATATCTGTAGATAATATCTATTCTGACATTAAAAGCGGAATGTCTTTAGACCGCAAGGGATTTATGGAGCTGCTTAATGCGGTGATGGACTTTAAAATCAAGGCTGTTTATGTCTCTTATAAAGACCGCTTAGCTAGATTGAGCTATGAATTGGTGGAAAAGCTATTTAGCGATTACGGGACTAAAATCATCATCATTAATCAGTGTGAATCTAGAAGTTTAGAACAAGAACTATTTGAGGACATCATGCAAACCATCCATTCTTTTTCTATGAAGATGTATTCTAAACGGAGGATTGCTAAGAAGCTTTTGATTGAAAGTAAGGCGAAACAAGAACTCATCAATGCGATTAAGGAGGATTGATGACTCTCACTGAACGCCACATCATCAAACCAGCACATCCGCTATTTAGGCGCATTAAAGACTTTTGCCATTTGTCTAAAAATCTTTACAACTATGCGAACTTTATCCTAAGAGAGCATTACTTTGCGGGCTTTAAATTGCCTACTGCTTACGAACTTATCAAGCGTTTTACTCAAGAAAATCAAAGAGACTATAGGGCTTTGCCCGCCCAAAGCGCCCAACAGGTGTTAATGCTGCTGTGCCAAAACTGGAAAAGCTACTTTCAAGCCATGAAAGCCTATAAGAAAAAGCCCTCTAGCTTTCTAGCCCGCCCTAAAATCCCTAAATTCAAGCCTAAAGGACAGGAGGGCGTGGCTGTAGGCGTATTCACAAACCAGCAAACCAGTTTTACTAAAGGCCGCATCACAAAAATTAAATTCCCCGAAAAGGCTAATCTCAAAAGGCTCATCACCAAGATAGACCCCCAAACTTCTAGGCTAAAGCAAGTGCGCTTAATCCCTAAAACCACTTGCTTTATCGTGGAAGTGATCCACGAGCACACCACACAAACGCCACAAGTGCAAGGCGATGGCATCATGGGTATTGACTTAGGCCTTAACAACTTCGTAACTGCCATAGATAATCAAGCAAAGCCCTTTATTATCAAAGGCGGAGGGGTTAAGGCGGTCAATCAATGGTTTAACAAACTTAAAGCCCATTATCAAGCCAAAGCCAAGACTTCCAATAACCGCTTTTGGACGAAACGCTTAGGCAAGTTAGCCCTATGGCGGGAGTGCAAATTAAACGACTTCATGCACAAGGCGAGCCATTATGTGGTGGCGCATTGTTTAAAAAATGGCATTGCCACGATTGTGGTTGGCAATAATGACGGGTGGAAGCAAAAGCTAGGGCTAGGCAAAAGGATAAATCAAAACTTCACGAGCGTCCCCCATGAGTTCTTTATTAACAAACTAGCCTACAAATGCGCTTTAGCGGGCATCACTCTACACACCACAGAGGAGAGCTACACGAGCAAATGCGACCACTTGGCAAACGAGCCCATGCAACACCACGATGACTATTTAGGCAAACGGGTGAAGCGGGGGCTGTTTAAATCCAGCACGGGCAAAGCCCTAAATGCGGACATTAACGGCGCAATCGGCATTTTAAGAAAAGTATTCCCTGACGCGGTGCAAACCCTAAGGGATAGCGGGGCAGTGTTGGTCCCTGTAAAAATTTCATTGGCGTTTTAACACGATGAGAAAATTTGCGAAAAATAACTTAAAATGCCTTGAATGAGGTTAAATGGTTTTTTGGACATGGATCGGGCAATGCATTAAAAACACATTGCCGGCCCGTTTGGGGGTGTGCCCTAGCTTGCAAAAAAATTCGATAATATCGGCCTTCTCTTTTAGTGCCGCTAAGCTCTCTGCCTTGATCATAGGGCCACCACCGCTAACTCTTCCATATAGCCCTCTTTGAGGGTGTAGGTGAGGTGGTAGGGTTCATCTTGCCCATTGTCGCTAATAGCCCCCCTAAAGCTCCTAAACAGCGCAAAAATGGCACTCGAATAGCCCAAGAAGTCATTTAAGGGGATGAGCAAATCCACTTTCACCCTGTTTTTCTTCTTGGGGGTTAGATAGCCAATTAAAGGCGTTTCCACCTCTTTGCCCACTGGGATAAAAAGGATTAGGTGGCGCAAGTTTTGCAAAGAGATTGCGCTAGAGGGGATCACTAGGGTGGTCTGCTTATTGATAAGGGCCAATTCGGTTCCCTTGTTTTCAAATTCGATAAAAATGTCCTCGCCCTCAAAGACAAGATTAAAAAAGCTAGCCCCCACGCCACTTGTGATATAATCGCGGGCTAGTTGTTGGCAAGTTTCTTTCTGACTCATTCTGGTTCCTCCTGTGTGTGTTCTTCTGTGTTGATCTCAAAGTTTAAAGCCCTCTCGCCTTTTTGCGGGTCTTTGGGGTCGATTTTGATCCACTCTTTGAGCATAAAAAGCGGGGTGTGGGCTCTAAAAATGGCCTGGTTTAATAGCCCCTCTTGCTTGTTCTTGTAAAACTCTATGCGGCGCATATAGGGCCTCTGCTTGGGGTTGTCCCACTGCTTATATTTGGACACGCCTATATGGATGGTTGCTGCGTGCGCGCCTAACTTGGTGTCAAAGGGGGTGGTTGGGTCGCTCTTAGAGGTTTGCACAATGAAGAGGATAACCACCCCTAGCTGGGCATTGATGATCTCAGCTAGTCTAAAAAACTTCTTGGTCTGCTCCTCTTCACTGCGCCTCCCGGCACTCACGCGGATCATCATCTGTGAGTCGATCAAAAACACCTTAGTCCCCTCTTTGGCCTCCTGCTTGATCTGCGCTACTAGCTCATCAATGGTTAGCCCGCTAAGGCCACCATCATCCATGCGGAAATTGACTGGATCAAAAATGGCCGATCCGATCTGTTCTTGCACGCGATTCATTGTGTCCACAAAGTTTTTCAAAGGGAATTCCAAAGAGTAATACAGCACGCGGTGCTCCATACTCAAATGCCTTAAAATCTGCACCCCTAGGGTGGTCTTGCCCGCCTCGCTATCCCCACTGATGAGGACTAAAGAGTTCTCGGTGATCCCCCCTTTTAAACTGCGGTCTAAAAAGTTAATGCCCGTGGGAAACTTCTTCAAAGGGGGCGACTTGGCAAACTCGGCGGCCCATTCGGCAAAACTGCGCGCGGGGCGGTGGCTCTCTAGGCGGACAAATTTTCCCAAGAAGTCCATATCAAAGATCACGCCACTAAGGTTGGCCTTGGCTAGCTCCTCTGTAAGCTTGCGCTGGGTTTTGAGTAAAAGGGCGGTGCGCAAGTCATCTTTTAGGTGCAAATAACTGGGCATTGCCTCAATGCGGGGGTCCTCGAAAAGCTCTTTGAAAGCCGTGCTGGTGCTAAATTCCTGCCCCAAGGTCTGGATGAGGGTCGCTAGGCTAATGGGCTTGTTCTTGTTTTTAAGCTCTAAAAGCGCGCTGAGCACCTGTTGGTGGGGGGGCTCGAAAGTTTCAAGGGGGATGCCCTCTAAAAACTCTTCTAGCCATTGCGGATAGGCTGTACACGATCGGACAATGGACTTTTCTAGAAGGTTGTGATCATAGCTCATTTGAGGCCTTTAAAGCCTTGTAGTGAGCATTGTTGCGCAAATAGGCTCGGATATAGAGGTTCTCGTTGGAATACGCTTCTAGGCCCCTTAAAACGCTTTCTAGCAAGAGGGCGTTTTGGCTGGTGTGATCCCTTCTTGCCCTGGCCTTTAAGCGGACGATGATGTGCGGTTTGAGCATGAACTTTTTGCGGACCTTTTTTGTTGTAGGCATTGCGCTTGCTTTTCTGCCAATCATGTTTTTCTCCCTGTAAGAAGTAGCGGATAGCGCATTCCACGATCACGCCACGGCTCTGACCCTCAAACTGGGCGATCGCATCTAAAATCTCCAAGAGTGGGGGCTCTAAAAAAAAGCTCCCCGTGTGTTCTTTGGGCCTTTTCACGCTAGTTTTCCTTTTCGCAAGACTTGTAGGCCTTGAGGGTGGCCCAAGCGATATTGCCAAGGCTTAGGCCCCTGTAGGTGTGGATGAGCTTGTCAAAGGTGCTCAGCGCGTCCCAAATGACGTCTTGAACGTTTTGCGCGTTCAAGCCTAGGCCCTTGTATTGCTCTAAAAGCCGATCCAAAAAGCCCTGCTGGGTGGCCTTGCTCTTGGGGGGAAAGACGTCATTAAAGCCCCTGCGCATAGAGGTTTCAATGCACGAACAGATGTCATGCCCTTCTTTTTTAAGCTCTAAAAGGCGGCGTTGTAAGGCGCGTTTTTGCTCGTAGCTAACCGGGTGGGCGTGGTTACGGTGGGCCACAAAACGCTCGTAGGCTTGTTGCTCTTCTGGGCTAAAGGGGGGCACTTGGGTTTTGGGCCGGGGGGCTTTGAAGATGGAAGAGACTTTGTTTTTGAAAGCCTCATAAAAGGCGCGTTTCTTCTGGGGCGCGTTCATGCCCTTTTGGTAGTCAAAGCCTTTCACGGCCTCACACACATGCATGCGCGCGTGCGCGCTTTTGGTTTCTTCATGTTTCTTGTGTACAGTTTCTTTTATTGTGTGTAATTTTTGCGTTAAGGTGGGCATCCCCTTAGAGACGGCATAGCGGGGGTCAAACCCCCCTGTGATAGGGGACTGCAACCTTATGTCTTTTTCTTGCTTAAGGTGGGGGCCCTCATCTGTGGGGGCCTCTTGGGGCATGCACAAAATCCACTGGCGTATCCCGGTGATACGCCCCCTAGCGGATCGTTTGTAGGTGATTTGCAAAACCCCGGCTTGGCGCAACTCGCGGATGTATTTATTCACCGTGTTAGGTGTGAGATTGAAGGCCTCACAAAGCTCTAGAGTGCTTAAAACCCAATTGGTGGGTAGGTGGTTGATGTACATCACGATGGCCAAGGCCTGCGGGCTTAAAGACAATTTAAAAATCCCATTGGGCACAACAGAGTAGTTGCTACCGGGGTTAAATTTGGTGATTAAGGGTTCAGAGTGCGTCATTGGTAAGCTCCTAGAGAGATGTTTTCAAGCGGGGCAAAAGAGGCCTGGGGGTTGGGGATGTAGGCTGCGTATGCGCTAAGGGTGATCTGGGCGTTGTTGTGCCCTAGGGTCGCGCTGGTATGCAATAAATTACCCCCGTAGCTAAGCATCATACTTGCAAAGGTGTGGCGGGTGCAATATAGACGGCGTTTGGTAATCCCGCATTGTTCTAAGAGGCGGTGCCATTGTTTGCGCAAGTTCAAACGCGCCCCGGGGGGTTGGGGAAAAGGGCGTCTTGAATGCCGTTTTGGGTGATGTAGGCTTTGAGGGCGTTTTGCAAAGAGGCGGGGATGCTGATGGTGCGGTTGGAGCTATCTGTCTTGGGGGTGAGTATTTCGCCATATTCGCTGATGGTGCGTTCAATGCGTATCGTGCCCCTTTCCAAGTCAATATCGCCACGCCTCAAGGCCAAGATTTCGCCCACCCGCGCGCCGGTTAAAAAGGCGATGGTCAAATAGATCCGCATAATCGTATCCCCCTTGCAAAGTTCTAGCACTTGGCTAACTTCTGTTGGGCTTAAGGGTTGCTTGCCCATCGGCTTTGGGGTTTGGATACGGCGCTTAAAAAAGGGGTTGGCCTGGATGTAGTCCATTGTCATTGAGAAGTCCAAAAAGTTTTTTAGACAAGAGATGAGGGATCGGGTGTGGGTGCGGGAAAACCCCCGCCCCGCTAGGGCGATATAGAAGTTCAACACGCTTTCCTTGTTGATGCTCTCAATGTAGGTGGGGTTGCCCAAAAGCTCTAAAACGCGCCTCATGTGGGCGCGCATAGTGCGCTGGGTGGTGGGTTTGAGGCTTAGGGTCATCTCTAAAAACTTATCCACCACGCTAGATACTTTGATGGGGGACATCAAGGTGCTAGTGCTGTGGGCGTTCTTGATCTGCTGGAATTTGGCGCGCCGCTCGCGCTCAATCTTGCCCCCATCCACCTGCCCGCCTAGCTTAACATACATCAGCGCGCGGTTATCGGGCGTGTCATCTACCCCTAGGCTTTTGCGGACCCGCTTGGTGCCCTCGTAGGTCTCAAGATATAGCTTGCCCTTTCGGTTGTAAAATCGCATAAACACTCCTTGTTTTGGTTTTCTTTAAGTTCTTATTTTCCCGTTCTTGACGCGCTTTTTGGCTTAAACTTTTTTGGACCCCCCCTTGGGGTTTTAGCTTTGAAAAGCCAAGTGGTTTTTTCAAGCCCCTAGGCTGTGCCACAAGTGAGACAAATTGGCACAAATTGGGCACAACAGCCTAAGGCTTGACAAGCCCCCAAAAAGCTAGCTAAGATACCCGCCCAATACCACCTTTTAAAAGGAGCACAAAGATGGCCGCCTTCAAGGTTTTTTTATGCGATTGTGACGGCACGCTAACCGATGGGGGGATGTATTATCTCCAAGATGGCACACAGCTTAAAAAGTTCAGCGTTGCCGATGGCATCGGCTTTGAGCTACTCAAAGCTAGGGGGATTAAGATAGGCATTTTAACCGGTGAGGTGACCCCAATTGTGGAACACCGCGCCAAGCGTTTGAAGATGGATTTTTTGCATCAAGGTTGCACCCCTGAGGGCAAATTAAAGGCCCTAAAAGACATCTGCGCTCAAGAGAAAATCACCCCTGCCCAAGTGGCCTATGTGGGTGATGACATAAACGATTTGCTCGTGCTCGAATGCGTGGGGTTCAAAGGTTGTGTAGCCAACGCCCACCCCCATTTAAAAGCTTTAAGCGGGATTGTGGTTTCAACTAAAAACGGCGGTGAGGGAGGCGTGCGCGCGCTCATTGATCTATGGTTGGATAATCCTAAAGTGCTTAAGAGTTAATTTTAAGCTAGCGTTTTGAGAGCTTGTTAAGGGCGCGCAAGGCCAAAACCCCGATCAAGCAAGCCCAAAAGCCCAAAAGATAGGGCAGGGGCATAAAAATTTTAAAATCCATCAGCACAAATAAGCAAACAAGCAAGAGCGCATAAGCCCCTAATTTGAGCCAGCTAATAGAAGTTTGCACCCCCAAAGCAAAATGGGCAAATTTAGAGAGTGTTTTGTCTGCTTGGGTGTTTTGCAACACGCCTTTAAGCTTTTGATAGCCCGCCAACAAGATCAAGAAAAAGCCCCAAAAGCTAGCCCCAAAGTTGAGCGCGCCCAGTGCTCCCCACTTGAGAGCCACAAGCCCCACCAACAAAACATGGTAGGCTAGTAACACCAAAACGCATTTTAAGCACATTAAGGTTTGTCTTTAAAAATGCGGTATTTAGGATCGTTAGCCAGCTCATCTAGGGATTTTTTAGTCTTTTTGTAGGCTTTATAGACATTTAAGATGGCCCCCCCAACCCCCCAAGCCACGCCCAGCCAAAAGAGCCAAGTTAGACCCGTCAGCTTCTTTAAACCATAGCCAATCCCAATGCCAATTAAGATCGCCACCACGATGGAAATCCCCAAACTCAAAGCATCCGCCCCCTCGATCACCTTTTTAAATTTGGGATCAGACTCCATGCCTTATCTCCTCAAAACTCTCACGCGCTTTTTGCAGACATTGATCCAAGATGTCTGGATCCATCGGCGTGCAGATAAAGCCACTCTCAAAGGCAGAGGGGGCTAAATACACGCCCTTTTGGAGCATTTTTTGGTGGAAAGCGGCGTAAAGTCCAGTATCGCTCTGTTTAGCTTGTTCAAAGTTTTGCACCTCTTGGGTGCTGAAGAAAAAGCCAAACATGCTCCCCCGCACGCAAGTTTGCACGCTAAAACCATGCGCCTCTCCGGCTTGTTCCAACCCGGCACAAAAGCGTTGGGCTAGGACTTGTAATCTATCATAAAGATTGGGATCGCGTTGGATTTTTTCTAATGCCACAATCCCAGCCGCCACAGCCACGGGGTTACCACTCAGCGTGCCCGCTTGATAGACTCCCCCTGCAGGGGCTAATAAATCCATGATCTCTGCCCTGCCCCCAAAGCAAGCTAAGGGTAGCCCTCCACCAATGACCTTGCCAAAGGTAACCAAATCGGGTACCAAATGGTGATAATGTTGCGAACCATTCGCTGCAACTCTAAACCCGCTCATCACCTCATCAAAGATCAACACGGCGTGGTGTTGTTGGCATAGTGTGTGCAGTTCTTGTAAAAATTCCAACTTAGCAGGCACTAAGCCCATATTACCCGCGATGGGCTCAATGATGACACAGCCGATATTGCCTTGTCTAAAGCAAGCCTTGACCGATTCAATATCATTATAACGCGCCACTAAAGTATGGTGGCTAAAATCTTGTGGGACACCCAAAGAGGAGGGCACGCCAAAAGTCGCACACCCACTCCCCGCCCCCACCAACAAGCTATCGCTATGCCCGTGGTAACAGCCCTCAAACTTTAAAATATCATCTTTACCACTGAAAGCCCGAGCTAAGCGGATCGCGCTCATGGTCGCCTCTGTCCCGCTACTCACCAAGCGCACCTTTTCTAAGCCCTCATAGCTCAAAACCAACTTTTTAGCTAAAGTGGTCTCTAACTCTGTGGGCGCGCCAAAACTAAAACCCCTTTGCAAGGTTTGAATCACCCGCTCCTCAATTTCTGCATCAGCATGCCCAAAGAGCAAGGGACCCCAGCTTTGCACAAAATCCACATAAACATTCCCATCCACATCGTGCAACAAACAGCCTTGCCCCTTGTAGATAAAGGGTGGTATGCCCCCCACGCTTTTAAAAGCGCGCACGGGGGAATTAACCCCCCCCGCAATGACCTGTTTGGCTTCGTTAAAATCATTGATGCTATGCAAGAGCGCATGCCCCAATTCTTTTTTAGCCATTGCTAGTCTTTAAGTCCAGCTTTAAAAGTGATTTGCACCTGAGACCAAGTTAATTTTTCATGTTGGGCACTGCAGGCGGTGGCAAGTTTATGGAAGGCATCTTTGAGTCCAAATTCCATGATATCTAGCACGCCCGTAGCGACCAATTCTTTATCTTTAATGGTGTAGCTCATGGGCACTTTCACGCTCTTACCATTCATGCGCACAGAAGCAAGTAAGGTCCCCTGATCTTCCCCAGCCACCACATTTCTAAAAGTCACTTTGAGACTCTGATCTTTGAATTGGTTAAAAAACGCTTCTTTAACATTTTTAGTTTTGAGCTCATCGTGCAGATTAACTTGGGCGACATTGATTGTAGCGGTGGCTTTATCCAGCATATGCGCCACGCTGGAAGTGTCTTTGTTAAAGCGGTAAAGCACATGGTCAAAAGTGCCTTCTACACCGACTTTTTTAGCCGTTTTAAAAGCGGTAAAAGACATGCTAACCTTCGTGGTATCTAAACTATTGGCTTGTAACAATGCAGATGCCAGTAACGCTGCTATCGTAAATTTTTTCATCCTATCTCCCTTGATTAATTTTTGGCTTGAAGCCTTAGGGGTCTTATTATAGCATAGCACAAAGGGCTCTCCATTTACCCTGAGTGCTTAAGTTCTATGCGGGTCTTGCTATGTTACCATGGTGAAAACAAAAGGGTCGCCACTCTGTGAAAATCCTACACTTAAACGCCACCCTCACTGGAGGAGCAGCTCGAGCTACCTTGCGTTTGCATAGTGCCCTCTTGCAAGAGCGAGTGGATAGTTTGGTCTATGTGCAAGACACACGGGGGGGCATGCTCCATGATCGCATTTTAAGCCCGCAAGGTCTTAGCAAAACTTGGGCGCGCTTACGCCCTTATTTGGACAAAGCCCCGATTTTGTTCTACCCCAAGCGCACAAGAGGCACATTTAATATTGGTTGGTTGCCCTTTAGCGGGGTGTTGCGCACCATTGAAAAGATCAGGCCCGACATTGTGCATCTGCATTGGATCGGGCGTGGGGTGATTCCCATCTACGATCTACCAAAAATCCCGGCACCTCTAGTGTGGAGTTTGCATGACATGTGGGCTTTTAGTGGCGGGGATCATTATTATGGTGATGAAAACGAACATGCCTATAGGCATTCCTGCATTTTAAATAGCCCCTTTGATTACGATCTGGCCACCCTTGGCTTTGGTATGAAAAAACGGGCGTATGCGCAAATCTCCCATTTATACGTGGTGGGGTTGAGCAACTGGATAAGTACGCGGGCTAGACAGAGTGTCTTGCTCCAAGACAAACACCATGTGGTCATCCCCAATCCGATCAATACCCACCACTACCGGCCCCTAGACAAACAAGTTTGCCAACAATTATTAGGCTTGGATACCTCCCACCAGCTAGTGGCTTTTGGGGCTATGGACACAAGTAATCCTATTAAGGGTGCGGATCTTTTGCTAGAAGCCCTACATCATCTTAAAGGACAACAAATCGAGCTGGTGATCTTTGGAGCAGACACGCCCAATAATATGCCCCACTTGCCCTTTAAGACACATTACCTAGGGAAGCTCACTGATAACGCTAGCCTTGTGGCGTTGTATAATGCGGTGGATGTAGTGGTCGTGCCTAGCCGTCAGGAGGCTTTAGGCTATGTTGCGATAGAAAGTCTAGCTTGTGGCACGCCGGTTGTGGCTTTTGGTGTAGGGGGGCTGTTGGATGTGATCAAGCATCGAGAAAACGGCTATCTAGCCCGCCCCTTTGATGTGCTGGATTTAAAGGCAGGGGTTGAATGGGTGTTAAATACCCCGGATTATCCTAAGCTCTGCACGCATGCACGCATGCACGCAGAGGCGCATTTTAGTCAAGAGGTGATTGCAAAAAAATACATTACGCTTTATGAGGGCATTTTACATGGATAACTCTCCAAGACTTTTTGAGCAGCCCCCCAAGCTAGAAGATTCTAAGCATTTTGAGCGACTCGCTATCTACCCTAGGGCAACTCTGCAAGGGGGCTTAAGGACTAAAGGGCTTTTCAAGCACAGCGTGCCTAATCAGCCCCTAGTGAGTGTGATCATGGCAACCCTGAATAGCCAACAATTCTTAGAGGCGACCTTGCAGAGCATTTTGGATCAAAGTTATGGCAATTTGGAATTATTAGTCATCGATGGGGGTTCCAATGATACCACTTTGCAGATTTTGCAAACTTATGCCAACAAAATCGATTATTTTATGAGTCTTAAAGATAATGGCATTGCGCAGGCTTTCAATCGGGGCGTGCGTCTGGCTTTTGGGGATTATATTAATTTTCAGGGCGATAGTGATGGGTTTGTTGCCCCCAATGCCTTGCAAGAAGTGATGGCAGGTGTGCAAGGAGAAATGCTCATTAGTGCGCGGGTGGCGCGCGTGGATGAACAAGGGGATGTGCTCTACACCTCTGATTATCTCAAAAATTTTGATAAAAACCTATTGCGTTTCAAAATGATCCATCACCAAGGACTTTTAACGCACCGGGATTACTTTGGTACCCATGGGCTCTTTGACGAAAATTTGATCTTTAGCATGGATTATGAGCATTTGTTGCGTTGTTTTCATAACTTCCCTTCTTTTTTGCCTAAAGAGCAAGTGTTAGCTAGGTGGCGCACCGGAGGACTAGGCACGCACAAAGAATGTGAGGTCTTTGAAGAATGGGCACAGATCAAGGCACGCCACCAAATCGCCCCGTCCCTAGTGTTAAAAATTATTGAGAAATGGATTTTAGCCAAGTTTTATATCAAAAAAGCCCTTTTATGGCTCAAGCATTAGATGATGCGATCCTTAGGGTTTAAAATGTACGCTTTGAGCACATTACCCTTTTTGCGGGCAATTTGCAAGAACGCCCTTTGTGGAAAAATAGCTACCAATTGGGGGCTCTGATCTGTGCTTTGATAGCTTAATATTTGCCCTCTTTGAGCGAGCCTTGGGGCTTGGTGGTGGAAGAGGCCTTAGCCGTGGGTTTGCCGGTATTTGTGAGCAGTGCTTGCGGGGCGCAGGTGCTGGTACAAGAGGGGGTTAATGGCTTTATCTTTGATCCAAAAGATGAGATGAGCTTAATAGGGCTTTTAGAAGGTCTGAGCCTTGCTGGTTACAAAACTCTCTTGGAGGGGGCTTTAGCTTGGAATTTAGAGGCTAAGGACAACAAGCAAGTACAAGCCTATGCCCCTAAGTAGTTTTAAAAATTGCCACAGAAACATGGCTATTTACAAGTGTGGTAGTGTTGCTAATTGTCTTGACTTGCTGGTTTTAAGTTATAATGCTAGGGATTTGCCCATTTTGGGATTTTGATTAATTTAAGGATGTCCATGCTTTTGCCTGTTTATTTTGTTTCGCTTAAAGATCACCCCCGGCGCGCACATTGCCAAAGTATCATCGATAACCCGCCCGCTCAAAAAGGCGATCTCAAACTGCAATTCCAAATTTTTGATGCCATCGATAAGCACAGCGATTATTTTAAAAGCGGATTGATTGAAAACTCCTATTCTCCTGAATGGCTCAAAGAAAGCGAATGGTCTAAAGGCATGCACGGGCGGGAGCTATTGCCCGAGGAGCTGGGTTGTTATGCTAGCCATTACATGCTGTGGCTCAAGTGCATTGAGCTTAACCGCCCCATCGTGATTTTGGAAGATGATGTGGTGCTCAAACCTAATTTTTATGAAAGTGTAGTGCATTGCGTGCAAAGCCCCTTTGATTTTGTGCGCTTGTTTGGTAGTTTTTGGAGGTTTAGGACCAATAAATCGGCCATTGCCCACATGGGTGGATCGCAAGTGTTGCCCACCGATCCCAAAGTTGAAGTGATTTTAAAAGAACATTTTTATCTATCATTCTTTGAAGTCCTCTCCACAGCTGCCTATTATCTGACTCCCAAGGCCGCAAAAGCCTTTGTGAGCGCGAGTTTGCACTTTAATGAGCCCGTAGATGTCTTTTTGGCTTTAGTGCATACTCATAAAATCCCTAATCTAACCTATATCCCCATTAGTGTAGAATTTGGTAAATACCACACTATCTCAACAATGGACGATCCAACTGATTTGCGGGGGAGTAGTTATAAACCCTCTGTGCGATTTTTCACCCGCTTTTTACCCTCTGTTTTCTTCACTGCCCGCCGTTACTATTATTACCGCCTGTTTCTCAAACGCTACGCTCATCTGCGCTAAGAGCCTCTAAAAATTGGGGGAGGATCTGATCGTAAGTGTGGTTTTGAATCGTGGCATGCAGAGTCTGGGCTATTTGGTGGTAATGTTGCGGGTCGCTAAGCAAAGAATCGATTTTGTGTGCCATTTCCTGGGGGGTTTGCACCACCAGATCGGCACAAAGTTGCTTGACCTGCCCAATATCCATGCACACAAAGGGCAAGCCATATTGCATGCTCTCCAAGATCACCAAGGGGTAGCACAGATGGGGGGCGGCGTGCAAAAACAAAGTAGCATGGGCAAAGAGGTCCAAGACTTGTGGGCGTTCTAAAAAATGCAAGAAAAACACGGACTTAAAGCCATGTTGATCATCGAGATCTTGCTTGCGGGCTTTGAGCATGCCCAAAGCCCGCCCGTCATTATAAGACCCGACAAACACCAAAGGGATTTGTGTTTGGCTTAAATAATAAGCTTGCAAAATTTGATCATGGTTGTTATGCAGGCTGTAATTAGAGACACTGATCAAATAGGGGGTTTGCATCAGGGTTTCTAAATCCCCGCTAGGTTCTGTGGGCACGATTAAGGGGAGTTGCAAATTCTTTGGGGGATAGGTCTGTAAAACCCCATGGGGTAAAATACCGATTTTGGAGCAAAGTGGGGCTAGAGTGCGGTAAGCGTGCGTGTCTTGGCTGAGGAAAAACACACAATCAAAGTCTTTAAGGTGCGCTTCAAGTGTGCGTTTGAGCCATCTAAAATAGTTCTTTTCTTTGCCCAAGCCGAGTAAGCAGATCTTGGCAATTTCTTTAAAACGGCGTTTCCATGAATAATCTTGCCAAATAGGTGGAGTATTTTCTAATCTTAATACTTTTTTAACTCTCAAGGTGGGCAACAAATCATAGAGCAGATCGCATGCCCAGTGCAGGGTGTGGGCATTGGCAATGCCTGAGCAAAACAAGAGATCGCAATCAAAATGGGCCACAAAATCCCGGTAAGCAGCAGTCTCGCCCTTAGTCAAGTAGCCACCTTCTGTATAAATCTGAAACCCAATCACAAACAGATTAGGGGCGATTTCTATGGCTTCTTTGGCGGTGTTTGCGCTGCTGATGCTGTGTTTTGTGCCCTCCCATTGGAGGGTTTGCAACCCCAAAGTGTCCAAATTGCTGGTGCAGACAAAAACGCTGTGTCCCGCCCTAGCAAGGGCTAGGCTCAAGTTGTAATCTGCCATCGCCCATCCTAGTTGCAAGGGATAATACTGGCTGGTGCAAAAGAGAACGCGCATAGGAATCCTGGATTCAAAAATTTAGGGGATTATAACACAAGGGCTTGCTAGACCTGTTAATATTAGCACTATTTTGGTTTTAATCTAAGTTTAGCTAGTATGCCGGTATGATCCATTCTAGATTGAGGATACCCAATGGTTGTTCTTTACAGCACCGAGCAATATTACCCTCTACAGGCGGGCAGGGCCACCGCCGATTATAATCTCACTTATGCCCTAGCGCAAGCCGGACATGTGGTCTATGTGATCACAAACAACACCTATGGTCCGCTCCAGCTCAAAAGGGAGGGGGGCATCTCGATTGTTTCTAGTGGCTCGATACGCAGAGAAGCCATTGAAATTGCGCCCCGTTTGTTTGTGATCGAGATGGACATTTATTACAAAGAGGGCTGGAAGGGTGAGGTGGCACTCTATCAGGACTTTGTGCATCACTTTGAGTGCGATCTATTCATCGCTTCTGGAATTTGGGCTTGGACAAGTGATCTGACCTTTGATTTGTTGCCTGTGTGCTCCGCTAAAAAGAAAATCTTGCGATCCCACGGGGAATATGCGCTCATATATGGTGGCCCCAAAGGCTTTGTGCAACATCTCAAACTTTGGGCTAAAAAAATTCTCTATAGTGCTGAACGCTATAGATTAAACGCCTATGTTCCCTTGTTACGCGCCAAACTCAAGCAATGTTTAAAAGATTATGATCGGGTCTTTTTCCTGCACAAGCGTAGCCATGGGTATGAGTATCTCAGACCTTATTGCCCCAACATTGATGTGTTGCCCAATGGGGTTTTTGAAAAAGATATTTGCCCGCCTAAAACCTTACCAAAAAGTTATTTGTGCCCACAACACAACACAACACAACACAACACAACACAACACAACACAACACACAACCTACTAGAGAATTGGGGCGATGGGCCTTATGTGTTGAATGTTTCAAGCTACTACAAGGAAAAGGGTCAAGATGCCGTGCTAGAGGCTTACTACCGCAGTGAAGCAGACATTCCTTTGGTTTTTGTGGGGTTTTTAAATGCCGGGGATACCCTCGATTCTCTCAAGACTCTAAAAACACAGCTAGATCACACATACGGCACTAGAGAAGTGCATTTTTTATACCAACTCCCACGCGAGCAAGTGTTGGAGATTTTTAAAAAAGCCACACTCTTTTTGCATGCTAGTCATGAAGAGGGCTTCCCGATGGTGATTTTGGAAAGCATGCAATTTGGCATCCCCTTTATTTGCACCGATGTGGGCAATGTCCGGGATTTATGTGCAGAATTAATTATCAATAGCCCTCTAGAAATGGCTACAAAAATCAATGCCTTACTGGGTAGTCCAGATTATTACAACCAAATGTCCCAAGAATTGCACTATACGATTAAAGAATACACTTACGAAAAGATTGTAGGTAAGGTGGAGTCTGTGATTCAAGACTAATGGAATCAAAGAGGTTATTACAAAATAGGGGCTTATGCTCATAAACACAACAAAAACCGTAGGTTATCTTAGGAGTTAAGCATAATCCAAAATCTCCCTCAAGTCTAGGGTTTGTGCCACCACGCTGGCAGCTTTCTTGGTGATCTCTTTGGCATTAAAGGCGATGCTCAAGTTAGCTAATTTAAACATACTGATGTCATTAGCCCCATCACCTATAGCCAAGGTGTGTTCAACCTGTAATAACTCTTGCAAACTGGCTAGCATTTCTGCTTTAGAGTCGGCGCGCATCATGGGGCCACTCACTGCACCGCTCAATACCCCCTCTTTGGTGTGTAGGGTGTTACTAAAGTGCCCATCTAGCCCTAACTTCTCTTTAAAAAACCCAGTCGCCCATGTAAAGCCCCCGCTCAAGGACACCACCTTATAGCCCCTTTGGTGCAAGCCCTGCACCACTTCGTACGCTCCTATATGTAGTGGTAAGCTTTGGCAAATTTCTTTAGCCTTGCCCACATCCATGCCCTTAAGCATAGCCACTCTTGTTAGTAAGCTCTCATAAAAATCTGCCTTGCCCTCCATCGCTCTAAGCGTGCAATTCTTTACATCTACACCCACCCCATAAGCTTGGGCTAAAACCTCCAAAGTCTCGGCATTAACCAAAGTCGAGTCAAAATCAAAGACCGCTAATTTCATGGGATTCCTTTTTATTGTTGTTGGGGTAGGCGTAGGGCAAAAGATAGCCCCAAAAGTTTAAAATCTAAGCCCACCGCCTCTAGGGCTAGGTGGGTTTGCCAAGTAGCCCACTCCCCTAAAAAGTCTGCTTTCTTAGCGTCCAAATATGCCCGCGCCTTGTGATCTTCTGTATAAAGTGGTTCGCCTACAATGGGGAACCCCAGTGTACTTAAATGCAAACGGATTTGGTGGGTGCGCCCGGTTAGGGGCGTGATTTTTAAGTGGGTTTGCTTGGTCTTTGGGTTATAGCTTAGCATTTCTACAGTGGTCGCGCTGGATTTCCCCCTTGAATCGATTGTAGAGCGCACGCCCAAATCCCCCCGTATGCTAGCTGGTTCTAAAATGGGCAAGATCACGCTAAAAGCCCCGCTAGCATACAAACGCAAATCCCCTTGCACGCTGGCAAAATAAGTCTTTTGGATACGCCGCAAGCTAAACAACTCCCTTAAGGCGTTTTCGTGTGTCTTGCTTTGACTCACTAGGACTAATCCGCTGGTTTCATAATCTAGGCGGTGGATCAAGCGCGCTTGGGAGTTGTAGGCATAAATGCTTTCATATAGACTATGGGCGTGGTAGTTTTTGGGGTGGCTATAGAGGTTTTTGGGCTTGTAGTAAAGAGCAAAAAAGGGGGTGGTGAAAATGGGAGTAATTTCGGGTTTTTGGGCGGGTTTAAAAAAGAGCAGGCGCACGGGCTGATCTAAAATTTGCGCCTTGTGGAGTTTTTGCCCTTGCAGGGTGCATAAACGCCCCCGATCGATATGGCTTTGGGCTTGCTTGGAGCTACAAGCTAAAATCTCAGCCACAAATTTAGCCGCCTTTGTGGGGACTTCGGGCGTGAAAACTTCCTCAATAAAGGGCATTACATGCAAGCTTGCACAAAGGCTTTAAACAAAGGATTGGGGGCGATTAGGCGGGAGGTGAATTCGGGGTGGTATTGCACACCCAAAAAGAAGGGGCGATTGCGCAGACTCAAAGCCTCTACAATGCTTTGTTGGTCGTGATCGATGCTTGTAGCCACCACTTCTAAGCCATGTTCTTGATAGGCTTGTAAATAATGAGGGTTGATGGCGTAGCGGTGGCGGTGGCGCTCTAAGATATTCTCAGCATTGTAGATTTGGACGATTTGGGAGTCTTTTTTAAGGGTGATGCTGTGCGTACCCAAGCGCATGCTAGAACCCTTATGCGTGGTGTTAGCTTGGCTGTGGAGTAAATCCACCACCTTATGAGGAGCATTTTTGTCAAACTCGCTAGAGTGTGCCCCACTCAAGCCCAGCACATGCCTAGCAAATTCCACGACCATGAGTTGTGCCCCCAAACACACCCCAAATAAGGGGACATGGTTTTCTCTAGCATAGGTTATTGCATTAATCATGCCCTCAATTCCACGATGCCCAAAGCCACCCGGGATCAAAATCCCTTGCAAGTCTTGCAAAGTATGGGCGATGCGTTGTTTTAATTGCATATCGCTTTCGCCCTCTTGGTTTTGCAAATCTTCGCTATTGATAAAGATCACCTCGACCTTCACTTTTAAGTGCGCTCCCACACAGACCATGCTTTCCAAATAGCTTTTGTACGACTCACCCAAATGGACATATTTCCCCACGAACCCAATTTTGAGCGCGCGTTCCGGATTTAAGATGTGATACACCAAGTCCTCCCATTGCTGGAGGGCATGTTGATCCAAAGAGGCTTTTAGGTTAAAATGCCTAAAAAGCGCGTCTAAAAGCCCCTCTTGCAAGTAATGCGTTGGGCAGGCATAGATGGTGGGCGCATCTTTGGCTTGGATGACATTTTCCACACACACATCGCAACTGCTGGCAATCTTGGTCTTGATCTCAGGGCTTAAATCTTGACTACAGCGCGCTAAAATGATATTGGCACTCACGCCCAAACGGCGTAATTCAATAATGGAGTGTTGGGTGGGTTTAGTCTTGAGTTCATGGCTGGTGGCAATGAGGGGCACTAAAGTTACATGGATATTGGCCACTTGTTTAGAACCTAGAGCATTTCTAAGTTCCCTAATGGCTTCTAAATAAACCATGCCCTCAATGTCACCTACCGTACCCCCCACTTCCACGATTAAAAAATCCTTGCCCTCCCCCAGTTTTAAAATGCGTTCCTTGATCTCTTCGACAATGTGGGGGATCACTTGGATTGTCTTGCCCAAGTATTTGCCCTCTCTCTCCTTTTCAATCACGCTCAAATAAATTTGCCCTGTGGTGAAGTTGTTTGCCTTAGAAAAGTCCTTGTTTAAAAAACGCTCGTAATGTCCGATGTCTAAATCAGTTTCGCTCCCATCAGCAGTTACAAAAACCTCGCCATGCTCAAAAGGACTCAGCGTGCCCGGATCTACATTGATGTAGGGGTCGATCTTTAAAATATCCACTTTAAAGGCACAGAGTTTTAATAAATACGCCAAACTACTAGAGGCTACTCCCTTGCCCAAAGAACTCAAAACCCCTCCCGTGATAAAAACAAATCTCGTTTTCATGCTTCCTTCTTCTAATATAAATTGACAACTAGGTAATTGTCCTTTTGATCGATCTTATACTGGTATTGCCCATCTAAAGTGATAATGAAGCGGTAGAAGTGGTCATGGGTGTTAATGGCGATGTTGCGGACATATTTATGCTTGATGGGCAATTCCTGCCTCAAATCCTTTACCTTGCGATCAATATCGATAACGAGCCGATAGGGGTTAATGAGCACAAAGGATCGCTGGATACTATCTGCCGTCCTCAAATAAAGTTTATTATCCCGAATCCAAAACTCATACCCTCCAATGTTATAGGTACTCTTCTCGGGTTGTAAAAGCGCGCCTTCTTGGGTGAGTTTGAGCGGGTAGTGCCAGTCGATGTGTTGGTTAATATCCACCTCTTGGGTGTGGGTTGTACCATCCAAATCTTGGTAGAAAATGGTGATTTTAGAGAGGACTCTAGCGGTGGTGGGCAAAGAAACCTTAATGGACTTAAAATAATCAAATACCTCATCTTTAGGGAATTTGGTATCGGCGCGTTGGGCTTTCTTTAAGGGTACAAAGGGATTATCTCTAGCCCCCAACACGCTCAAAACCAACAAGATACCCAGCCATTTGGACATATTCACTTCTTTGGTTCTAGTTCTTTGAGTTCAAAGAGTTGTTTTTGGAGTTTGGCATTTTCATATTGCAAGTTCTGCACGGCACTTTGCAACATCCCTTGTCTCTGTTCTAGCGCATTTAACACCTCAAAGGAGTTATTTCCAAAAAATAACCCACCTAGGTAAATGCCTAGCGCAACCAATGCACCAAAAAACAACAACACCCACCGGTATGAATAAATAGACTGCCACACCCACATCAATCAAAGACTTCGGGATGTCTATCCGTATTGAAGAATTTTTCCTTGATCTTGTTGGCGATCTCTAGAGCTAGATCGGGATCGTTTCTCAAGGTCAGCTTCGCCGCTTCTCTGCCCTGCCCTAGTTTCCTATCTAAGTAGCTAAACCATGCCCCGCTTTTTTCCACCATGTCTAACTTCACCCCATAGTCAATCAACTCGCCCTCATAGCTAATCCCCTCGCCATACATCACATCAAATTCGGCTTCTTTGAAAGGCGGAGCAACCTTGTTCTTCACCACTTTAACCTTAACCCGGTTGCCAATCGGGTGTTCGCTAGCCTTGAGCGTGGCGATGCGGCGGATGTCAAGACGCACGCTGGCATAAAATTTCAACGCATTGCCTCCAGTGGTGGTCTCTGGACTCCCATAGCCCATCGTGCCAATTTTCATGCGAATCTGGTTGATAAAAATTAAAATCGTGTTCATTTTGTGCAAAATACCCGTGATCTTACGCAAAGCTTGGCTCATCAAGCGGGCTTGCAAGCCCACATGCTGATCACCCATGTCCCCCTCAATCTCAGCCCGCGGGGTGAGGGCCGCCACTGAATCAACCACGATCACATCCACTGCCCCACTGCGTGCCAAAGCCTCTAGGATTTCCAAAGCTTCCTCGCCCATATCCGGTTGGGAGATGAGCAAGTTATCTGTATCTACCCCTAAGTTTTTAGCATATTTGACATCTAGGGCATGCTCGGCATCGATAAAAGCACAAGTACCCCCCAATTTTTGCGCTTCGGCAATCACATGCAAAGCTAAGGTGGTTTTCCCACTGGACTCGGGTCCATATATTTCCACGATACGCCCCTTAGGCACGCCCCCGATACCCAATGCCAAATCCAGCCCCAAAGAGCCCGTGGGCGTGGCTTCAATACGTTCCACTTCTTTGTCGCCCAAACGCATCAAAGCACCCTTGCCAAAAGTCTTATCAATCTGCTTGATCGCCAAATCCAACGCCTTTTGTCTTTGTTCATCCACGCCAAGTCCTTTTAGATCAAAAGCCACATTCTAACACCTTGCGCCTTAAACAAAGGTTTATCTTTTATGTGGCACAATTAGGGGCGATTTTTTGCTTTTTTAAGGGCTATGCATGGTGAAGTTTTTGGTATTTTTGGGTACGCTCTATTTGAGCGGGTGTCTGCAACCCATGGATGGCCCACAAGCCGAAAAAGTAGATAAACAAGTGCAATGCGGGTTTGGCTCGAGTGGATGTTAAGATAAAAGGATCAAATTGGCAGAGGTGATTGGTGTTAAAAAAGAGGGTGTTATCTATGATTTGCAGAGCGCACAGGATTTAGGCATTCAAGGCGATCCCATCACCTTTGGGGAGGAGCCCGAGGCTTTGGAGATTTTGAGGCACTCTTGCGCGCATTTACTAGCCCAAGCGATCAAGCAACTCTACCCCGATGCGCAATTTTTTGTCGGCCCCGTAGTCGATGAGGGGTTTTATTATGACTTTAAGACCCAAGCTAAAATCTCTGAGGAAGATTTAGCCGTGATTGAAGCCAAAATGAAAGAGATCGCCAAAAACAAACACGCCATCATCAAGAGCAATTTAACCCGCAAGCAAGCCCTAGAACGGTTTAAAGATGATACACTCAAACACGCCGTGATGTCCAAAATTGAGGGGGATTGTTTGAGCGTCTATGCACAAGGTGGATTTGAAGATCTCTGTAGAGGTCCCCACTTGCCCCACACGGGATTTTTAGAGCACTTCAAGCTGACCAAATTAGCCGGGGCGTATTTGGGCGGTGATGAAAAGGCGGAGATGTTGCAACGCATTTATGGGATCGCCTTTGCCAAAAAAGAGAGTTTGAAAGCCTATTTAACCCAGCTAGAGGAAGCCAAAAAAAGGGATCACCGCAAATTAGGGCAGGAGTTGGGACTATTTTGCTTTAATGAGGATTTGGGGGCGGGCTTGCCCATATGGCTACCCAATGGCATGCGTTTGCGCAACGCCTAGAGGATTTATTGAGCCAAGCCCTACTCAAATATGGCTATGAGCCTGTGCGGGGGCCCGAGATTTTGAAAAGCTCGCTTTGGCAGACCAGCGGACACTATGACAACTACAAAGAAAACATGTATTTTACGACCATCGATGAGATCGAATATGGGATCAAGCCTATGAATTGTGTTGGGCATATCAAGGTCTATCAACATGCCCTGCGTTCTTATCGGGATTTGCCCTTGCGTTTTTACGAATATGGCGTGGTGCATCGGCATGAAAAAAGCGGGGTTCTACATGGGCTTTTAAGGGTGCGTGAATTTACCCAAGATGATGCGCATATTTTTTGCCGTTTTGATCAGATCAGAGCGGAGGTGCAAGCCATTTTGGAATTCACTAAAAAAAGTGATGGGGGCTTTTGGGTTTGCCTATGAAATGGAGCTTTCTACTAAGCCAGAAAAGCACATTGGTAGCGCACAAGTGTGGGAGCAAGCCACAGATGCTCTAAGGCAAGCCTTAGAGAAGCAGGGGATTAACTTCAAGATCGATGCAGGCGGGGGGGCATTTTATGGCCCTAAGATCGACATTAAGATCACCGATGCGATCGGGCGTAAGTGGCAATGTGGGACCGTGCAGGTGGATATGAATTTGCCTGCGCGTTTTGCTCTGAGCTACACTAATGAGCAAAGCCTAGAGGAACAACCCGTGATGATCCACCGTGCGATCTTGGGCTCTTTTGAACGGTTCATCGCGATTTTGACCGAACATTATGGCGGGAATTTTCCCTTTTTTATTGCGCCCGTGCAAATTGCTTTAGTTCCCGTTTCACAAGACCAGCTAGAATACGCTTTAGCCCTCAAAGATCAGCTAGTGGATTTGGGGCTATTCGTGCAAGTGGTGCATAGAAATGAGACTTTAAGCAAGCGCATTCGGACTTTAGAAAAGCAGAAAGTGCCCTTAATTGGTGTCATTGGGGCTCAAGAAGTGCAGGATCGAAGCCTAGCAATTCGGGATCGGGCTTTAGGTAAACAATATTCGATGAAAATGGAGGCATTAATCAACATGGTAAAGGGTAAGATGCAAGAGGTTAGTTTTTGAGCAAAGAAGAAGTGTTGCTAAATGATGCGATTGATTTTAAGCAGGTGCGTTGTGTGGGCGATGGGGGGGAGCAGTTTGGAATCCTATCTTCTAAAGAGGCTTTAAGGATCGCGCATTCTAAGGGCTTGGATTTGGTTTTGATTGCAGCCAATGCCAAGCCCCCCGTGTGTAAGGTGATGGATTATGGCAAATATTGCTACCAAGCCGAAAAGAAGCTCAAGGAAGCCAAGAAAAAGCAAAAGCAGATTGAGATCAAGGAGATCAAACTCTCCACCCAGATCGCCCAAAATGACATCAACTACAAGATCAAGCATGCTCGGGAGTTCATTGAAGAGGGCAAGCATGTGAAGTTTAAGGTGGTGCTTAAAGGTAGAGAGAGTAACGACCCCAAGGCGGGCTTGAGCGTGCTTGAGCGGGTGAGAGACATGATGAGTGATATTGCCGATGCGCAAAAAGAGCCCAAGAGCGAGGGGCGTTTTGTGATGTGGCTTTTTGTGCCTCAAAAGAAATAAATTTATGAAAGGAGAGCAGATGCCTAAGATGAAGACCAATCGTGGGGCAGCCAAGCGTTTTAAGGTGAAAAAAAATCTCATCAAACGCGGGAGTGCTTTTAAAAGCCACATTTTGACCAAAAAAAGCCCCCAACGCAAGGCTAATCTCAACGCACCCCACTATGTGCATAGCACCAACATGCACGCTGTGGCAAGCATGTTGTGTCGCTAGCTTAAGTTTTCCCCCTCCAAGCGCAAGCTAAAAAGGGTTAAGATCAACACACCTCAAAAGGTAAAGGAAAAAAATGAGAGTCAAAACAGGCGTTGTGCGCCGCAGACGGCATAAAAAAGTTTTAAAGCAAGCCCGTGGATTTTACAGCGGGCGTAGGAAGCATTTTAGGAAGGCCAAAGAGCAATTAGAACGCAGTTTGTGTTATGCCTTTAGGGATCGCAAACAAAAGAAACGCACTTTTAGGAGTCTATGGATTGTGCGCATCAATGCGGCTTGCCACTTGCACAATACCAGCTATTCCAAGTTCATGCACGCTCTCAAAAGTGCCAATATTGAGTTAGATCGCAAGATTTTAGCCGACATGGCAATGAACAATCCGGGTGCTTTTGAAAAGCTGTTTAACCAAGTGCAGGCGCATCTGTAAGATAATGAGCAATAGCCATTTTGTGGCTATTGCTACAGAAATTTTTAAAATAATATTGTTTTTTTGGTTACCTCTATCTCTTTTGATTAATAAAAATTTTTAATTTTTTATGCTAGAATGAAAATCTCAAACTTCTAAATTTTTAGATTTTAAGAAACTTAGAGTTAAGGATAGCAATGAAAAAATATATGGTGGCGGGCGCAATTCCCCTAGTAGCGGTGTTGTTAGCAGCTGAAGAGGGTCCAGGGCAAAAGCCACAGATGGCTAAAGCGAGCACCCATAAAAAGGTGCGCGCCTCTCAGGGTAGGCATGGCGAAAGAAATGGGTTTTTTATGGGGGCAGATTACCAACTAGGCATGATGAGCTCCACCGAGCAGGCTTGTAGCATGGTTAAGAACCCCAACAGCTATCTTGGTGCTCCAGCACAGATTAGTAGTTGTGATGGCAGTCGCCAACAGGTTAATGTCGGCACAGTGGATAAACCGATTTGGAACACCGTGTGGGGCAATATGGGGAAAAAAAGCTACATGGGTTATCTGAATGGCAAGTCCTATGTAACCAATGGGTTTGGAGTCTTGATGGGCTACAAGCATTTCTTTAAGAAGTTGCCCGAGCTAGGCTTGCGCTATTATGGATTTTTTGATTATGCCGGCACAGGCTATCGGTATTTCAAGCAACTAGGTGGTCCATTGCACTACCAACAGACCAATATCTTTGCCTATGGTGTGGGGACGGACATTCTCTTTAACCCCAAGCCCTTTAACAAAGAAAACTTCCACTTTGGTTTCTTCTTGGGTGTGGCCATCGGGGGGACTTCCTTTGGGCCCACTAGCAAATTCTTTAATCAGCTTCTCCAAACATATGGAACCCACATGCGCCCCTCTAACTTCCAATTCTTTGTCAATGGTGGATTGCGCGTGGGGAGTAGGCACAACGGGTTTGAATTTGGGATCAAAATCCCCACCATTGGCACAAACTACTATTATTCCAACGGAGCAAAAGCGGCGATGAATACACCCTATTCCTTGACCTTGCACCGCAACTTTGTCTTCTACTGGCGCTATATGGTGAGCTTTTAAAGCTTAAAGCACCTATTAGCTCTGCTCTGCTATCATAGGGGGTGGAGAGCGAGCGTCACTGGTGTGGGCCTTGGGCTTCAAACCCAATGGGTGTTTAGGTGTTCTAAGCACCGCAAAGTTCGATTCTTTGGCTCTCTTGCCAAAAAAAGGTTTTTTTATGCAAGAGATTTTCTTATGTTCCATTTCCAATGTCAGCAGTGGGGATTGTAGCGAAGATTGCGCTTATTGCACGCAAAGTTCCCACCACCAAGGCCAAATCCGCCGTTACAAATACAAAAAAGAGGAAGATGTTCTACAAGAGGCTAAGGCTCTGCGCGCCCTAGGGGCTTTGGGCTTTTGCTTAGTAACCTCGGGTAGAGGGCTAGATTCCAAAAAATGCGACTACATCGCTAGGTTGGCGCGCACTATCAAGCAAGAGGTGCCCGATCTGCATTTGATCGCTTGTTGCGGGCGTGCCGATGTGGATTCTCTGCGTTTTTTAAAAGAAAATGGCATTGATAGCTACAACCACAATCTGGAGAGTTCCCAAAATTTCTTCCCCCATATCTGTAGCACCCACCCTTGGGAGGAGCGATTCAGCACTTGTGAAAACACCCTTAAGGCGGGCTTGAGTCTGTGTAGCGGGGGGATTTTTGGACTGGGCGAAAGTTTTGAGGATCGCATTGACTTATTGCGCACCTTGCAATCTTTAACCCCAGCCACCACGCCTATTAACTTTTTTATCCCAAACCCCTCCTTGCCTATTAAACAAAACGTGATGAGCGCACCAGAAGCCTTAGAATGCCTCGTTCTAGCCAAAGAGTTTTTACCCAAAACACGCCTCATGGTCGCTGGGGGGCGTGAAGTGGTCTTTGGGAGCGACCAACAGGGTATTTTTGATTGCGGGGTAGAGGCGATTGTGTTAGGTGATTATTTGACCACTAAGGGTGATGCGCCTAAAAAAGATTTGGAGAGGTTGCAAACTTACGGGCTAAAAATCGCGACTAGCTGTCATTGATCAAGGCATTTTTTAAACATCTGGCACAAAGTGTACTGGGTTTTTGTTATCTGTGTTCTTACTTTATAGATGATAAGGTCAAAAGGCAATTTGAAGCGATCGCCTCTATTTTTTACTATGCCTCTTCGCTGAGTTTCTACACGATCTTATCTTTTTCGCCCATTTTAATTTTTGTCGCCCTTTTTTTGATCACCCCCTTTGCCAAAAGTTTTGAGCTTGAAACCTTGCTCTTTCCCGATAGTCCCGATTTTATCCAAGCGAGTCGTTCCTTTTTGCACTCATTCATACAAAATAACCGCACTTTGGGTGTGGTGCAAATTGCCTCCATTGCGCTCGCCTTTTTCCTCTTTTGTGAGAATTACCGCGACATTGCCTCTAAAATTTTCCACGCCGAACCTAGAGATTATTTTTATTTTAGGGGTAAAAGGATTTTTGTGTTTTGGGGGTTTGGCACGGGCATTGTATTTTTAATTGTCCTGCCCTTAATCATTCTCTATGAAATCAAGGTCCAAGCCATCACCAATAACCCCGTGTTGCTCTCTTTTTTGCGTTGGGTGGGGACTTATGTTTTTTGTCTGTTCTCTTTTTTAATGCCCACTAACAAGGTTTTCAAACGGCTATTATACCCCTTATTGTGGAGCCTGATCACGAGCATTTGTTGGAATGTGATGAAATGGGGGTTTGTTTATTACATTCTTTATAACCACACTTATCGCGAACTCTATGGATCGGTGTCGATTCTATGGTTTTTGATGTCCTATATTTACGCCTCGTGGTTACTCTTGCTTTTGGGCATGCATGGCTGTGAGGTGTGTGATCAAAATAGCACTAAGAAACCTCTATTTTCTTAGATAAAGCGTCTAAAACGGCATTAATGAGTTTGGGAGCTTGTTCCTCCCCGTAATTTTTAGCCAGCTCAATGGCTTCGTTAATCACAATAGGGGATTTGGTGCTGGTGTGCAAAATCTCATAAGCCCCCAAGCGCAAGATCGCCCGTTCCATGCTCCCCATGCGTTTTAAATCCCAATCTTTGAGTAAGGGTCTCAAGGTGTTATCCAAGCTTTCTAGGCGTGTCAGCGTGCCTTCTAAGAGCTCGAGTGCAAAGCGTTGCTGGGCGTTCTTAATTTTCCTCTCTTCTAGTAAACTGGGAGCTAGATTCAAAATCGCCCCATTCCCGCTATCAAAGGCATAGAGCAAACCCACCACCGCCTCTCTAACTTGGCTTCTAGTTGCCATTAGATCAAGGTGTAGAGATTGAGCAGTTCAATCAGCGCATCCATCGCCTCAAAACCCTTATTGCCTGCCTTGCTCCCAGCGCGCTCGATGGCTTGTTCGATATTATCGGTGGTGAGCAATCCAAAGCTAACAGGGATTTTGTATTTGAGCGTGGCATTGGCAATCCCCTTTGTGGCTTCTGCGCTCACATAATCAAAATGGGGAGTCCCGCCCCGAATCAAGGCTCCTACTACACAGATACCATCGTATTTGGCACTAGCTAGCAAGCGATCCAACACAAAGGGCAATTCATAAGCCCCGGGGACTTTCACAATACTCAAATGATCCAAACAACCCCCGTGGCGCTCAAAACTATCCAGCGCGCCCTCAATGAGTCGATCGGTGATGATGTGGTTAAAACGCGCGGCTAAAATGGCAACTTTCTCGCTACCCTTTAAAAAAAGTTTACCTTCAATGCTGTGTGGCATGTTTATCCTTTTGGTGGTTTAAAGATTGGTTGCACTCTTGCAAAGCCAAGAGATCGCTAGCTAAGTCTAAGAGATGAGCGGTTAAAATCATATTGGGTCCATCGCTTAGGGCATTTTGTGGATCAATGTGGGTTTCCATAAAAAACCCATCCACACCCACCACTGCCCCAGCCTTAGCCAAGTAGGGCACAAAGGAGCTATCCCCTGCGCTCTTACCCCCCGCCCCCCCGGGCATTTGCACGCTATGCGTAACATCAAAGATCACAGGCGCAAAGGTGCGCATGATGACCATTGAGCGCATATCCACGACCAAATTTCCATATCCAAAACTTGCCCCCCTTTCGCATAAATAAATGCCATGCTCTAAACACGCCTCATAGGTGGGTGTTTCATGCTTGTTTTTTGCCCGTGTATTTAAAGCCTTAAGCGCGCTGTATTGCATGTCCTTAGGGTGCATAAACTGCCCCTTTTTGATGTTGATTATGCGTTTAGTCTGTGCAGCTGCTATAATCAAATCGGTCTGGCGGCACAAAAAGGCGGGTATTTGCAAAACATCGACCACTTCAGCCACAGGACCTGCCTGCACGCTCTCATGGATGTCGGTTAAGAGTTTGTAGCCAAATTTGTTTTTGATGTCCCCTAACATTTGCAAGCCCTTTTGTAGTCCCGGACCTCTGTAGCTCTCTAAACTGGTGCGGTTAGCCTTATCAAAGCTGGCTTTGAAATAAAAATCAAACTTGGGGTTGGAGGCTAGAGGTTTGAGTTCTTGGGCGATCTGCTCTAAAATCTCCCCACTCTCAATCACACACGGACCAGCAATCATCACACTATTAGGCAAGAATCATCCTTGTTTTGAAGTGTGCTATAATACCAGCTTGTCTGTATGGATTTGCTGAAAACGCCAAAGGAGAGTGCATGCAGCTATGTTTGGCTTTGGATTTGGAGAGTCAAGAGGCATGTTTGAATCTGTTAGAACAGCTTAAGGGGCTGGATCTGTGGATCAAATTAGGCCTGAGGGGGTTTATTAGAGAGGGACCTAGTTTTTTAGAACGCATTAAAAACATCGATTTGGGCTTTAAGCTCTTTTTGGACCTCAAATTACACGACATCTCTTACACCATGCAAGAGGCGGTGTTAGAGTGCGCTAAGCTGGGTGTAGATATGCTTACTGTGCATGCTAGTAGCGGTGGAGAAGCGTTAAAAGACGTGGCGCAAAGCTTAAGAAATTTTCAAGGTAAAAAACCCTTGTTGATGGGTGTAACCCTGCTAACAAGTCTAGATGAATCCCAAGCCCATGCAATCTACCATGCCCCCCTCTTGGATCAAACCCTCTATTTAGCCAAATTGTGTTTTGATTGCGGTTTAGATGGGGTGGTCTGCTCGGTGCTAGAGAGTCTAGCCATCAAGCAAGCCACCAGCACGCAGTTTTTGACGCTGACCCCGGGGATTCGCCCGCCCAATACACCTCTGGGCGATCAAAAACGCGTGGGCACGCTTGCAGATGCCAAAAAGGCACACGCTGATTTCATTGTCATGGGGCGCCCCATCTATGGCGCATCTAACCCCCTGGAGATCACCCGCCACATTTTGGAACAAATTTAATGCAGGTTTTACACACATACCAGGAACTCCAAGTTTTTAGAAAATCCCTAGACTCCGTGGGCTTTGTCCCCACGATGGGTGCGCTCCACCCCGGACATGCCAGTCTCATTACGCGTTCCAAACAAGAAAACCCCCAAACGATTGTCTCTATTTTTGTCAATCCCACCCAATTTGGTCCTAATGAGGATTTAAGTCGCTACCCTAGAGACTTAGAGGCAGATTTAAAGTTGTGCCAGAGTTTGGGGGTTGATGGGGTATTTGTGCCCACTGTGGCAGAGCTCTACCCTTTTGAGCATGCTATCACTTTAAACCCCGCCTCGGATTTATTGGGCCATGAAGCCGAACACAGACCCACGCATTTTAACGGAGTCTTGCAAGTGGTCTTAAAACTTTTTAACCTTGTGTGCCCCCAAAAAGCCTATTTTGGCAAAAAAGATGCCCAACAACTCTTGCATGTCCAACGCTTAGTAGCTGATTTCTTTTTAGAGATTGAGATTGTGCCCTGTGAGATTGTGCGTGATCACGATGGTTTGGCTTTAAGCTCACGCAATGTTTATTTGAGTGCTTCCCAAAGACAAGAAGCCCTAAAAATCCCCCAAGCCCTAGAGCGTATGCAGATAGCCTACCAACAAGGCATGCGTGATACGGCTAGTCTTATCCGAATTGGTCTAGACACCTTGCAAGGCTTGGAAGTGCATTATCTCAGCATTTGTAACCACAATTTAGAACCCCTAGCCCAAGTCAAATCCAACCAAACCCTCATTTTGTGCGCTGTGCAAGTGGGGCAGGTGCGCTTGTTAGATAATTTATGGGTGTGAGATGAAACAGGCAGATATAGACATTGTGGTGGAGGTGCTTAAAATCATTGGAGAACCCATTAATCCTAATCATATTTACGCTAAAGCACAAGAGTTGCACCAGCATGGCGAAATTAAACACATGTTTCAATGGGACGGTAAAACTCCTTGGGCAACTTGCAATAGTGCTATTGTTACCGCCCTCAAAAAAAACCCCGACAAACTCCCCTTTGTCAAAGTGCAAGCCAAGCCCGCTTTAATCGCCCTCAAAGGTCAAGATTTCCCTCCGCCTAAACCCACTTCTAAAGAACAACCTCCAAAAGATCTGATTTGTAAAGAACGGGATTTACACCCGCGCCTAAGCTACATCGCCTACCACCAATGGGGGCTTTACACCAAAACCATTTACCATGAGGAGAGCAAGAAAACTAAAAAAGGCATAGATAAGTGGATTTACCCGGACATGGTGGGGGTGTTTTTTGCCTATAAAGACTTTAAATCCCCCAATGTGCACAGTTTTATTAAAAAGTTTGATACTTTGCCCATTAAGTTGGTGAGTTTTGAGCTCAAAAAAGAGCTCACCCTGATTAATTGCAGAGAGGCGTATTTTCAGGCGATCAGCAATAGCTCATGGGCACATGAAGGCTATTTGGTGGCAGGCACGCTTGATAGAAATAACAAAGACTTAATGGAATTGCTCAAACAGCTTAATCAGAGTTTTGGGATCGGGGTGATTACCCTAGATATAAAATCCATTGGGCAAAGTGCGATTTTATTTAACTCCAAAGAGGAAGACAATTTAGATTATCAAACGCTGGCTAAATTAGCCCAGCGCAATGAAAATTTTGACAAATTCCTTAAAAGTGTGGCTGATTTTGAGATCGATAATCCCGAGCGTTATGAAAAGGAGTTTGATAGCATTCTTAAAGATTTGCCCTCTCTAAACTAGGGGTTAGACAAGTTGCTTTTTATCATCGTTTGACACCATGCGCATTGACATACGTATCGCCCAAGTCCTGATAGGCTAACACATAGCCAATCTTAGTCGCTTTTTCAAATGTTCAAGACCTCGGCTAATCTTTTTCAACCCCCTCGCCCACAACATACATATGCCCCACTTGGTAAAGCGCATGTGCATTGCCTAAATCTGCGCCCTTTTTGAAATATTCTAGGGCTTTTTTGTAGTCTTTGACAACCCCCTGACCCTTGTAATACATGTTGCCTAGATTCAAATAGGCTTCATCATTGCCCATGTCTGCGGCTTTTTGGTAGTATTCCAATGCCTTAAAATAGTCCTTGCCCACACCCAAACCATCGCGATACAAGTTGCCCAAGCCTAAGAAACCATAGGAAGTCCCCATGTCTGCGGCTTTTTGGTAGTATTCCAACGCTTTTTCGTAATCTTTTTTAACACCTTCCCCCTTTTCATACAGGTTTCCTAAACCGGCATAACCCTCAGCAACCCCTAAATCTGCGCCCTTTTGGAAATATTCTAGGGCTTTTTTATAATCTTTCTTGATTCCTTCCCCCTTCTCGTGCATAATTCCTAAACCTATATAACCCCTAGCATCTCCCAAATCTGTTGCTTTTTGGTAATATGTAGTCGCCTTTTTGTAATCTTTGGTAACACCATGCCCATTGGCATAGACAAGCCCCAAACTTGTATAGGCTTCAGCTACCCCTAAGTTAGCCGCTTTTTGGAAATATTCCAACGCCTTTTTGTAATCTTTTTCTACTCCATTACCCCGTGCATACATCCATCCCAGTGCACGATAAGCCATACCATTCCCTGCATTGGCGGCTTGTTGGAAGTATTCTTTAGCTTTTATATAATCTTTAATCGCCCCCTTGCCCTCGTAATACATATTCCCTAAACTCCAATAAGCCCGCGTATCCCCCAAGCTTGCGGCTATGATATAACATGTCCATGCCTTGGAGTAATCCCTAGAAACGCCTTGACCCTTGTAATACAATTGTCCCAAATAATAGCTAGCCTCCCCATCCCCCATATCTGTACCCTGTTGGTAATATTGGGCGGCTTTTTGATAATCTTGAGCTACGCCATGTCCCTCAGCATAGGCAAACCCTAATTTTGTATAGCCCTCAGCGATCCCCGCATTGGCGGCTTTTTGGTAGTATTTTAAAGCCTTGTTGTAATCCTTGCTCACGCTCGTCCCATTGTAATACATCGATCCTAAAATCAAATAAGCTTCAGAAACACCCATATTTGCAGCTTTTTGGTAGTATTTGAAGGCTTGATGCATATCTTGATGAGTCCCCTTAGCGCTTTCATACATCAGCCCTAAAGCAAGATACCCCATAGCCTCACCCGCATTAGCGGCTTTTTGAAAGGATTCAAATGCCTTGTTATAGTCCCCTTGCTTATAATAGGTCCGCCCCTGTTCAAGCAGATCTTGCGCACTCTGTGCCCCACACAGCCCTACAGACAGAACCAGCACCCCGATAAAGTTTAATAAACGAATCTTTGACAAACTAGCTCCTTTAAAAGGGATGTTTATTTAAAAGCTTGGGCTAGTAATTGCACCAGCTGGGCGGTGTTAGTGGTGGTGTGGGCGGAAATGGGCAGAATAAAGGCGGGTTTGGGGTCTAAACTCTTTTCAAAGGCGTTTAGAATGGTAGTAAGCTCTTCAGGGGGAAGCAGGTCTATTTTATTGATCGCCACCCCAAAGGCGCGCTGTTGCAGAATGGGCGAAAACGCGCCCAATTCGTGGCGTAATTGGCGGTATTGCTCTTTTAGGTCCAAGCCTACATCTAGCACAAAGAGCAAAAGGCGCGTGCGCTCAATGTGTTTTAAGAATGCCAGCCCTAAGCCCTTACCCTGGCTAGCCCCCTCAATCACCCCCGGGATGTCGGCGATCACAAATTCTTTAAAATCCCCCACAGAAACCACGCCCAAATTGGGCACTAAGGTCGTAAAGGCATAATTGGCGATCTTGGGGCGCGCGTTGGACACCACACTAATTAAGGTAGATTTGCCCACATTGGGAAAACCCACCAAGCCCACATCGGCAATGAGCTTTAGCTCCAAGCGCACGCATTTTTCTACCCCCTCTAGCCCCTTTTGGGCATAGGTGGGGCGTTGTTGCACCGCATTTTTAAAGCGCGCATTGCCCATCCCTCCCTTACCTCCCTCTAAAATTTTAATAGGCGCGCCACATACCACAAAATCCCCTAACAACTCTCCGCTTTGCTGATCATAAATCTGTGTCCCCGGGGGCACAATTAAAGTGATACTCTCCCCCTTTTTGCCACTGCACAGCTTAGGACCCCCGGGTGCGCCATTTTTGGCTTTGTAATGCTTTTTACCCCTAAAAGCCCCCAAAGTGTCTGTATTGCCACTCACCTGCACGAAGACATCGCCCCCATCGCCCCCATCGCCCCCATCCGGTCCGCCCTTGATCACAAATTTTTCGCGCCTAAAACTCACCGCCCCCGCTCCCCCCTTGCCTGAGGCGATGGTAATTTCTACACTATCCACAAACATGGGCTAAGAAAAGCGTCGCATGGATTTTTCTAAATGGGGTACAGCGTCTAAAAGCTTTTTGGTGTAGGGGTCTTTAGGGGCGCTCAGTACGCTATCCACATCCCCGCGCTCCACAATCTCGCCCTGATACATCACTAAAATACGATCGCTGATGTGCTCCACCACACCCAAATCATGGCTGATAAAAATATAAGTCAAGCCCATTTCTTGCTGCAAGTCCAAGAGCAAGTTAAGCACTTGGGCTTGAATGGAGACATCTAAAGCCGAAACGGGTTCATCACAGATCACCACCTTAGGGCGAATAATGAGCGCGCGCGCGATGCCGATGCGCTGGCGTTGCCCTCCAGAGAATTGGTGGGGGTAGCGGCTGATCCACTCTGATTTTAACCCCACAAAATCCATCATCTCTAAGACTTTTTTCCGGCGTTCTTGTCTGGAAAGATTGCTATTGAGCAAGAGAGGTTCAGCAATAATATCCCCCACCTGCCATCTAGGATTGAGGCTAGAATAGGGGTCTTGAAAAATCATTTGTACATGTTTGCGGTATTCCTGCCAATCGGCTTTGCTAAACTGGGCTAGGCTTTTTTCATTGAATAAAATCTCCCCTCCGCTGGGACTCTCAATCCCCATTAATAATTTGGCGGTGGTGCTCTTTCCACACCCGCTCTCCCCCACCACGCTTAAAATCTCCCCGGGGTGCACCTTGAAGGTGATATTTTTCACCGCGTGGATGAGTTTGGGAGGTTTGAAAAGCCCTTGAGAAATGCGATAGGTCTTGTGTAGATCATTGACTCTTAAAATCATCGAATCTCCCTAGGAAACTCTAAATAGTTGACATTCTCATCCACGGTTTGAAGGCGTTTTTTGCGGTGTTGCTTGCCCGGTTTGGGAATGGCGTTTAAGAGGGCTTGGGTGTAGGGGTGGCGCGGGTTGTTGAAAAGCTCTTTAGCACTAGCCTTCTCCACCACATGCCCCTTATACATCACCACCACCGCATCGGCTAATTGCGCCACCACGCCCAAATCATGCGTGATGAATAAAATAGAAGTCCCCTTGCTGGCTTGCAATTCTTGCATGAGCTCTAAAATTTGGGCTTGAATAGTCACATCTAAGGCGGTGGTGGGCTCATCGGCGATCAAGAGCTCTGGGGCACACACCATGGCCATGGCAATCATCACCCTTTGGCGTTGCCCCCCACTCAATTTAAAAGGGTAATCGTGGTAACGCTCTTTGGCATGGGGGATGCCCACGCGTTCTAATTCAGCTAGGGCGCGCTCAAAGCGTTCTTTACGGCTCAAATGGGGGTGGTGGATTTTGAGCGCTTCGCTGATTTGAAACCCAACGGTGTAAGAGGGGTTTAAGCTGGTCATGGGTTCTTGAAAAATCATGCTAATTTTCTTGCCCCGAATGTCTTTTTGCATTTGCTTTTGGTTTAAGCTTAATAAATCCCGTCCGCCAAACTCAATGCTCCCCCCCACAATTTTGCCCGGCTTTTCTATCAAGCCCAAAATAGAAAGCGAGGTGATGCTTTTCCCGCTCCCACTCTCCCCCACAATGCACAGAGTTTGGGATTTAGCCACTTCAAAACTCACGCCATCCACCGCCTTATTCACCCCCCTATCGGTGAAAAAATGGGTTCTAAGGTCTTTGACTTTTAATAAGGGCAACATGGTAACCTCCTCAAGCCGATCGCTTGGGATCGAGCGCGTCCATGATCCCATCGCCCAGCAAGTTAAAGCCCATCACGGTTAAAAAAATCATCGACCCGGGAGGCACAATCATCCATGGATCGCTCCTCAGATATTGCATCGCATCCATGAGCATTGCGCCCCATTCGGGCGTGGGGGGTTGTGCGCCCAGCCCCAAAAAGCTTAAACCGGCTGCCTCTAGCACGGCAGAGGCAAAGCCCATAGTGGCTTGCACGATAATGGGCACAGCGCAATTAGGGAAGATGACTTTAAACATCAAGCGCAAATGTCCCGAGCCATTGACTTTAGAGGCGGTAACATATTCTTTTTCTTTTTCAGCCAAGACAGAGGCGCGCACGATGCGGGCAAACCCGGGGATACCCACAATACCGATGGCCAACATCGCATTTAAAAGCGAGGGACCCAAGATCGCCACCACGATAATGATTAACAAAATTGAGGGCAAAGAGAGCATTAAGTCCATCAAGCGCATGATTACCATGTCGGTTTTACGCCCAAAATAGCCCGCCATCAAGCCCAACAACACCCCAAAGAACACCGCAATCCCCACAGACACAAGCCCGATCGTTAGGGAAATACGCGCCCCATAGAGCAAGCGTGTTAAGACATCACGCCCCAAATCATCTGTGCCCAGTACATGCTTAGAACTGCCCCCCTGTGCCCAAATGGGTAAAACCCGCACTTCTTGAGTATTTTGGGCGTAAGGGTCGTGGTGGCTAATTACGGGGGCTAGCAGGGCACATAGAATCAAAAAAAACACGATCCACGCCCCCACAAGTGCGGCCTTATTTTTCCTAAATTGCAGCCAAAAATCTTTAAATCTCTCCATTAGGACAGCCTTATGCGGGGGTTGATAAAGGCATATAAAATATCCACCAACAAATTTGCCCCGATAAAAATCACTGCCACAATCAAGCTCGCCGATTGGATAATGGGAAAATCTCTTTGATTAAGCGCATTCACCATCCACTTACCCACCCCCGGCCATGCAAAGGTGGTTTCAGTGAGGATACTCCCCCCTAGCAAGCCTGCAAGCATCAAGCCTATAATGGTGGTAACTGGGATTAAGGCATTGCGCAAAGTATGCACACCCACCACCCTTAGAGGCGAGCACCCCTTAGCCTTGGCGGTGCGGATATAATCTTCTTTGGAGACCTCCAGCATGCTAGCCCGTGTCATGCGCGCGATGATGGCAGTAGGAATCGTGGCTAAGGTGATGCTGGGCAAGATCAAATGCTTGATCGTATCTAGGAAAGCCCTGTAATCGTGGGCTAGTAAGCTATCGATGAGATAAAACCCCGTGGGTCCATCTAAATAAAATTCATCGCTCAAACGCCCATAAACAGGCAACCAATCTAGCTGGATACTAAAAATAGAGATGAGCATCAAGCCCAGCCAAAAGACCGGCATGGACACCCCGGCCAAAGCCACCCCCATACTCATATAGTCAAAGAAACTATAACGCTTGATTGCGGCGATCATACCCGCACCCAAACCCAAAACAAGGGCAATGACAAGCGCGCTTAAAGAGAGCTCAATGGTAGCCGGAAAGCGTTGCAAAAATTCCTCTAGCACTGGCTCACGCGAAACTAAGGAAGTCCCAAAATCTCCATGCAAGACATGGCTGATATACAAAAAGTATTGCTCTAACAAAGGCTTGTTCAAACCCATTTGCTCGCGCAAGGCTTCTACAGATTCTTTGCTCGCGTGTTCGCCTAAAATCACTAAAGCCGGATCACCCGGGGCCAAATGCACCATCGCAAAGACAATGATGCTCACCCCAAATAAAGTCGGAATCGCCCACAAAATCCGCTTGAGGATAAAACCTAGCAAGCCCCTCCCCTATTTGTCAAAATAAACATTGACAAAGCGGTTCAATTGCACGCCCGTAGCCTTGTATCCCTTGACGCTAGCCAAATGGGGCACAATCACATAAGGATAGGCCAAAAGTACACAGGGCACATCTTTGTAGAATATCTCTTGAGCCTTATGGTAAAGCTTAGCGCGTTCTTTTTCATTGGTAACGCGCTTGGCTTTGGTTACCAGATCCGAGTAGGCATCACTTTTATAAAAGGAACTGTTGCGACTAGGGATTTCTGAGGCGGCATGTTTGCTCCACAAGATATCTAAGAAGTTATCTGGATCGCCCGTGTCTGCCTGCCAACCACTAAAGGCAATAGTATGCTCGCCTGAGGCAGTCTTCTTAATGTAAGTGCCCCATTCAAAAAATTCGATCTTGACCTTGATCCCAATTTTGGCTAACTGAGCTTGGATAAACTCCGCTCCCTTTTTGTTGTAACGAGAAGAGCTAAATAGCGTGGTTTCAAACCCATTGAGATAGCCTGCCTGCTTTAATAGAGCCCTAGCTTTAGCGGGGTCATAAGGGTAGGGTTTGATGTTTTTGTTATAACCCCACATATCAGGAGGGAGGGGATTGATTGCGCGGCTTGCATAGCCTTCATAGACAATCTTGACATATTCATCTACATTAATGCCATAGTTGAGTGCCAAGCGCACGAGACGGTTATTAAAGGGTTTTTTTTGGTTGTTCAAACTAAGCCATGTTACAAAAAGCCCCGGGACTTTTTCCACCACAATGTTATGGGATTTCTCCAATGCCTGGACCTCATTGGGATTAGGTGCATGCACAATATGCACCTCGCCCTTTTGCAAAGCCAAAGTTCTTGAAGAAGGATTGGGAATCACTTTTAAGACCACTTGATCCAAGTGTGCTTTAGTTCCCCAGTACTCTTGGTTTTTAACCAGCACGATTCGCTCATCTTTAAGCCATAGGGCAAGTTTAAAGGGTCCTGTGCCGATGGGCTTTTTAGAGAGTTGATCTTGACGGCCACTCTTAGCGAGCTCTTGAGCGTAATCTTGACTTAAAATACTCAAAAAATCCATCCCTAAGTCCGCTAAAAAGGGGGCTTCAGGGTGTTTTAAAGTGAATTTAACGGTGTATTTGTCCGGGGCTTCAATGTCCTTAATGATGTTAGACATCGCCATGCTTTCCCAGTAACCATAGCTTCTGGCTTCTTTGTAGTAGGGCTTTTCATTTCTCATTTGGCGTTTAAAAGAGAAAAGCACATCTTTAGATGTGAGTTCAATCTTTTTCTTCCAATACTTTGTGGTGTGGAAATAAACCCCTTGGCGCAAATGGAAAGTATAAACAAGACCGTCTTTAGAGATTTCCCAGCTACTTGCCAGTGCAGGCTCAATCTCGGTGCTCCCATACTTGAATTGCACCAAAGTTTCATAGATATTGGAAGTGGCTGCGTAACTCTCCCCATCGGTTACCAAGGCCGGATCCATGCTCGAGCCATCTGCCCCCCGCGCATAAACTAAAGTGCCCCCCTCTTTAGCACCAAGTACGCTACCGACGACAAGCCAGAAACCCAAAAACCACGCTAAAAATTTACCCATCGGTCATCCCTGCTTTGTTTTAATCACGGCACAACCCAGCAGAGAACCTACCAAGGGTTGCCCTATTGGCACTCACTCATGGTTGTAGCGCGACTACGGATACCCTTTTGCGGTGCTTATCTTTATAGCTAAAATGCACCACGCCATCAATCAAGGCAAAAAGGGTGTGATCTTTTCCCATACCCACATTCTTGCCTGGATGCACCTGTGTCCCTCTTTGGCGCACGATAATATTGCCCGCACGCACAAACTCTGAGCCAAACTTCTTAACCCCTAAACGCCTTCCTGCCGAATCGCGGTTATTCTGGGTGCTCCCCTGACCTTTCTTGTGTGCCATTATAAATCCTTTATGCTACGATGTTTGTAATCTTAACGCGGGTAAAGTCGCGCCTAAAGCCTCTTTTAGTTTTGCTATCTTTGCGGCGGCGTTTTTTAAAGATAATCACCTTCTTACCCCGCCCCTCATTGATCACCTCAGCTTCTACCTTAGCCCCGCTCACTAGAGGTGTGCCATAAACAACACCTCCCCCTTGAGAGATAGCCAAAACTTCCTCTAACTCCACGCGTGCTTTGGGCTCTAGGCTCATTTTATCCAATAACACCACATCGCCCACTTGCACCCTATACTGCTTGCCCCCATTTTTAAACACTGCATACACCATATGCCTAAATCCTAGTCAAAAATTTCCGCTCATTCTAACACAATTAACTTAAAAATTTGCCTTAGTATCATGGTATAAATCTTGCTTGTTGTTGGCATTAATGGCTAAAGGAAGAGCATGCGTATCAGCGATGGAGGTAAATACAACCAAATCCATTATTACCAAAATGCCTTGCAAAACAAACTCAACACGGCTAACAATAAAATAGCCTCTGGCTTAAAAATCCAATATGGCTACCAAGATAGCAATATTGACAATCAAAACCTCAAATACGGCTTTGAGGAAAATACGCTGGATCAAGGCTTAGATGTCGCCCAAAGTGCCCACACAGCCACCCTCAACACCGACAAGGCTTTAGGCGAACTCTCCAGCACGATGGAGCAATTCAAAACCAAATTAATCCAAGCGGCTAGCGATGTGCATTCCACAACCTCTCGCCAAGCCATCGCCCTAGATTTAGCCCACCTCAAAGATCACATGATCAATATCGCCAATACTTCCATTGGGGGCGAATATCTCTTTGGGGGGAGCAAGGTCGATCGCCCGCCCTTTGATCGTGTAGGTAACTACTATGGCAATAATGAAGACCTCAATGCTCTAGTGGGATCTAATAATCTCGTGCCCTACAATGTGACCGGGCATAATTTATTTTTAGGCAAGGACTTAGACAAACAAAAGAGTATCACCACCAATATTAAAATGTTGAATCAAAGTAAGTTGCACCCCGATGTGATGGACGCACTCAACAACACCGCCAACCCTCAAGAAGTGTTCATCACCCCCGAGGACACCTTGCGTGATTTGATTGGAGATGATGATAACAACCCCCAAAACGATGCCAAAGAATATTTTTACTTGCAGGGTATCCGCCCCGATGGGAGTGCTTTTAAGGCAAAGTTTGCGTTGGATAAGGCTTATAGCAAATTAGAGAGCGCGACTAAAGTTAGCGATCTCTTACGCCAAATTGGTCGGGAGTATGGCAACACCTCCACCAATAAGGTCGTGGATGTAACTTTGAATGCGTGGGGAGAGATTGAGATTAGAGACTTGAGCGCGGGGAATGCGGTGTTGGATTTCCATATGATCTCTAGCGATAAAGATATGGATAATTTAGATGCCTTGCGTTCTAGCAACGCACGGGTTACCACTTATGTAAAAAGCCCCTTTTTGACCGCCCGTAGCCTCTCACAGGTGCAGGGGGTTAATAATCTCTATGATAAGCGGGTGCTAGATGTGCCCAGCGCATTTATTGCCCAAGATAACACCCCCGCCACTAGGAATACCAAACTCAGCGCGATCTTGGGCGAGGGGGCAACGTATTTACAAATTGAGGGCACAGCCCCCAATAATTCTAATGGGAGTATCAACAATGCCCCCATACCCCCCTTCCATTTAGATGCCAAAAACGCCACCATGCAGGATTTGATGGATGCAATCAAAGCACATTTTGGGGGGAATTTAGATGTGGAGCTTTCCAGCGATGGGCATTTGCGCCTAATCGATCGCAATGTCAAAAACAAAGACCATGATAGTCCCAATCCGCCCTTTGATGGCCCGCATGGTTTGAGTTTGACTCTAAAGACTTTGGATAGCAAGGGAGCAGAGATTCAGGCTCTGCCCACCGATTATGCCAGCGAATACCAAAAAACCTATTTTGCCAATCACGGATCGTTGTTGGTGGGCAATGTTTCTCAGGTCGTGCCTAAAAGCATGGACTATGCCAGCGGGGCAACTACTCTAGCTGCGGTGATGGGGGCTAACATTGGCGAGCAAACCTACGTTTTAAAGCTCAAAGATCATAATGGCGTGCCCCTAGAGGCTAAGTTACACTTGAGCAATAAGGGCGCATTTTTGCAGTTGCCCAATAAAGAGGGGGGTATGCCCTATGAAATCCCCCTTTATAACCGCAACCAAGAGACCCCCACGCTCACTAAGCCCAATGATTTTACCTACCGCCAGCTCATGGATGCGATCAGCATTGCAATGAATTACAGCAACCAAGATAAAAAGGAATATGCCCAAGCCCAAACAGGCGTGCCCTCCAAAGAGAGTCAAGCAGCGTTTCTCTCCATTCTCAAACAATCTAATGATCGCGTGAGCGTGTCTTTAAATGAAAACGGGCAAATAGCGATCCAAGACAACACCCGTTCTAATACACTCATGCAATTCATGCTCTATGATGAAAAGGCGAATGATTTTTCTGAGCCCAGTCTCAAAAGAGATGTGCCCAGTTTGCGCCTCAATGCCAATAATGCACTGACCATCGACCAGCCCCACATTAATTTTTTCAAGCAATTAGACGGGGTGATCGAATCGGTGCAAAAGGGAATCTACCGCCCCGATGCTCTGCCGGGAGCTTATAGCCCAGAGTTGCGTAATTTGGGGATACAAAATAACATCGCCCTTGTGGATCACTTGAGCGATCATGTAGAAAAGGTGATTGCGGCCAATGGGGCACATAGCCGTAGCTTTGCCAATATCATGCGCCGTAATGAAGTGCTCAAATCCCAAGTGCAAGCCATCCGTGGGGACACCACAGGCACAGATGTGGCCGAAACTTACAACAAGTTCGCCCAATTGCGCAACAATTACGATGCGGCCTTAGCCTCTTCGAGCAAGATCAACCAAATGAGTCTCACACATTATCTCTAAGTGGGCTATTTGATAACCCCTCCCTTAAAGAGATAGTGCCAGCTTAAACCATTGGCGGTATTGTCTCTCTCTAAAAGTTGCTTGGCCAGTTTGAGGTCTTGAGAATTGGTTTTATGCTGGATTAATTGCCCCTTTTGGACATAAAAAAGTTTGTTGGGCTCATCTTTCCCGTATAAAAAATCAATCCCCTCTTGCCCCTTAGCTGCTATGACCTCAAAACCCAAAGCCGGATCGTCCAGACAAGTATTGGAGGTATTGGCATTGCTAAACAAAGGCTTACCAAAACTCGCATAGGTGTAGCCTTTAGGAGCGATTAGCTCCATAATCGTGGGTGCGATGTCAATGTGTGCGCCCATGCAACGGATTTGTTGGGGCTTTAAGGAGGGGGCATAGAGAATGAGGGGTACGCTCTTTTTCCAATAGAGATTATTTTTGGCGTATTCAAAACTGCGATCAAAGTGATCGCCTGTGATGATAAACAGCGAGTTGGGGAATTTGGCACTGGCTTTTTTGATGAAATCCACCAAAACTTTGTCATACCAATACACATGCCCTAAGAAGTTGGCATTAGGCAGGTCTTGGCTTTTAGGGGTGGCTTTTACAAAGGCTTGGATGGATTCTAAGGGTACACCAAAGGCTTTGAGATTAACATTGCGGGTTGTGTGGTTGCTTAAAGTCATCACCATGCTAAAGGTGGGTTGGTCAGTCGGGGTTTTTTCTAGGATGTAATCAAATAAGATATTGTCATGCACGCCCCATTCGCTCTCTAGAGGTTGGGGGTAGATTTTAGAGTTGCTGGCCAACTTGTGTTTAGCAAAGCGGAGCAGATAGGTATTGAAAATGAGATCATCAAAGCCCTGTAGTTTGGTGAAACTATCTAAGCGATTCCAAATCCCGCTCCCCCCATAGTAAAAAACATTGTGGAAACCCAGTCCCTTCATTTGGTTGCCAATGGCGGTGGGTAGGCTAGGGATTTTCACACCCATATTCACAAAATTAGTGTCATTAATCCCCATTAAACCCGTGATCTGCACATCTAAACTTTTGACCGTGCGTTTGGCATTTTCTAGGAATAAGGGGAAGATAAAGCCATGCTGGTGATCATCTAAGCTTTTAAGCGCGCTGACCAAGCCAATCGAGTCAAATTTGGGGTCAAAATGCCAGCTTGAAAGCGACTCAGAGACAATGTAAAAAACATGGGTGATGCTGGGTTTTAAAGGATTAGTGCTTTGGTGTTCTAAGAGTTTGCCTAGATCAAGGGGAGGGGGCGTATCACTAGGGAGATTAAAATACTCTTGGGTGGCTTGTAAAAGGGGTTTGGAGCTAAAACTAGCAAAGGTGATCTTTTGGCTCTTAGTGTGGTTTTTAAAGACCAAGTAGAGATTGCGGAATGCCCCGGGGGTGATTTGGCGCAAAAAGACATTTTCAGCTGGCTGGATTGCTGAGTCTAAAGAAATGGCGGTCAATCCAAAGCGCGCATTAATGGAGATGAGCATGAAGAATGCCAAACAAGCACCCGTTAGCCCTAAAATGACCTTGAGCGAAAAATCTTTAAAGACCTCATAGAAGATTTGGGCTATCTTAGCTACTCTAAGATACACCCAAAAGCTTAGTAAGCTCAAAACCAGCCAAATTAAAGTTTTAGTGCCAATAAAATACTCGCCTCTAAGCGCCATGCTCAAAAGCGTTTTGGGGCTTTCATCAAAGACTTCAAGCAAATTGGCATCAAAGACACCGCCATAAATGCTATAAAAAGTCATGTTGGCAATTTGCAAAAATACGCATAGAGCAATTACTAATAACGCATAGGTGTTGCAAACCTTGCGCTGGGCTTTGGTTTTGATCAGCAAAAGAGCCAAGAGCAAAAAAACAAGCCCAAAAATGGCCACCATGCGGTTATCATAGCGGATACCATTGCCCAAAGTCTGCCAAATTTGAGAAGATAGAGAGCTTAGAGCATGCCCATGCAGGGCAAGGGCATCTTTATAAATACCCATGTAGCCCAAAAAACCCAAGCGCAAGCAGATAAAAAAGGCGGTAAGAAAGAGGCTAAAAAAAAGTGTAGTGAGGAGCAGATGGAAAAACCTCTGCCCCAAAGACACCCTAGAAGGGAAGACTAAGGGCATGATGGCTACTGGGTGCTAATATTTCTTCTGTGCCTTCAAGTCCGCCACATCTTTAGCATAAGATTTGATCCGATCTTGGGTGAGCTTGGTATCCATTTTGGCCATCACATCTTTAAAAATTTGGTTCAACGCCTTTTTTACCGCATCATTAGAGTCGTCCTTGCCTTTGTATAACGAACTCAAAAGTCCGCCGGTATGTTCAGAACGGCTGGAGCGGATAAAGGGTTCTTTAATGTAAAGCTCGCTCAGATCCACCATGAACGAATCGATCGCCTCACCACTGGTGGGCTCGACAAACACCACTTTAATATACCCCATGGACAAAAGCGTGCCTTTGGTAACATCCATGCCCGTAGAGAAAATGAGTCCGGGGCTGGATTTCTTTTGTTCTGTCGTCTTGGGATCGGGTCTTAAAACCACCTCACCATTCGTTTCCAGCACCAAGTAACTATCTTTCTTTTGGGCAAAAGAGAGGTCATTTTTATCACTCACATCTGAGATGACCACTTTGTAGCCTTGATTTTCTAGCAAAGATTGGACCTTGAGAGTCAGCTCATCTCTAAACTTGTTGGAATACTCCTTAGCAATGTTGTCGCTGTATTGCAATGCAGGTTTGAGCAAAATAATGGTTTGGTTGGTTTTAGGGGCCGCCATCACACCTGTTTTATAGGCTAAATTCAAGGGGACATTGTTAGTAACAGTGATACTAGGACCGCAACCCACCAAAAAAACCCCCGCCACAACACCTAAAAGCCACGATTTCTTCTGCATAAAATTCTCCTTAAATTGTGAATTAATTCAGATACATGGGATTTTAAGAGCGTTGGTAAGTACCGCTCTTGCCACCCTCTTTATATTCTAGTTGGATAGTCCCAATTACCATGCTTTTATCTAAAGATTTAACCATGTCATAGATGGTTAAAAGACCCACGCTCACACCCGTGAGTGCCTCCATCTCCACGCCTGTTTGCCCATGGTGTTTCACGCGCACCTGCACCATAAAAGCACATTCTTGGGGCTGTTCTAAAATCTCTACAGCGATATTAGAAAGGTTGAGAGGGTGGCACATGGGGATGAGTGCGCTAGTTTGTTTAGCCCCCATGATTGCCGCAATCACGGCAGTTTGAATCACCGGACCTTTTTTAACTTGGTGATCTATAATCGCCTTGTAAGCCTGTACTCCCATGCTAATCTTGCCACTAGCAAGGGCGATTCTCATGGTGTCGGGCTTGTGGCTCACATCGACCATATTGGGGTTATTATGGGTGTCTAGGTGGCTAAGGGTCATGTCACCTCTTGGGGCGGAACACTTGGATATGCTCCGTGTTGCCCTCAATATAACGCCCTCCAATTAAATCAATGCAATAAGGAATAGCCGGAAAAACCGCCTCTAAACATTCCCGAATGCTCTTAGGCTTGCCGGGCAAATTGACAATGAGACTTGAGCCTCTAATGCCCGCGCTCTGACGCGAGAGAATCGCCGTGGGGACATACTTTAAGCTCGTGGCACGCATCAGCTCCCCAAAGCCGGGCAACATTTTAGAACACACCGCCTTAGTTGCCTCGGGAGTAACATCTCTAGGTGCCGGGCCCGTGCCCCCTGTGGTCACAATGAGATCACAACCACACACATCACTAAGCTCGATCAAGGTCTCTTGAATCAAATCCTGCTCATCGGCGATTAGGCGGTATTCAAAAACCAGGGGATTGATAATATATTCGCTTAAAACCTCTTTAATCGCCCCCCCACTCACATCCTCATAGACCCCACTGCTCGCCCGATCGCTACTGACCACAATCCCAACTTTAATGCTCTCCACCAACCCCCCTTAAGCCAACAACCCACTACCCCTCAGCGGGTGGCTTCTCTCTTTGGCATAGACACGCTGGTTATCCAATAGATCGTATTTCCAAATCGGCGCGCTGTGCTTGAAGTCCTCAATAAAATCCACATACAAGGCTAGGGCGGCTTTGCGGTGTTCTGAGATCAGGCCCACCATGTAAGAAGTTTGCAAAACCGGCACATCGCCCCTTGAATGTGCCATTTTTAAGAGGACACCCTGCAAGTGTGCGCGTTTTTGCCACACATCAAACCACGCTTGCAACAAAGGTCCATGCACATCAAAACTCAACCCTTGAAAATTTAGGCTTTGGGGGCGCACCACCCCGCTAAACACACACAAAGCCCCCGCTCCTTCCAATCTGCACTCCTGTTCCCAGCGCATATAGAGAGTCGGCGCATCCAAAGCACCCTCAAAAATCTCAAGCATTCAACCTCCGCACACGGGGGGCAACACCATCACCCTATCCCCATCTCTAAGCGGTGTGCGCAAATCTTCTACTAAAACATCATTCACGCTAATCGCACTCATAGCCAGCCACGGGCGCACATTCTCTTTTTCTTGCAAAATGGCTCTAAGCCCGTGCAAATCGCAAATATCCAATTGCATACTCTCTTCTCTGATTGGGCCTAAGAACTCCACGCAAACCATCAACTCTCCTTAAAAATTCGCCTTAGGATAGCAAAATTTTCTGTGTTTTTGGCTAATAGTGCTCTAGAATTTTTTGCGTTGCACATCTTTTAAAATCTCTTCGGATATGCGGTTAATGTCTTGAGAGGCCAATAGGGAATCGCGTGCAATGGCGATATTGCTCTTTGTGTCTTTTTTAAATTCCTCTAAAGATTGGTTGATAAATTCCACCTCTTGGGCTTGATTTTGGATACTCGCCGAAGTGTCTGAAATGCTTTGCACCAAGACATTGATATTGCTCTCTATCTCGCTCAAAGATTTTTGCGTGCATTCGGCTAATTTTCTGACCTCATCAGCCACCACCGCAAACCCGCGCCCATGCTCGCCCGCCCGTGCCGCTTCAATCGCAGCGTTTAAAGCCAGCAAATTAGTTTGATCGGCAATGTTGCGGATGATCTCCACGATGCTTTTAATGTCTTGGCCTTGTTGGATCACATCTTGGGTTTTTTGTGCCACTTCTGTAATACCATTGGTAATTCCAGCAATGCTCATAATGGTTTTATCCAAGCTATTATTTTGATTGGTCGCAATTTCATTAAGGCGATCCACACAACCATTTAAGATCATCACCTTTCCATCTAGCTCTTTGGCAAAGCCAGCTGAAGTGCCTAGCATGCGTCTTGTCTCATGCACAAGACCATCTACAACCTTTTCAATATGTCCGCTCGCTCCGGGGATGCCATGTCTGAAGTCGTATTGGCTATAACGCTCAAAAGCATCATTGATCGTTTTCATGTGCATACCAATATTTTTTTGCATGTAGAGAATAATATTATTCAGGTTTTTCTTCAACTCAATTAAAGAGGGGTTGTTAGGCTCTGCATCCACCGTTTGGCTAAAATCCCCTTCCTCCACCTTAGAGGCAACTTGGATACTATTCTCTACAGATTGTTTGTCTTGCAAGATGGTTTTTTGGATTTGTTGGATATTTTGGTTGATATCGGCTTGCATTTTGCCCAAATCGTCCTTGCTCTTGGCCGGGATGAGTTTGATGTGATCGGCTGAAATTTCGTGACGCAAGATCTTAAAGAAGTTGTCTAAATTTTGGGATACCGCCATAATGCGCTTGCTCATCAAAACATAGAGTAACCAGTAGATCACACCGATCACAACGAACAAGCCGATCACGCCCGTAATGCAGATCGTGAGCTTGATGGAGTCAATGTCCCTAAAAACACGCTTTTCACTCCTCACGCCCACGACGGCCCAATGCAAAGGATTGTCATCGACTTTTTCCAGCACCTTGAAAGGATAAATCGCGCCATAGGAGAATTCGTGATTGACGGTTGAATAGATGCGCAAAACTTGTTTTTGCCCGCTTTGGATGAGGGGCAAGCCTTGTTGGGCAAAAGGTTTATTGACCCCCTCCCAAGAACGCCCACGTAATTCATGGTGGTTGCCACCCACGACTAATAAAGTCCCATCTTGGGCGATCAGATTAAAGGATGTATCCCCAACTCCATAAGATTTAAGCACAGAATCGAAGAGATCGATGTTGATAAAAAGGATAATCGCACCCCTAAAAGCCCCTTGATGATCCCTTAAAGAATAAGCCACATCAATCCCATAAATGACTTGCCCATCATGCATGGTGCGCAAATAGGGCTTACCCACAACAAGTTTAGAGGTATTTTTACTGGCAATATATAAGGGATTGTGGTAGAGATCGGGCGTAGCTAAGGTGTTAATTTTACCCGAATTGCTCTTATCGATGCCAAAACTAATAGTGTTGATCGATTCTCCCTCTATAGCGATGGATAGGGCATAGACAGCCTGCGTATAGCGCAGATATTCGCTCAGAAAGTACTTTTCAAAGGCGAGATCAGCTTGGGTGTTGTTTTTTAATAGAACGGCTTTGATAATATGCAGGCGCACCAAAGCCCGCTCAATGCTAGCCTGCACACCCCAGCTAGCATTACGCACTTGGGCTTGTAAGCGATTGAGGGCTTCTGCCTCCAAAATGCGCTCAGCTTTAGAAGAAACAATATAACTCATCACCACCACTAAGAGCACCAGCACCGATCCGATCGCCAATGCCATTTTTGTTCTCAAACTCATATCTTTAAACATTTTTAACTCGTATTTTGGATTTCCTCCTCCTTCCCCCCCCCCCCCCCCATTCGCCAAACAGATCAAAGCAAATGCCCCATTTTGTTTTTTTTAGTTTCCAAGTATTCTTTGTTGTGGCAGTTGCTTTCAACAATAATGCTACTGCGCTCCACCTCCACATAAGCCCCAATGGCGGCGATTTTTTGGGGGTTATTGGTCAAAAGTTGGATTTTAGCAATCCCGTAATGCTTCAAAATATCCCCCACAATGGCATAATCGCGCTCATCGTCTTTAAACCCGATCGCCCGGTTAGCCTCAATCGTGTCATAGCCTTGATCTTGCAAAGCATAGGCGTTGATCTTGTTAAACAGCCCAATGCCCCGCCCCTCTTGGCGCAAATAAATCAACATGCCCCCCTGCTCGTGCGCACCAATTTGACGCATGGCCATCTCCAATTCACCCCCACAATCGCATTTTTGAGAGCCAAAGACATCTCCTGTTAAACACTCTGAATGCACTCTAACAAGGGGCACTTCTAAGAGTTCTTGAGTGAAAACGACCAAATGATCCACTGGCAAGCCCCCTTCCTTATGCTCTTGGAAGGATTGAATCCAAAACACCCCAAACTTTGTGGGGAGTTTGGCGCGGTTTGAAATTCTAACCCGACTATCCATATCAAGCCCTTTACTTCGTAAAATGGGGCACTATCCTAGCATTTAAAGCCCACATTATGGTAAATATTTCTTAGCTTTTTTTTAAGCTATTCTTATTTTCTATGCCCAACATTTTGGTTACGCCCAGATTTTGGAGCACAAAACCAATAAAATCCATGCAAAAAAGTGCGGTGTGCCCTAAAAGCCTAAAGCCCAGTAACTTTTTTTGGTGTCTTTGGATGTGCTGGGTGGCGTGGTAGAAAAACTCACCCACCAAAGGACCCATAGTCGGCGTGCAGATCAAATCTTGCCAGCTAGGGATTTCTACAAAGGCTTCTAACCCGTATTCCCAAAAAAAGGTTGAAACCAAGAAAGTGAAGAGCACCCCCGCACTCCAGCGATAGCCCGCCACCCTAGATTGCATGTAGTAAATCGCACCAAAATACGGGTGCAAGACCCAATTAAAAATAAATAGATCGTCATCAAATTGCGGACCCAAGCAGACATTGTGAAACCAGCTCCCCAGCCCGAATTTTTCTTTGCTCCAATGGGTAACACTCTCAGGCATCAAATACAGCCCTACAATGCCCAAAATAAAGCAAATACCCAACAGACCCACACTCGCGCCCAAGTATTTAGACCGGCTATCTGGCACATAGTGTGTGTTAAGAATGTAAGAATCCAAACTTTTCAAAGCACCTTGAGAGTTTTTCTTGGCAAGCAGATAGCGTAACAAAATATCAATGGCAACCCGCAGGGATAAAAGCAATAAACATAACCAGCCCTTTATTTTGGAATCGCCGTAATGATAGCTAAAATTTTAAATAAAATGGCAGAATTGTTTGATACGATCCACTTACAGAATAGATCGATTTGGAGAAAGGCAAGAATGAAACGAACTTGGAGTCATTTGGTTTGGGCGTTGGTTGCCATTGTAGGTGCGGTGTGTTTGGGTGTACTGGCTTTACACAAAGGCGAGAGTATCAACACGCTTTGGCTGGTATGTGCAGCCATTTGCATTTACTCTTTGGGTTATCGCTTTTATAGCCATTTTATCGCTTATCGAGTGCTCTGCCTCAACGATGGACGTGCCACACCGGCCTGTGTGCGCAATGATGGGCGTGATTTTGTCCCCACCCACAAGGCAATCACTTTTGGTCATCACTTTGCCGCTATTGCTGGGGCAGGTCCGCTAGTAGGTCCGATTCTGGCAACCCAAATGGGTTATTTGCCCTCCGTGCTGTGGATTTTAATTGGGAGTGTTTTAGGGGGCTGTGTGCATGATTTTGTGGTGCTCTTTTGTTCCATGCGGCGGGGTGGGAAGTCTTTGGGTGAAATGGTGAAAGATGAAATGGGTCCTGTGGTGGGTTGGTTTGCACTCTTGGGGATACTAGGGATCATGATCATCATCATTGCCATTTTGGCTATGGTGGTGGTCAAGGCTCTAGCGCATTCGCCATGGGGACTCTTTACGATCGCTATGACCATCCCCATCGCGATTGTGATGGGGCTTTACATGCGCTTTTTCCGCATCCGTGTTTTAGAGAGTTCGCTGTTGGGTTTTGTGCTCCTGATGTTGGCAATTTATTATGGCAAGGTGGTGGCCAATGATCCCATCCTTGCCTCTTATTTTACTTTGAGCGAGGGTACGCTAGCTTGGCTGGTTATCGCCTATGGTTTTATTGCCGCCATCTTGCCCGTGTGGTTTTTATTGGCTCCTAGAGATTACTTGAGCACCTTTTTAAAAATTGGGGTGATTTTGATCTTGGCAGGGGCAATTATCATTGTCGCTCCGCCCTTGCAAATCCCCAAGATCACCCACTTTATTGATGGGAGCGGTCCGGTTTTTGCCGGCGCGCTCTTCCCCTTTTTGTTCATCACCATTGCCTGCGGAACCATTAGTGGATTCCATGCTTTGATCGCCTCGGGCACTACGCCTAAAATGATCGCTAAAGAAAGCCATGCGCGCTTGGTGGGCTATGGCTCCATGCTGATGGAATCCATTGTGGCGATCATGGCATTGCTCATGGCTGCCATTTTACACCCCGGACTTTACTTTGCAATCAACGCCCCAGCTAGTACCATTGGAAGCGACATCACAGAGGCGGCTAAGGTGATTAGTTCATGGGGTTTTTCCATTAGCCCCCAAGAGATCGAACAGATCACCAAAAACATTGGCGAACACAGCATTTTAAGCCGCACGGGGGGTGCACCCACTTTTGCTATTGGGCTGAGTATGGTTGTCTATCAGCTTTTAGGCGATCCTAGTGTGATGGCATTTTGGTATCACTTTGCGATCCTTTTTGAAGCCCTTTTTATCCTCACAGCTGTGGATGCGGGCACTAGAACTGCGCGCTTTATGATCCAAGATATTTTAGGGCATCTTTATAAGCCCTTAGGCAATACAGAGTCCTATGGGGCGGGTATCTTTGCGACTTTGGTTTGCGTGGGGTTGTGGGGATATTTTCTCTACCAAGGCACTATCGATCCTAAAGGTGGGATTTACACCCTTTGGCCCCTATTTGGTGTGAGTAACCAAATGCTAGCAGGCATGGCACTCTTGCTGGCCACGACCATTTTATTTAAAATGCAACGCTTCAAATACGCATTAGTAACGGCGATTCCAGCTAGCTTAATTTTGGGGATCACCTTTTATAGCGGGACTTTAAAGGTTTTGCCTAAAGGCTCTGATAGCGTGTTAAACCATGTTTCCCATGTCGCCACCGCCCAAATTCTAAGAGAAAAACTCGCCACCACCACCGATCCTAAGCAAATCAGCCAACTCAAACAGGCGATCACCAACCACACCATCGATGCAATTTTGTGTGTATTTTTCATGCTGGTTGCCTTTTTGGTTTTGATAGCTAGTGTGCGGATTTGCTACCGGGCTTATAAGGGTCAAATCAGTCCGCCACTGGCAGAAACTCCCTTTGTAGCTGTGTCTTAATTTTAGACATGCTAGAATCAAAATAAAAAAGGTGTAAAAGTGGAACTGCATAATAGCGATGCCGATGTGCAAAAATTCTTGGATTTTTGCAAAGAAAAAGAAGTAGAATTTGTGGATTTTAGATTCACTGATGTGAAGGGCACATGGAATCACATGGGCTATTCATTTTCCAGCGTGGATAAGGATTTGTTACAACAAGGCATCCCCTTTGATGCGAGTTGCTTTAAGGCATGGCAGAGTATTGACAAGTCAGACATGATCTTGCAACCCGATTTGATTCGCTATTTCATCGACCCCTTTAGTGCAGATATTACCGCTGTGGTGTTTTGCGATGTGTGGGACATTTACAAGGAACAAGAATATGAAAAATGCCCTAGGGTGATTGCCAAGCGCGCTTTAAAGCACTTACGCGAACTGGGGATCGGGGATATTGCCTATTTTGGGGCAGAAAATGAATTTTTTATCTTTGATTCGATCAAAATGAAGGGCGATGTGAATTGCCAATATTACGAGATTGATAGCGAAGAGGGGGAATGGAATCGAGCGCGTAGTTTTGAGGGGGGGGTGAATTTTGGACACCGCACGGGGCGTAAGGGCGGGTATTTGCCCACACCCCCCACAGATACCATGATGGATTTGCGTGCTGAAATTGTCAAGGTGCTCAACCAAGTGGGGCTAGAAACCTATGTCGTCCATCACGAGCTAGCCCAAGCGCAAGGGGAGATTGGTGTGCGCTTTGGGGATTTGGTCGAGGCAGCGGATAATATCCAAAAGCTTAAATATGTGGTGAAAATGGTCGCGCATCTCAATGGCAAGAGCGCAACTTTCATGCCCAAACCCTTATATGGAGATAATGGGAGTGGCATGCACACCCATGTGAGCATTTGGCAAAAAGGAGAAAACCTCTTTTGCGGGGATGTCTATAAAAATCTTAGCCAAATGGCTTTGCACTTTTTAGGCGGGGTATTAGAACATGCTAGGAGTTTGGCGGCCTTTACCAATGCCTCTAGCAACTCTTATAAACGCTTGATCCCCGGGTATGAAGCCCCCTCAATTTTGACCTACTCAGCCCAAAATCGTAGCGCGAGCGTGCGCATTCCTTACGGGGTGAGTGGGAAGGCGACCCGTTTTGAATTGCGCTTCCCGGATAATTCCTCTAACCCCTACTTGGCTTTTGCAGCGATTTTGATGGCTGGCTTGGATGGGATTCACAAAAAGAGCGATCCGGGTGCACCGATGGATATTAACCTTTTCACCCTAACCCTAGATGAAATCCGCGATCGGGGGATCAGACAACTCCCCCACACGCTACGCAGTGCTTTAGAGGAGATGCTCGCCCACAAGGATTACTTGAAAAAGGGCGAGGTTTTTACCGAAGAGTTTCTCCAAGCTTACCAAAGTTTCAAATTCAAATCTGAAGTCTTCCCTTGGGAGAGCAAGCCCCATCCCTTTGAGTTTGAAACCACCTATTCGTGCTGATGAGAAGAAGGCGGGGCAGTTCTTTTAGGGACAGCCACAATAAACTCAAATTGCTCATGCGCCTCATTCGGATCGCCACCCGTTTATTCAAAAAATAAAAAGGATCGTGCATGCCTTATCCCCTCCTAGCTTTTGTACTTGCTCTTGTATTCTATGGGTGCAAGCATGCCCCAGCTCCTAGCAGTGAAGTTACTTTTTCTTACTACGAAGAGAGCGAAAAACAACAACCCAAAAACCATCTCTTGATCTTATTAGCCCCTATGGAGATTAGCTTTAGCTCTAATGTGCCTGAGAGCATGCAAAAAGAGTTCAAGACCTCTATGCTGGATCAAATCCAGAGTATTTTAGAAAAACGCGGATTTTCCGTAGAATTGGTGGATTCCAAACCCACGCCCAAGCAAGCTAATGAAGGCTATGTGGTTGTACGCATCACCGGTGCCATTGATGTTTTAGAGGAACTAGACATGAGTATTTTCAAGAAAAAAGATAGTGGCATTAGCAAGCGTAACAAAAACTTATCCATGGGCTTTTTGGAGCTCAGACTCTTAGAACCCAAGAGTCAAAAGGTGCTCCAAATGAGCGCGCTAGAGTTGCCCGGCTATCAGATCAAAACCGATGTTACCATCCAACAACAACGCACCACTGGCGGGGGGTTTATGCCCACCAGCGTGGTAACACCCGTGCATGGCAATGGGTTTGATAGCCATGTCTATCAAATCTTACTGCAAATTTATACGCAAGGTGTGAGCAAGATTAGCCATGAGCTCACCTTGCACAAGTTGGAGCAAGAAAAATACTTGATCCAAAAAGCCAAACAAACACCTTAAGGGGGCACGGCTACTTTATTCACCTTTTATTGCTAGAATGTGCCCTTTAGTGATAACATGGAGGTTACATGGCAATTATTGGTAAATTAAACTCTTTAGAGACACTTTTCAGCAAAACCCTAGAACTAGAGACTCTCTATGGGTATTTGGCTAGCATGTTGGACACCAACCACCCCCACCACCAAAGCTTAATCCAACAGCAAAGCGGATCGCTACGGCAAGACATCGGGCATGGCATGCACGCCATGCACATCGCTTACAAACCCTTAGGAGGTGTGTTGGAGACTCACCGCACCCACATTGATTTTTGCCTTGTGGTGCATGGGTGTGAGATTTTAAACTTAAGCGACTCAAGCGATTTGGTAATTCAAGAAGACTATGATAGCACGCTAGACAAGCAAACTTACCATAATGGCGAACATAGCCTAGAAATGTATTTGCACGCTGGCTGGTTAGCCATCTTATTCCCCACAGATGCGCACACCACCAGCCCCCACCCCCAATCTTTGGACTTAGTGCATAAAGTCGTGGCTAAAGTGCCCGCTAATCTTGTTAAATTAAAGCTCTAAACATGAAAATTTGCTCTTTTGTTTTCTGTATCGCCCCCCTGTGTGCGGGCACTTTGGAGGGGATTTACCAAACCCAAGCTTTTTTGTATATGAAAGCCTCTTATGTAGAATTTTTTAAGTATGAGGACAAGTATTATGCTTACGGGATTGCCAATGTGGATGGCTCACCGGCTAGAAAAGATATTTACAATAAAAACCCTGCTTTACGCAGCCGTAGCGATAAGGGCGTGGTGTTTTTATATAATCTGAAACACATTTATGATGACACCTATAAAGGCGGGCGGGCATATAATTTTTACGATGGGCGGACTTATTATGTGCAAATCCACCAAAAGAAAAACGGGGACTTAAAATTTTTGCCCAGCCTAGATCGGCGTGGATTTTTTGGCAAAACTTTTATCTGGAAAAAGCTCGATGAAAACTACCTCAAAGAGCACAACATTGCCCGACCTAATTTTTTTGAAGTGCTCGAAACCCTCAAGCAAATCCCGCAAGACCCTTAAGAGCAAGGGCGATCTTAACCGCATTGGTGGCCGCACCCACGCGCAACTGGTCAGCTACACACCACAAGTGTAGCATGTGTGGGCTGTGCAAATCATCGCGAATCCGCCCCACAAAAGTTTGATCGCTATGGCTAGCAATCAAGGGGGTGGGGTAGCTAGAGGTGGTGGGTTCATCGAGCACCACGACATTGGGAGCTTGTTTTAAAACTTCTCTAGCTTCTAGGGCACTCACGGGTTTTTCAAAGCTAATACTCAGACTCTCACTATGGCTTCTAAGCACGGGGACACGCACACAAGTAGCACTGATAGGGAAGTTGGCGTGCATGATCTTATGGGTCTCTTGCACCATTTTCATCTCTTCTTTAGTGTAACCCGAGGGTAAAAAGACATCAATTTGGGGGATCACATTAAAGGCGATGGGATGGGGGAAGGCACTATTAGGCGCATTAGAATCCTTGATTTGTTCTTGTAGCTGGTGAATGCCCTTTTTGCCCGCCCCGCTCACAGCCTGATAAGTGCTCACATCCACGCGCACAACTTTAAAGGCGTGGTGTAGGGGGTTTAAGATTTGCACCATTTGGATGGTGGAACAATTCGGGTTAGCAATGATTGATTGTGGGCAGTTTTGCAAGTCTCTCGCATTGACCTCTGGGACCACTAAGGGGACATCTGCTTGCAAGCGAAAAAAACTGGTATTATCAATCACCACCGCGCCATTTTGAGCAGCACAAGGGGCAAAAACCTCACTCACGCCCTTACCTGCACTAAAAAAGGCAATGTCGATCTTTTCTTGGCTAAAAAAGGCTTGGGTGGTCTCTAAAATGGTGTGATTCTCCCCAAAGGCGCGGATTTTCTTGCCCGCACTCTTGGCACTAGCCAAAGCAAAGAATGCGCCCACGGGAAAAGTGCGCTCTTCTAATACCTTGATGATCTCCTCACCCACTGCCCCGCTTGCGCCCACTAAAGCAATGCTATATGTTTTCATTCTTTGACCATCGCTAAAGCTTTTAGAAAACTCAAATGATTCACCTGCAATCCCGTTGTCATGTTTTTGAGTGTCAAACTCTCCTTTTGCACCTCTTCTTCGCCCAAAACCACCACAAACTCATGCCCCTTCTGGTTGGCATAGCTAAAAGGTTTTTTTAACTTGCCAATCTCAGGGTAAAGCTCGGTATTGACCTCACTTTGCCTAAAATTCTGCGCCACTTGGCTAGCATAGACAAAATGCGAGGGGTGCATGCACACCACCAACACCCGCGCACTAGTGGATTTGCTCTCCACCAACTCCAATTCCTCCAAAGCCACCAACAAGCGATCCAAACCAATAGAAGCCCCCACGCCGGGTAAATTTTGCGTGCTAAAACTCCTGGAGAGATTGTCATAACGCCCCCCCGAGCACACACTCCCCAAGCTGGTGAGTTGGTTGAGTGTAGTTTCACAGACCATGCCCGTGTAGTAACCCAATCCCCTAGCAATGGAAAAATCCACCTTGAAGTGATCCGGATTGATGTCTAGGGCTAACAAGAGGGCAAAAAGTCTCTCTAGCTCCTCTAAGCCCTCCTTGAGGGTGGCATTGTAATCTTTCAAGTAAGCCACGCGTTTGAAAAACTCTAGGCTATCCTCTTCTTGTTTGGTGTTGATGATGCTCAAAAACTCTTTAAAATCAATCTCGGGAAAATAGGTATTAAGCTCTAAGAGCACCCCCTCATGCCCGATTTTGCCCAATTTGTCAATCACCCTTAAAAGTGTGTGGGTGTCCTCTTGGGCGTGCAAGCCAAAATGTTGGCACAGACCATTTAAAATTTTGCGGTGGTTGATCCAAACACTAAACTCCTCCAAATCTAGGGCTCTCAAACCCGCAATGATCACCTGGATAATCTCGCTATCACAAAGGATGCTATGACTCCCAATAAAATCAAAATCACATTGTGTAAATTCGCGATAACGCCCTTTTTGGGCGCGCTCGCCCCGAAAAACATTCCCAATCGCATAACGCTTAAAGGGCAAACCCAAGACAGAATGGTGTTGGGCGATAAAACGTGCTAGGGGCAAGGTTTGATCAAAGCGCAAGCCCACTTCACGCTTGCCATGATCTTTAAAGCGGTAAATCTCTTTTTGAATCTCCCCTTGTTCTTGGGTGAGGATATGGGCGTATTCTAAATGTGGAGTCTCAATGGGCACAAAACCAAAACTTTTAAACACATGGGCTAACTTGTCCAGCACCACCCCCTTTGCCATCGCCTCTTTAGGGAGTCTGTCTTTAAAGCCACTCAAGGTTTTAGGAGTGATCATGGGATTCCTTTATTAAGATGGGTGCATTATAGCAATTTTTAGGATTCTTTAGGGCTTAAAGCTTGGGGGCAATCCCTAGCTCTTGGGCTAAGAATTTAGCGGTGTAACTCTTGCTTTTGGCGTGGTTTTTGGCTAGCTCTAAGGGTGTGCCCTGTATCGTGATTTGCCCACCTAAATCGCCCCCTTCAGGTCCCATATCAATGATATAATCTGCGTTTTTGATCACATCTAAATTATGTTCAATCACAATCATGGAGTTACCCAACTCCACTAAGGAATGCAAAACATTAATCAATAATTGTACATCTTCAAAATGTAGTCCGGTGGTAGGTTCATCTAAAATGTACAGAGTCTTGCCCGTGTCTTTGCGACTCAACTCCTTAGCTAATTTGATGCGTTGGGCCTCCCCCCCGCTTAGGGTCGTGGCATTTTGCCCCAAAGTGATGTAACCCAACCCAACTGCTTTAAGAGTCTGTAATTTGGTGGCAATCTTGGGGATTTTGGCAAAAAACTCTAGGGCTTCCTCCACACTCATGCGCAACACATCGGCAATGGATTTCCCCCTAATCTTGATCTCTAGGGTTTGGGGGTTATATTTGCTCCCCTTGCACGCATCGCATTGCACCAACACATCGGGCAAGAAGTGCATTTCAATCTTAATATCCCCCTCACCGTGGCATTTTTCACACCGCCCGCCCTTGACATTGAAACTAAAACGACTCGCACTATAGCCTAGTATTTGCGCCTCCTTGCTCATCGCAAAGAGATCGCGAATCTCATCCATCACCCCCGTATAAGTGGCGGGGTTAGAGCGGGGGGTTTTGCCAATGGGGGCTTGATCCAAATAGATCACCTTGTCTAAGTGCTCTAGCCCCACCACCTCCACGCTCCCCACTGCCTTTTTTTGGGCGTGATTCAAGCATTCCTTAACAATGGGTAAAAGAGTCTGCAAGATGAGCGAACTTTTCCCACTCCCACTCACCCCGCTCACGCACACAAATTGCCCCAAAGGGATTTTCACACGCAAGTTTTTAATGTTGTGGATGGACACACCATTAAGCTCCAAAAAGAGCGTTTTTGTGCTAGGTGCTTTTGTGGGGCGTGTGATTTGTTTAGCCCCGCTCAAATAAAGTGCGGTCGTATGCGCGCTTTTCAGCAAGCACTCCACGCTCCCGCTAAAGACCACTTCCCCGCCGTATTTGCCCGCCCTAGGCCCAATATCCACCACAAAATCGGCTTGTTTAATGGTTTCTTTGTCATGCTCGACCACAATTAAGGTGTTGCCCTTTTTTTGCAAATTCTTTAAAGTTTTAATGAGTTTGAGCGTGTCCTTTTCGTGCAAACCAATACTGGGTTCATCTAGCACATATAAAACACCGGTTAGTCCGCTCCCAATCTGGCTAGCAATCCGGATTCGCTGACTCTCTCCCCCGCTTAAGGTGCGCGCATCTCTGCCCAAACTCAAATAACCCAACCCCACATCCACCAAGAAAAACACCCGCTCTAAGATTTCTTTTAAAATCGGGGTGGCGATGCGTTGGTTTTGGGGGCTCAAGTAGGCAAAATGAGTGGAATTCTTAAAAAAAACATACACACTATGGATGGGCATATCCAGCAAATCGGCGATATTATGCCCCGCCACCCGCACGCCCAGAGAGGACCCCTTGAGGCGATGCCCATGGCAGACACTGCATGGCTTTTCGCTCATGTATTGGTTGAGATCGCGTGTGTCTTTGAAAATATCGTAGGCAATTTGGATCACCCCTTTCCAAGGACGTTTGAGTTGGCTTTGCCGCCAAGTAAAACAAATTTCTGTCCCATTGCCATAGAGCAAAGCCTCTTGCTGAGTCGTGCTCAAATCTTTAAAAGGCACGCTAGGATCGATTTGATTAGCCACACAAAAGCCCTCGAAGAGGGCGTTATAATAGTTGTGATTCCAAAAAAAGGCTTTTTTGATGTGCTCGGTGGGTAAATTGGGGTCTAGGATTTTTTGGGTATCTAGGCTCAGTTTGCTTCCCAAACCCGCACACGCCTCGCATGCGCCCTTAGGGGAGTTAAACGAAAAGCTCAAGGGTTCTAGCACCTCAAAGCTTACCTTGCATTGAAAACAAGCCAAATGCTCGCTATAATGCATGCTTTTTTTGCCCTCAGTGTCCATCACCTCCACTTCTCCAAAACTCTCGGCTAAGGCTTTTTCTAGGGCACTGGCTAGGCGGGCTTGGTTTTCTAGGCTCGTTTGCAAGCGATCGAGCACGGCTTTAATAGTGTGTTTCTTGCTCTTGGCAAGCTCGATGGGCTCATCTAAACGCACCAGCACGCCATCAATGTAGGCGCGCACAAAGCCTTTTTGGCGTAAATTCGCGATCTTGTCAGCAAAGCTGCCTTTTTTATCGCGGATTATGGGGGCTAAAACAATAATGTTTGTGTCTTTGAAGTCTTGCAAGACCTGCTCTAAAATGTCGCCCACGCTCATGGAGGCAATGGGCGCGCCACACAAATGGCAATGTTGTTGCCCCACGCGCGCAAATAGCAAGCGTAAATAGTCGTAAATCTCAGTGATTGTGCCCACGGTGGAACGGGGGTTCTTACTCGTACTCTTTTGATCAATCGCCACAGCCGGAATCAAGCCCTCGATCTTATCCACAGCGGGCTTGCCCACCTTGTCTAAAAATTGGCGTGCATAACTGGAAAGCGATTCCAAATAACGCCTTTGCCCCTCGGCATAGAGGGTATCAAAAGCCAAGGTGGATTTGCCCGATCCGCTCAAGCCCGTAAAAACAATGAATTGGTTTTTGGGGATTTCCAAGTTAATATTTTTGAGATTATTTTCCCGCGCGCCATAGATTTGAATTTTGTCTAACAAGCTTTCTCTTTACAACCCATGAATTTTTGGAACGCTATTATACAGAATTTGCAAATCAATCACTTTAAGCATAAAAAAAATATAAAATTCTTGTTTTATGAGAGGAAACATGGTATGATTGGAACTTAAGTTCAACTTTTTTTATGGTGTATAAAGGATAAGAATGAGAAAGTTTTTACTGGGGGTACCTCTAGTTTTAGGCGTGGCGAGCAGTGGCTTGATGGCGGAAAAGGGCGGTGGTTTTATTGGGCTTAACTACCAGATCGGGCAGGGTAGGATGAATACCGGTCTTTACACTAACAACAATTATTCGCCCGGAATGTGGCATTTGGACAAGCAGGGCAATCCTACAGGAAATGAAAACTGGCAGGGTACAAACATTAGCTGGCATGGCAAATATGCCAATGGTGCGATGAATGGTTTTGGTTTCTTGGCTGGGCAGAGTTTCTTTTTCAAGCCCCCCAATGCCAAGACTGCATGGCTGGGCTTGCGCTATTATGGTTTTTTGGACTATGGGTATGCGCATTTGGGGCGGCAACTGAGTGTACCAACCACAGTAGGTGGGTCCATTTATAATGGCAGTGTCGATCTGAGCATGGTTGCTTATGGTGTGGGCACAGATTTAATGGGTAACTTCTTCGATCGCGAAAATGCCAGCGTGGGGGTCTATGGGGGCTTTGCCATCGGGGGGAATGCGTGGCAGGTGAATAGATCAACTCTGCATGCATGGCAAGATGCATTGATGGCTAGTAATACGGGCAATGTCGGTAAGCCTAGCCATGGGAACTTTAATGTGTGGTTGAATTTTGGCTTTAGGGCCAATATCCACAAACATAACGGCATTGAGTTGGGCGTGAAGATCCCCATGTTAGTCAATAAATTCTTGAAAACGGCGGGGGGGCAATATTACAGCCTCAAACGAGACTACTCTGTCTATCTAGGCTATCTCTACACTTTTTAATCTCCACTCACTTTTTGGTTTTGCTTGGTTTGCCCGCGCTTGGGCTTGCCTAGGTTTGTCTAGGCTTTCTTTTGGGTGTGCATGAGTGCTTTAATGAGAGTGGTGAAAAGCACGCCCTCAAAAATGGCAGCCAGCAAGAAGGAATAATAAGTATTTTGGTTGATCGCCCCCACTCTTAAGCCCACGCTAGCGGTGGTTACCAAAAAGGTCAAGGGCATAGAGGCACTGAGTGCAAAGGTTAAAGTGTTGCGCAGATTAGCAAAGTGGGTCCTAAAGAGCGTGAAGCTTGCCACCAAGTGCAAACCTAACATCGCGCACACCACTAAGCACGCATGGTAGATGAGCTTGGGGTTGTCTAAAACCAGTTTAAGGTCCAAAGTGGAGCCCACATGGATAAAAAATAAAGGCACAAAAAAGCCAAAGCCAATATCGTTAAGTTTATCGAATAATTCATGCTTGTGGGGGAAGAAGGTCGCCACGATGGTCCCAGCCAAAAACGCGCCCAAGACCATTTCGAGTTTGAGCCATGCCACGAGTCCTATCAAGCTAAAAAAGAGCATAATGGCAAAGCGGATATCTTGGTTAGCTTGGTCGGTTGTGGGCATGATAAAGGATTTTAAGCCCGGGAACCACCAAAACAAGATGTTAAAAATTTGCATTAACGCCACAATCGCGCCCAAAAAGAGCAATAAAATGCCCAAAGTCTTGTAAAGCTCCAAGCCTAGACCATGTAAGTAAATCCCATCCACGACCACCAATAAAATAATGCTGATCAGTTCGCCTAACACGCCCACCTTGAGCACCAAATCCAGCCATGGTAATTCTTTGCCATAATCGCGAACTAAGGTCATGATCATCCCCAAACTGACAATGGGTAGGGCGATGATGTAGAGGGCGGAGAGTTTGGCACTTAGAGTGATGGTTGAAGAGAGGGCGTAGAGAATGCCAAAATAACACAGAATTTTTTTTAATAAGGCCCGATTCATCTGCCTAAACATATACAGATCCACTTCCATACCACACAAAAACATCAAAAATAAAAACCCCACTTCAGCCATCATGCCAAAACTAGGATTGGGCGTGAATAAGCCAAAATAGACCCCCAAAGCCCCAAATACAATTTCTAAAACCGCCACGGGCATTTTGACCAAACGGCTCACATAGGGGACTAAAACAATTAAGGGCGTGATGATGGCTAAAATAAAGAGATCATGCATGGCATAGACCTAGTGCTTTTAAAAGGGCTTTAGGGTAGAGTTGGTGCTCTAGGGCATGCACTCTTTGGGTGAAACTCTCCAGCGTGTCGTTAGACTCCCTTGCTAGAGGCTCTTGTAAAATGATGGGACCCCCGTCTAATTCTTCTGTTACCCAATGCACGCTCACCCCCATACCCTCCTGACTTTCAAAACTCTTTAAAATCGCATCTTTGCCCTTGTGGTGGGGCAGAAAAGAGGGGTGGATATTGAGGGTGGGGTAGTGTTTGACAAACAGAGGGCTTAAAATTTTCATATAACCAGCTAGCAAGATCACATGGCAACGCACTAGGGCTTGCATCAACTCCTCTTCACTAGAAATTACCACGCAGGGCACGCCCAGTTTCTCACAACGTACAATGCCGTATGCTTTGGGGTTATTGCTCGCACACAGAGTCACATCCAAAATCAGGGGTTGGCTATTTGAAGTACGCACAAAGGACTTTTTGTGCAACTGCTCAATAAGATTTTGCATATTCGATCCATTCCCACTAAATAAAATCCCCACATGCACCAAAGAAGAGGGCAGATGATCCATGAAAGCCACTCTGTTTGCCACGCCACCCATGCAAAATCCTTAAAATTTTTTCGCATTTTAACATGTTTATCAAAAAAGCAAGAGGCCACGAAACGGGCTATTTTTGTGCTATAATCCTAACCTTTAAAATTAATCTGATGGAGTTTTTATGTCCCAAAAACATGCGTTCCAAACCGAGATCAAGCAACTTTTGGATTTAATGATCCACTCTCTTTACTCCAATAAAGAAATTTTCTTGCGTGAGCTGATCTCCAATGCTTCTGATGCCCTAGATAAACTCAACTATTTAGTGATTAGCGATGAAAAATACAAACAACTAGACTTCGTGCCTCAAATCCACTTGAGTTTTGACGAAAAAGCCAAAACGATCACCATTAGCGATAATGGCATTGGCATGGACGAATCTGAGCTCATCTCCCATCTAGGCACCATTGCCAAATCGGGTACCAAAAGCTTTTTATCGCATTTGAGCGGAGATCAAAAGAAAGACAGCGCGTTGATTGGGCAATTTGGCGTGGGCTTTTACTCTAGTTTTATGGTGGCGTATAAAGTTGTGGTGCAAAGTAAAAAAGCCCTAGATACACAGGCTTATGCGTGGATCAGCGATGGGCAGGGTGAGTATGAAATTAGCCCTTGTGTCAAAGAGGGGGTGGGCACCGAAATTAAACTCTTTTTAAAAGAGGAAGAGGGCAAATTTGCTAGCCGTTGGGAGATCGAGCACATTGTTAAAAAGTATTCCGAACATATCCCCTTCCCTATTTTCCTAAGCTACACCGAAAGCAAGTTTGAGGGCGAGGGGGAGAATAAAAAGGAAGTGCAAGAGGACAAATGCACGCAAATTAATAGCGCGAGCGCGCTTTGGCGCATGAATAAAAATGAGCTCAAAGAGGAGGACTACAAAGAGTTTTATAAAAGCTTCGCACATGACAACAACGAGCCTTTGAGCTGGATTCACAATAAAGTCGAGGGGCATTTAGAATACAGCACCCTCTTTTATATCCCCAGCACCGCCCCCTTTGATTTATACCGCGTGGATTACCAATCGGGCATTAAACTCTATGTCAAGCGGGTTTTCATCACCGACGATGACAAGGAGTTATTGCCCCAGTATCTGCGTTTTGTGCGTGGGATCATTGATAGCGAGGATTTGCCCTTGAATGTGAGTCGCGAGATTTTGCAACAAAATAAAATCCTAGCCAATATCAAGAGTGCTTCTACTAAGAAAATTCTGGCCGAGATTGAACGCCTAAGCCAAGAAGAAGAGACTTATAAAAAGTTTTATGTGCCTTTTGGGCGCGTACTCAAAGAGGGCTTGCACCATGATTTTGAAAACAAAGATAAGATTTTAGACTTATTGCGTTTTGCTAGCTCTAAGGGTGCAGATTTTCTCTCCCTAAAAAGCTACAAAGAAAACATGCCTGCCGATCAAAAAAGCATTTACTACATGATCGGGGAGAATTTAGACCTCCTAAAAGCTTCGCCCTTGCTGGAAAAATACGCCCAAAAGGGGTTTGAAGTGCTCTTGATGGGCGATGAGATCGATGCCTTTGTGATTCCTAGCGTGTCAGAATATGCCAAAATCCCCTTAAAAGATGCCGCCTCTAGCGAAACCCTCAAAGAATTAGAGTTGGCCCCAGTGAGCGAGGAGGAAAAACAAGAATTTGACCCCCTAGTGCAAGCCTTTAAAGAAGCCCTCAAAGATGAGATTAAAGATGTGGCTCTCTCTAAAGACTTGAACTCAGTCGTGGTGTTGGTCGGGGACGAACAAAATGCCATGATGGCTAATTTAATGCGCCAAATGGGTCAAGAAATCCCTAGTCAGCCTAAGACTTTGGAACTCAATATCAACCACGCCATCATGCAAAAGCTCAAGGGCATTGAGGATAAAGCCGTGCTTGCAGATGTTGCCCATTTGCTCTTTGATAGTGCCAAACTCCTAGAAAAGGGTGCGCTCAAGAACGCCAAAGCCTTTAGCGATCGACTCAACGCCACGATTTTGCGCGCCTTTTAATGCGCTTTTTACGCCTAGTTTTTTTAGCCCTGCCCTTGTGGGGTAGCCCGCTTAGGATTGCTAGTGATTTGGGCAACCAACAAGGTTTTTTGGATATTTTGCAACAAGCTTTTAGGCAAGATACTAAGCAAGAAATACAATGGGTGGGGATACCCAAGAATCTTTGCATAGCAGACGCTCTATTGGTCTCTAGGTCTGTTTGGCTTTCTTTAAAACTGGAGGGCACGCCCATTTTACAAGAACGCTTGGTTTTACTGGGCAATCCTAGCACATGGGCTAGACTCCAAACTAAAACCCCACTTGCGCTTTTAAAAGCCCTCCAAGAGCCCGCCATATCAACGCACCTCAAGGTGATGTTAAACACCCCCAAAACCTACCGACCCGATGATTTGATTTTGATGAGCCAACGGCTGTATTTGCAACAAAAAACACGGGCAAATTTACCCCCCATTTTGCACCAGCCCCTAAGAATGCGTTATTTTTGGATCAACCCTTGCCATTCCGACAAAGGTGCACTCTTTGGCAAATGGCTTTTGAGCCCACAAGCCCGCCCAAGCATTGAGGGTTTCCGCATTGATTATCAACCTATCTTCACACTAATTAAGCACAAACATGGACATTGAATTAATTATTTTGGACTTTGGGAGTCAATATACCCAACTGATTGCTAGGCGTCTGCGTGAAAATGGTATTTATGTTGAAATCTACCCCTACCACCACAACTTACAAGACCTGCTCGCTAAAAAACCCAAGGGTTTTATCTTGAGCGGGGGTCCAGCAAGCGTCTATGATCCGAAGGCCTATCGTTGCGATCCGGCGTTGTTTGAGTCTAACTTGCCCATTTTGGGGATTTGTTATGGCTTGCAACTCATTGTGGATAGTTTTGGGGGGGAGGTAGTGGGCGCGCAACACCAAGAATTTGGCAAGGTGCATGTCAATCTCCTAGAAAAACATGCGCTTTTTGAGGGCGTTGATCCCACAAGTGTGGTGTGGATGAGTCATGGGGATCGTGTAGAGGTCTTGCCCCCTAATTTCCAAGTCTTAGCCCAAAGTGCCCATGCACCCTTTTGCGCGATCGCCCACACCCAAAAGCCCATTTTTGGCTTGCAATTCCACCCCGAAGTGATTCACAGCGTACAAGGTGCACAAATTTTAAAAAACTTTGCCCTGTTGATCTGCCAGAGTACGCCCATGTGGGATATGCGCTACTTTGCCAGCCAAGAGATCGCCAAAATCCGCGCTCAAGTAGGCAAAGAGCGTATTTTATGTGCGGTGAGCGGGGGGGTGGATTCAAGCGTGGTGGCTAGCCTGTGTTGCCAAGCACTGCCCAAGCAAACAGAAGTGGTTTTTGTGGATCACGGCTTATTGCGCTTGGGGGAAAAAGAGCAGGTGATTAAAATGTTTCAAGGGCTCAATATCCCCTTGCATGTCGTTGATGCCAGCACGCTTTTTTTGCAACGCCTAGCTGGCGTGATCGATCCAGAGAAGAAACGCCAAATCATTGGCAACACTTTTATTGAAGTTTTTGAAAACAAGGCAAAAGAATTAGAACAAGCAGGCAAGATCAAGTTTTTAGCGCAAGGGACTTTATACCCCGATGTGATCGAGTCGGTGAGCGTAAAAGGCCCTTCGGCTGTGATTAAGTCCCACCATAATGTGGGCGGTTTGCCCGAAAAAATGGATTTTGAGTTGCTAGAGCCTTTAAGGGAGCTGTTTAAAGATGAGGTGCGCGCTTTGGGGACACAGCTGGGCTTGCCTGAGTCCATGCTCAAACGCCACCCTTTCCCCGGACCCGGACTGGCGATCCGCATTTTAGGTGAGATCACCCCCCCTAGTCTAGAACTCTTGCGCCAAGCCGATCGCATTTTCATTGATGCCTTGCATGCCGAGGGGCTTTACGATCAAGTGTGGCAGGCATTCTGTGTTTTGCTCAATGTGCGCTCGGTGGGCGTGATGGGGGATAAACGCACCTATGATAACACCATCGCCCTAAGAGCCGTGCAGGCTAGCGATGGGATGAGCGCGCATTTTGCGCCCCTGCCCTTTGAATTTTTAGAGCGCGTGGCTAATGCGATCACCAACCAAGTTAAAGGCATTAACCGCGTGGTCTATGACATCACCTCAAAACCCCCCGGGACCATTGAGTGGGAATAGAACTCAAGGGGCTTTATGCCCTTAGTGATGAGATTTTAACTCCCTATGACAAACTCCCGTACATGCTTAGCCTTGCCATCCAAGGCGGGGTTAAAATCTTCCAATTTAGAGATAAAAGCCATAGTGATTTAGAATTACTTAGTCTAGCTCAAGAATTGGCTAAAATCTGCCAAAAACATGCCGTGGGTTTTGTGATTAATGATCGCCTAGATTTAGCCCTCAAATGCCACGCTTGGGGGTTACATTTGGGTTCTGAAGATGTACCCTTATCACAAGCTCGTCGCCTATTTAAGGGGTATTTGGGAGTCTCTTGTTATGGCAATTTGGATCAAGCCTTGCAAGCCCAACAAGCTGGGGCAAGTTATGTGGCTTTTGGGGCGTGTTTCCCCTCTTTAAGCAAACCCCAAGCCCCGTGCATTTCTTTAGAAACACTCCAGCGCGCCAAAGCGCATTTAAACATCCCCATCTGTGCTATTGGAGGGATTAGCCCCCAAAATACCACACAGCTTAAAAACGCCGACATGATCGCCGTGATTTCTAGCTTATGGAGTGGGGATATTGTGCAAAATGCTAAAAGACTCTTGGATGCTTGGCGGGCCTAAGGTCCTCAACTTGCATTAATCCCTCGTATATTTCTTTGTGCTAGCATGGTGGCTTAATGCTTAAGGATAGTGATGAATCAGAAGTTGATTACATTTGTGGAGGCGTTGCAAATTGGGTTGAATTTACCTTGTCCTACACACCAAACAGAGAGAATCAAATTAGAAGAGGGCTTGGGACGCATTGTGAGCGAGGATATTGTGGCATTAGAGGACTTGCCTAAAGCCACGCATTCAGCAATGGATGGTTTTGCCTTTGCTTTAGAGGATTTGGGGGCATGTGTGGGCGTGGCATGTGTGGTGTATGCGGGCATGGATGTGAGTAGCCTAGAATTGCCCAAGGGGGCATGTGTGAAAATCATGACCGGTGCGCTCTTGCCCAAAGGTTTGGATCTGGTCGTGCCCTTTGAGGAGATGTTAGAATTTGATGACAAGCACGCTCAAGCCCCTAAGCACAAACCCAACCAACAAGCCTTTAAAAAAGGGGATAATGTCCGCTTCCAAGGTGAGGATCTGCAAAAAGGGGCAATTCTTGTTAAAAAGGGCACGCGCTTGCATATGGGGCTATTAGCCCTTTTAGCCTCTCAGGGCGTGGCCGTGATCCCGGTTTTCAAGCGTTTAAAAGTGGGGGTGGTGAGCAGTGGAGATGAGATTGTGCCTTTAGGCACTAAAGCCCTGCCCCACCAAATTTATGATAGTAATGCCCTAGCCCTAGTGGCGTTGTTAAAAGATCATGGCTATGAGGCGCAACATTTAGGTAAGCTAGGTGATGATTTGGAGGCGCAAAAGCACGCCATAGAGGGGTTTTTAGATTATGATGTGGTGTTGAGCAGTGCGGGCGTGAGTGTGGGGGATAAGGATTATTTTAAAGAGGCTTTGGCACAAATGGGCGCAAAAATCCACTACCATGGGGTCAATGTCAAACCCGGTAAGCCCATCATGCTAGCCAGTTTGCAAAAACAGGGGCGATCCACGCTGGTTTTTGGCTTGCCGGGTAACCCTCTAAGTTGCTTGCTGACCTTTTTGGCGTTGGGTTTGCCCGTGCTTGAAAAGCAAGCCGGATCGCTAGCGACACTCTCAAGCGTGAAAGCCCGCCTATCAGAGCCTCTCAAACTCAAGGGCGATCGGGCACATTTAATCTTGGGGCATTTAGATCAAGGGATTTTCACCCCCTATCGTAACAACCGCTATAGCTCGGGGGCTTTAGATGCGCTGGGGGCTTGCCAAACTGTTGCCTTAGTGCAAGGCAACACTGAGGAGATTGAAGTCTTTTTTTACAAACGCTTTTTGTAAAACCACTCTTTATAAGAGTTGGAAACCATAGGTGAGGGTGAACATCAAATGACTGCGATCCGAGTCGATATTGCGGGTCAAGATGGGGGCGTAGTTGTTGGTGGCGGGGTCCCATGATCCGCAAGTATTAGGAGTGGGGCCAAAGCCATACCCCAAACAATAGCCTTTTTTGGTGATGTTGTTGTAGTACTCTAATTTGAGATCGAATTTGAGGTTATAACGGCTCAAAAAATAGCTCAAAAAGAGGGCGATACTTTGCTCGTTAGCCCGTGGGGAAGTGGTCAGACGGCCCAAGACCTTCCATGTAAAACTTCTATAATGCGAGCCAAAGTATAAAAAGCCATTGAGCGCATCTTTGCCAACAATATTATTGATCTCAGCATCATAAATACTATTAGTCCAGATGTTATACCCCAAGGGGTCGCCATAAATGCCAATATCCCCGTTGGCATTGCCGATATTTTTATAAATGCTCCCCCCAAATTGCCACTTATTGTAGTAAAAACGGGAGCGGAAGAAGAGAGTTTGCCCATATTTGCCCATTTTTTCTTGCCCAAACAAGATGATGTCATAGCCCCGCCCTGATGGGGGAAAAAAGGGGAAAAAGCCGACAAAAGTCCCCACCCACCTAAAGCCCTTATCTCTAAAATTAGGGTTGGTGTCATAGGTGATGTTGATCCCGGGGGCATTCATGCGCCCAAAGATGGAGTAAAAATAGGGGTTGATTTTTAACCCCTTGTGTTGGTATTTGAGATCGGCGATCATCAAGGGCTTACCGCTGGTGTAGTAACGCCCAAAGGGCCAAAACCAGTCGCTGGAGGCTGAAGCCCTAGCATCGGAGTAGAGCACACGCAGTTTATAATCTTTGTATTTGACATAGCCCTCGACCCCTTGGCTAAAGGAAGTGAACCAGTCATAATCAGAGAGTTCGTAACGCCCACCCTTGATTCCAAAAATGCCCTTGTAGTCGTAGCTCAAATAGGCATTATTCACCATCGCATAGCGGGGTTTTTGCACATTCAAACCGCTATGCCCGGCATACCAGCCGATGTATTCCCAATAAATCCCGCCGTCATGCTGGTAGAATTGCCCCGGGCCCCCGGGCTGGCCGGGCTGGATGTTATTGCCTTGCTGGGCTGTGGAGTCATAGGGCAGAGCAGATACCATGCCCCCCACTTCGGCATGCCAGCCCTTGTAAAGGTCCATGCTGATATTGAGTTCGGCTAAAAGAGAGGTGTAGCTACCTGTGGGGTAAATGAATTTGGAGGGGTTATAGCGCTTGTTGTTGAAGCCATATAAGGTGTAGCTACTCATCTTTCCAGTGATGCTCATGTCAAAGGCAATCGCTTGCTCTAAATATGTCAAAGCAAGTGCCACAAAAACAAATCCCTTGGGAGCGTGTCGGCGACTTCTAACTTGCATAAACACCCTTTGGAATAAATAAAAAGAGGAGACGGTTTATTGTAGCAGAAAAAAGCTTAAAGGGGAAAGATTCCCCTTTTGTTAGAGAAAATGGTTTTTAGAAGCTGTAGCTGATGTGAGTCATCAAGTGGCTGCGATCTTGTACCACCGTGTGGGTGATCGCACCGGTATTTTGGGGTCCTTGAGCAAAGCCAGCAGCAGAGAAAAGACCGGTGTTCAAACTCAAGGGCTGACCCATATAGCTTAGGAAGCCCACACCGGGGTTATAGCCCGCACGGATAACTTGCATGAACCATTCAAGTTTGATCCCGGCTTTGATGTGTTTGCCAATTTGGTAGTTCATATACAACGCTAGAGCCTGACCATCAGCACGCGGAGCTGTGGTGTAACGCTCAGCTAGCTCCCAGTCAAATTTGCCATAAACACCACCACCTTTCCAATACAAAGTAACGGCATCGGCAGCGGTGATGTTGTTGATGGAGGCAAACCCTAGTGAGTAGATACCACCTGTCCATTGTTCCACACCATCGATGGCAACGGGGTTACCATAGGTACCGATATTAGGGTTTGGGTTACCAATAGCAGCATAGATACCAAAGGAGGTGTTATGGTTATCAAAGTCAAAGCGTTGTTTGAACAAAATGATGGACCCACCCGGACCTTGCAGACCTTGCCACTTCCCGTTATTTAAGAAAGGGTCCCAAGTGTTATAACGCGCAGGCGCATAGCGACCATACTGGGCGTTATTCCACTGATAGACATACATCGCATACAGCGTGGTTTGTGATCGAAAGCCCCGGCCACTAAACTCTGGATTAGTATCGTAATACAGCTTGATCTCCGGAGCGGTGAAGACTTGTGGGGAGAACCACACATGCGGGTGGATCGAGAAATGTTTATTAACTTGGTAGATCAGCCCGATTTTGTGTTGCCCCCAAGGCTTTTCGCGGTAGATGGGGAACATCCACTGCCCGTCAGCGATACCACGGCCCCAGGAGCTGAACACTTGGAAAGTCAGCTTATTGGTCAGGTTAAACATCCCATAGAAACCCTGAGTCAATTGGTAGAACCAGTCAATGTCTTTAACTTGTGTGGTGTCATAACGCCCAGCGATGATCCAAATTTTATCGCTTTTATATTGGACATTGGCCTTATAAATCTCATAACGGCGGGATTGTCCGGGGGTGTAGGCACTAGCTGGGTAGTAGTTGGGGGCTAGCCCGTTCCACTCACCCATAAACATGTAGCCGATACCGCGCGGGTCAGCGACCATGCCGGGGCGATAATCCCCCCCTAACATACCACCACTGGTTGCCGGGACACAAAACCCATTGCTACTAACTGGTGTGCCATCACAACCCACATTTCCCCATACGTTGCGAGGGTTATAGTTCTTAGAATACTTGTCGTAACGCGTGCCATCATAGGGCATACCACCCAGTGCACCCCCCACGCTCACACTCCAGCCCTTGCCCAAGTGCAGGGTGCTCTCCAACTTGCCCGTGAGCTCCACGAAAGTACCTGTTGGGTAGTATCCTGCAACCGGGTTGATGGGTTGCGTGTTAAAGCCCACCTTGGAGAAATTGATAAGATCCCCATGGACTTCATAAGAAAGGGCATCCAACGCACCTAGTCCAAAAGAGGAGGACAAAATCAAAGCAGGAGCGATTGCCTTCCCTAACTTGCGCCCCTTGACCTGCGCCTTCCTCGTCTGTTTTTTGATCATTTCCTTCATCAGCATTGCCTTTATATGTTAAGTAACCTTGAGTGTTGCATCTACACAGAACATGTCTAAGACCCTAAACCAGTAACAGCCTCAAGCCCACGACAAAACCATGATTGTGTGCCCGCATTCTAATATAGATTAGGTATTTTTTTTCTTAAAAAAAACCCTAACCATTCCGCTTTCTTAACTCGCCTCAAGAATATTACTTTATATTTTTTCATAATATTATTGCTCATCATGCGAGTAGTACAGCACCTAAAACTTGAGCGTCAAATTCGCCATCAAATGGCTACGATCTTGGTAGCGGGCTTGGTAAGTGGCTTTGCCAAATTGGGGGAGTCCAAAGTAGCCAATTTTATAGCCATTGTGGATTTCAATCCCATAATACTCCACCTTGACATGGAAAAAGAGCGAACGGGTAAAAGCATAATCTAGACTGAGGGCTGCTGAATATTCATTGCTACGCCCGCGGTGTCCTTTAGAGTCCTTGTTGGCATTGCTCACCCGTCCAAAGATGGACCACGCAAATTTTTTATACACGCTCCCTACTGAGCCATAGATCGTTGTGGTGTTGGCATTGGTAGCGGCATCGGCGATCCCATCATAGACGCTATTATCCCAAAAGTCATAGGCGACCATGCCGTAAATGTCATTTACATAGGAGCTGTTGTTCCCCATGGGCATGGTGTGCGATCCCAAATACGCATCGGAGTTGCCAAAGGTGTTATACAGCCCGATGATATAGGTAAATTTGTTCCAACGGAAGATTTGGCGGAGATTGAGGGTTACGCCATATTTGCCCACCGCCGATCCATGTGAGGCGGCGTCCCAAATGCTATACAAGCCCGTTTTAGGGTCATACCACCCGGAATAATAGATTGGCACGGTGAGCATGATCAAGCTTTGGGAGCGAAAACCCACCTGCCTGAAATTCTTATTGGTGTCATAGGAGAGTTTAATGCCCGGTGCGTTGTAAGTCTTGGGGGAAAAATAATAGTAAAACTCTGTGCTCAGATTTTTATAATCATAGGTGGCACTCGCGCCATGCCAGCCGTAGTTAATCCATGAGCTATTGTTAGCAGGATTGCCCCCGGGCTTGAGATAGGGGACAACCGCATAAAACTCATAAATCCAAGAGTTAAACGCCAAGCCCCGCCCATAGGAGCTCCACCACCAGAGTTTAAAATTTTTAGTGGGTCTGTAATACAGCTCCCAACCTTGGTTAGACCCGCTCATCAAATCAATGTTGGCGGTGTAACGCCCTAGCTTAAAACCAAAAACATCTTTGTAGTTATAATCCAAATAGGCATTATCCAAGACATAGGGTCTAGCGTGCAGGGCACCCGATTTGCCTACCCCATCATAAGTTGGGCTGAAATATTGGTTAAAAAAGTAACCATGCCAGCCCCCAATAAAGTTGTAAATTACTGAGCCATAACGCTGGTCATCATGCCCATGATCAACCCTTAATTTTGTGCCATCATAGATCACGCCCCCCACTTCCCCGCCTATCCCAAATCTTAGCGTGTGATCGGCAACATGTTTGGGCAATAAGCCCACATTAAAATAGACATTCCCCACCACAGAGGCAAAACTCTCGGTCGGGTAAATCCCCAATTTGGAATTTAATGGGGCGTTGTTAAACCCCACTTTGCTAAATAGATCCAACTCGCCCGAAAGTTTATAATCTAGGGCGTGCAAAGAGCCTAGCTGTGCTAAAACAAGCATAGATTTTAACCATTTAGGTTTAGAAGGCGCGCGGGTATTCAATTCAAACCTCCCTGTGTGTTGTGATTCCATTTTAACATGATTTACCTCCTGACTTTAGAATATCAAAAAACCCTAGAAAATAAGGGCTTGGGTATTGTGTATCCATGTTACAACCCCATTTAAAATTGTGCCTTGATAGAGGTCATTAGATAACTTCTATCTTGCGCGGTTGCGCCCACGCTGTAATCACGGACATACCACTGGGCGATGTTATAGCCCTTGTGGGTATAGACCTCGTGGTATTCGATCTTAACATCGCTAGAAACATAGCGACTCCACTTAAATCCTAAGTTGAGCGCGACACTTTGTTCATTAGCACGGGGTGAAAAGGTGAGTTTGCCTAGCATGCCCCAAAAAAACTTGCGATACACTCCACCCCCAAAGATAAAGCCGGTAATGGCATCGGGAGAGAGCATGTTATCCATGAGCCCCCCATAGATACTCGCATCGCGATAATCAATCCCAATGGGATTCCCATACCAACCCATTTTGGCGTTGGCGTTCCTGATGTTTTGGTAATACCCGCCCCCAAAGTTGAATTGATTCCAATCAAAACGCTGGCAGATATAAATGCTCACCCCGCCCTTCCCTAGTTGCATCCCACGATACCAAGTATCGGCTAAATGTGCGCTATAAATGGGAAAAATCACCGTCATTTCAGTTAGGGATTTAAAACCTATCCCATCAAAGGTGGCATTAGAATTGTAGTGGAGCTTAAAGCCGGGCGTGGTGTAGGTGTTAGGTGAAAAATAGACAAAGGGCACTAGGGAAAAATAGCGGGTATCGTAATTAATGCCCACCGCATGGATGCCCAAATCCACATCTTCGCCCTTTTTGTTGGTCGTGGTGATGGGGGCATACCAAGGGCGGATAAATTCTCCCGTAGCTAGAGCCCTGCCAAAGGAGCTAAACCAGCGGAATCGAAAATAGGAGAGGAATTTATAGGAGACCTCAAAACCCTCTGTATAACCACTTACAAAGGTTGTCTTGGCTAAATAACGCCCACCTATAAAGGTGAAAATGCCCTTGTAGTCATATTGTAAAAAAAGGTTATAGAGCACATAGGGTTTGGCGTTTTTGGTGGATAAAATATTAGATTTTTTCCAAGGGGCATTGCCCAAAAAATCCCACCATCTCCCAATGTAGTAGTAAAGTTTAGAGCCATAGACCTGCCCGGTGCTCTGATCGATGAGGTTCTTGGTGCTATCATAGGCCAATTGCCCCACACTCCCCCCAATGCCCGTTGTGATCTTGTGCCCATTTTTATTTAACAAGGTGGCATCGGCTTGGAGCTTCAAGGTCATGGTTACAAAACTCTCGGTGGGGAAGATACCCTTAGCCGAATTAATAGGCGAGTGGTTAAAACCAATCTTGGAGACTGACTCCGCACTCCCACTCAACTTATATTTAAAAGCCCCCAGCAAATCCACACAACACACGCAGAATAAGGCACCCACAAGGAGTGTTGCAGAGTCTTTCATAGGACCTCTAAAGTTTGACCTTGATCTCCGTAAAAATATGGCTTCTGTCTTGATAAGTTGCTGGCTGATCGGGCAAATAGGGACCATTCCAACCCACCTTATAACCCTTGTGCACGATCTGGTTATAATACTCCACCTTGATATCTGCATAAAAATGCTTAGAAAACTGATAGCCCAAGTTGAAGGCCAGACTTTGTTCATCCGCGCGTGGCCCATAGGTCAAACGCCCAATCACACCCCAAAGCCATTTTTTATACACACCCCCGCCAAATAAAAAGGCGGTAAAGGCATCCGCATCCATCATGTAGGATAGAGAGTTGAGGGTATTGGCATAGACGCTATTGGTCCAAAAGTCAAAGCCCAAGCGGTTACCATGGTAGCCAATCATCCAGTTGGCATTCCCAAAGCTCTTATAAATGCCCCCCCCAAAGTTGTAGTTGTTGTAGTCAAAACGCTGTTTGATCATCAAGCTATGGGCGTTCTTGCGCGAAATCATGCCAAACTGGTAGGTGTTCCAAAAGCGTTTAGCATAAAAGGGGTTGAGCACCGTAATATCGGTCTGGGATCGCCAGCCTATCCCTTTAAAGCCCGGCTTAGAGTCGTAGGTGATTGTGAAGTTGGGGTCGTATTCGTTGTTGGGAGAGAAATAAACAAAGGGGACAATGCTTAAGCCCTTATACTCCCATGTGATGTAAAAGGCATGCACCCCGGGGTTAATCTTGCTCCCATTGGCTAACGTATAGGTCTTGGGCGAATAGAAGTTATACAACCATTCGTTATAGGCAAAGCCCCGTCCAAAGGAGCTAAACCACCAAAACTTAAAATTGCCCAATTTCAAGGTCATGTCCAAGCCTTGGGTGTAGCCACTCATGTAATCTGCTGGCGATTCGTAACGCCCCCCTCTAAAGCGGAAAATGTCTTTATAAGAGTAGTCGATGTAGGCGTTGTAAATGACATAATTGCGTGTGTTGTTGGCATAGCCTTGCACACAATCGGCTGCACTCATTGTTCCACCATTAGGGTTAGGAACGGTCGTGGCATCTGACATAGCTTGTAGCTGGGCTGCACTCAAACCCGCATAATCTGACTCTTTGCCCCCACCTAGTCCATACCAGCACTGCGCCCAAGGTTTTTGCCCCACCAAACCCCCATAGTAGCCAAAGTAGTTCCAATCCATCGCCCCATAAGGTTTGCCCGTGGCCTCGTTGATCAGGTGCTTGGTCCCATCATAAATGAGTCCCCCGCCAAAACCCCCCAAACTTCCAGACATGTGATGCCCATTGGCGGTGGCACTCTTGGGCAAGAGCTCGGGAAAATCTAATTGCAAGTAAGCCACCACAGTGACAAAAGTTTCTGTGGGGTAAAGACCCTTATTGGTGTTAATGGGCTTGTTATTAAACCCGATCTTAGAGAACGACTCCGCCCCTGCTTTGAATTTTGCAAAGGATTCGAGATTTCTCCAATCAAGGGCTTGGGCAGGCGACATAGCTAAAAGAGCCACTAAACTTTTGGACAACAAAACGATCTTTTTCATCACATCCTCGTTAATTTTTCCATACCCCCTCTCTTAAGACAACAATTTAAAACTGAGCCGTGATGGTTACCATCAGGTGGCTTCTATCGCTATAACGCCTCGAATAAAGCACGCTGTTACTAATACCATTTGCTTTAGCATAGGCAACAGGATTACCCCACACGCCTTCTAAATAACCTTTGTGCATGATCAACCCATAATACTCTAATTTAACCTCTGCTTTTAAAGCTTGGGTAAATTTGTATCCCACATTGACAGCACTACTCCCTTCATTGGCTTTGAGTGCGCTTGTCCAACGCATCAAAATGCCCCAAAGCCATTTTTTATGCACACCCCCACCAAAAATCCAGCCACTCACCGCATCCGTGCCCACAACATTGCTCAAAGACTGCCCCACATCATAGACACTATTGGTCCAAAAGTCAATCCCTAGAGGGTTGCCCGTAGTCCCAATGAAGGAATTAGCATTTTGCCACACCTTATAAAAAGCCCCACCAAAATTGAACTCATTCATGTCAAAGCGTTGGCGGATCAATAAAGATTGTCCGGTTTTACTCATTTTGGTCCCATAGCGGTAGGCAAAATCCCCGTAATTGATCGTGCCTGTTTGGGAGTTTGTGGTATAAACGAGGCGATCGTAGTAAATGGGGAAGAGCGCAACTGCACGCGTTTGGGATCGAAAACCCACCCCATCAAACTTAGGATTCGTATCGTATTTCAAATCAACCCCGATCGTGTTATAAGTTTTGGGCGCAAAGTAATAAAAATGGCTGATGCTAAAGGCACTGCCCAATTTCTGAAAATCTTTTGTGTAGGCAAAAGAGAGTGCATGGATTCCATAATTGACTAACTTACCTCTCTTCCCGCTAGGGCACTCCGTGCATTGCACGCCATTAGGCGTGGTGTAGGCCGAACGGGGCGAATAATAGTCATACAACCATTCGCCATAGGCAAAGGCACGCCCCCAAGAGCTAAACCAAGAAAGCTTATAAGTGGCATGGTGCTTGTCTTTAAAGCGCACGAAAGTATCAAACCCCTGCGTATAGCCACTCATATAGTCTGCCTCCGACTCGTAACGCCCCGCCTTGATCCCAAAAATGTGTTTATAGGTGTATCCTAACCACCCTTCATTAAAAACGTAGGTTCTGGTGTTTTTAGAGATATCCGGATCTAAGAAACGATTCCCCATAAAACCATTGTAATAACCAATGTAGTTAAAGATTTGCGTCCCACCGGGGAGGTGCTTGGTCCCATCATAAGCTACACCACCCACGGTTCCTCCAATGCTCCCCTTAAGGCTATGCCCTTCTAGTTTTTTAGGCAATAGGCTAAAATCAATCCGCCCCTGCCCCACGACCGTTACAAAAGTCTCCGTAGGGTAGATGTTTTTAGATTCATCAATCTTGCTGTTATTAAATCCAATCTTAGAAAAAGACTCTGCCCAACCGGCTAATTTATATTCAAAAGATTCTAATCCGCCCGTCAGAGCCGCCAACGCTAAAACCTGCTTACTTAAACTCTTCATCCCAATCTCCTCAAGATTTTGGTTAGCTTTAACGAGCATTTACCCTTACAAGGCACAATAATAGTATGATTTGCCTTGTTTTTCCATATTTTCTTTCGTTTTTCCAAAAGAACAACACCACTCTATTTTCTATTGTAACTATCTTGGCACTAAAATGACGCGATCAAGCTCGTATAGAGCGCGCTACGATCTTGGTAACCGCCCTGACAACCCTTGGTACAAAGCGCATTTAAGCCCGCTTGGTAACCTTTATTGGTATGTATGCCATAGTAGAGTAAATCCACGCTCCCTTTTAACACCTTGTTAAATGTGTAGCCCAACGTGAGCATATAACGCCCTTCCCAAGCAACCGGGGCACTTGTCCATTGCCAAACCATCTTCCATGAAAATTTTTCTTTGAAATGCGTAGCCCCATAAGAAATCATTCCTGTAACCGCATTTGCTTTTAAAGCCGTGCCTGCTACACCAGCATAAATACTATCATTGCCCATCAACACACCCGAGGGGTTACCCATATTGCCCACATAGGCATTGGTGTTTTTAAAATTCTTATAAAACGCCCCGATGAGATAAAAATTGTTGTAATCAAAGCGTTGGCGGATGATGAGGCTTTGCCCATTAGGCGTGGCGGGGCTGTCATATCTGTAAATGGGCTTGCCATCTTTACCAACCAGCATCCATGGATAATACATGGGGAAAAAGGCGATCAAGTGTGTGTGGGAGCGGAAACCCTTACCGCTAAAATTGGGGTTAGTGTCCCAGCCCACCTGAAAACCCGGGGCATTGAACGCTTTGGGCGAAAAGTAGTAAAAAAACTCGGTTAAGAGCTTGTGGCGGTTGTAGATGAGGCGCACCGCATGGGTGCCATAGGAAAGTTTCTTGCCATGTGGATCCCAGCCCCCTTGGCTATTTTTGGTGTAATCCCCATTATAGCTTGTTCTGGGCGCATACCAATCGATCAAAAAGCCCCCCCCCACAATCGCGCGCCCCCAAGAGCTAAACCACACCAAGCGCGCATGCTTGTATTGCCCAAAGACTTCAAAACCCTGTGTTTTCCCGCTTCGATAGGGCATGGTAGAATTGTAACGCCCAGCTTTGACTCCGAAGACATTTTTATACTGGTAGTCCAAATACGCATCGCTGAAAATATAGGTGTGTCTCATTGCATGTTTTTTGGCATTCTGAACCGCAATGGTATCGGTGGATAGTATATTGGAAGCCCCGCCCAAGTAGCCATCATAATAGCCATAAATCTTATAAAGCACGCTCCCCTCTTTGGAATGGCGTGTGCTATCATACAAAACCCCCCCAACCATGCCTGCAATAGCCCCTTTTAGACTATGATCGCTCACCTTTTTGGGTAGCAAATTAAAACTCAAATCCAAATAACCCGAGATGGTGGCGTATTGTTGGGTGGGGTAAATGCCCCTAGAGCGATCGATTTGGTGTTGGTTAAATCCAATCCACGAGGTTTGTTCGGCCTTGCCACTCAACTTGTAATCAAAAGCAAAAGCTGCAGAAAAGACCAAGGGACCTATTAAAAGAACTTTTGAGAAAAAACAATACCTGCCTCTCAGGTCCTGCTCGCTCGCCTTACTCATGGTAACACTCCTTTTTGATAATGTCACACATTTTAACAAAAAACACCCTTGACACGAGAGCGCACCATCCCTTTTTTCTATCTTTATAAAAAATAATAGACCGATATGCTACTAAGTGTAACCAAAAAGATAGTGGCGATCCCTAGAAAGAGGCGATCAGTTGCGTGTAGAGCGCGCTGCGATCTTGATAATTGCCCCCACAATAGGTCTTCTGTGGGTTGCAAGGTCCATTCAAGCCCGCTTGGTAACCCTTGTTAGTGTGCAAGCCATAATAGGCCAAATCAACAAGCATTTTAAGCCACGGCGTAACTTGGTAGATCACCGAAAATACAACCCGTCCCTCATAAGAAACTGGGGCACTGCTCCACTGCCAAGTCATCCGCCATGTAAATTTCTTTTTAAAATGCGTGCCCCCATAAACTAACGACCCAGTTACCGCATCTGCCTTTAAAGCCGTGCCCGCGTAACCTGCCCACAGGCTATTGCTATAAAGTTCCACCCCAGCGAGGTTGCCCGTGTTGCCGACATAGGCATTCACATTGCGGAAGTTTTTATAGAAAGTCCCCAAAATGAAAAATTGGTTAAAATCAAAGCGTTGCCGGATGATGAGGCTTTGCCCATTAGGTGTAGTTGGGTTATCATAACGGTAGATATTGGCTCCATTTGCCCCAATCACCATCCATGGGTAGTACATGGGGAAAAAGGCGGTGATCTCGGTGTTGGAACGAAAGCCCAAGCCCTGAAAATTGGGGTTGCTATCCCACCCTATGCGCAAACCCGGTGCATTAAACATCTTGGGAGAAAAATAAAAGAACCCTTCGGCTAATAGATGGTGTTTTTTGTAAGTGAGCTGGATGGCATGTGTTCCGTAGGCAACCTTATGCCCTCTAGGACTCCAACCCCCATTGCTATTTTTGTAGTAACCCCCACTATAAAATACCCGTGCGGCATACCAATCCCTTATGCGCGCACCGGTTGAAAAAGCACGCCCCCAAGAGCTAAACCACCACAAGCGGACATGTTTAAACTGCCCATAGACCTCAAAACCCTCTGTCTGTCCAGATTTATAGGGTGCAAAGGAGCGGTAACGCCCCGCCTTGATCCCAAAGAAATTTTTATAATCGTATTCCAAATAAGCATCACTAAAGATATAATCATGGACATAATTAGTCATTTTTCTATTTTTAGTGGTGACGCTATCGCTTTGCAACACATCTGCCCCACCCCCTAGAAAACCATCGTAGTAACCAAAATTTTGATAGACCACAGAGCCCCCCTGAAAGTGCTTTGTGCCATCATACAAAACACCCGCAACCATGCCCCCAATACTCCCCTTGAGGCTATGTCCGGTTAAGGTTTTGGGCAAGAGATTAAAATCAAGGGCGAGGTAGCCCGCAATGGTGGCATATTGTTGCATGGGATAAATCCCTTTACTCCTATTCACTTGATCTTGGTTAAACCCGATTGTGGCTGCCTGATTGGCAAACCCACTTAACTTATAATCAAAGGCTTCTAAAGAGAGAGACAGCGGGGCTAAAACCCCCAAAGCAAATTGCAAAGACAATTTCCTCATGCGATCTTCCTTGTGGGGTGCTAGTGATCTTGGACAAATTTTAAGGCTTCCTCCAAACTGGCGGTATCTGTGATGCTCAAGGTGGGTTTGTTGCTCAAGCGTTTGTTGAGATTTTTAAGCACGCTGGTGCCAAATTCGATATAGTAATCCGCTTGTGCCTCGCACACTTGCAAACAGCGATCGTAAAGTACGGGTTTAACCAGTTGCACCCCCAAGCATTCTAGGGCATCAGCTTTGTTCTGGTAAATTTGGGTTGTGGCGTTTGAGACAATGCCAAAGGCATAAGAGTCTTGCAAGCTTGATTTTAATAGGACTTGAAAATCTGCTAGCATCGGGGCTAAAACCTCGCAATGGCTCACCACGCTCATAGGCAAGAGCACCAATTTTTTAGCCCCTAAGCTTTTGGGCTCTAGGCGTTGCAAGAACTCCTTTTCCCCAGCTAACACGACTTGAGAACCATTGAAGTTAGCCACATGGAGTAATTGTCCCTGTGCCCTTGCTTGATCACAATAGGCTAAAATACCCTCTGTTTGTGCCCCTAACACCGCCAACATGCCTAACTCTTTGGCATGCCTAGTGCAAACCTCTTCCATCAATCTCCCCCGCTCAAAGACCAGCCTTAAGCCCTGTTCTAGGCTCAATGCCCCACTCGCCCCATTAGCGCTAATTTCCCCCAAAGAATGCCCCAAACCCATTTTAGGCACAAGCGAGCCCGCTTGGCTGGCAAAGAGCCTAAAAGCCATCATGGAAACTAAAAAAATTGCACTTTGGGTATAGGCACTCTTGTTGAGGTCTGCATTTTCGCTCCATAGTAACTTGGGCATATCCCGCTTTAACACATCGCTAGCCTCCTCACACATTTGTTTAGCCAAGCTAGAATGCGCGCACAAATCCTGTCCCATGCCTACATGTTGTGAGCCCTGCCCACCAAATAGCCATACCGCCATTGTTATCCCTTCATTTGTTTTTGTTATTGTAACACAAGTTCTTAAGTCAATCCCGCTTATCTCCCCTTAGCACCCACTCCACGATTAAAAGGAGATTTAAAGGTTGCGTAGTTCTTGTGTCTAAAATTCAAATCCCCACGCTCAAGCTAGAAAAATGCGTGTAGGTAACATAAGCCTTATTGTTGGGCTTGCTGGTAAACTTGACATGCTTTTTTGGCGTGTAATCAATCCGCACTTTTAAACTTTGCTGGCTACTGGTGTGTGGGTAAGAGAGTTTGGCTAAGAGTGTGCAAGCCTTTAAAAGCAAGGAGCTAGAGGGTTTATTAGGGTGGGTGAAGATTAGCATGTGTGCGCTGGGCTTGTCTTGGATATGCGCCCAAATGTCTTGAGAGCGCGCCATTTTCAACAATTCACGGTTTTCCTTTTCATTGCGCCCGATGAGCACCTTAACCCCCTCAATCTCAAAACTTTCAAAGCGCGCTGGGGGGGCTTTTTTCTTGGCTGTATTTTTTGGGGGGGCTAAAATTGCCAGTTCTTCTAAGCTGGCATGTTCTAAAAGCACCAATTTGGCATCTAAAAAGGCAATTTTGGAGGTTAGATTATCTCTTTGCAGAGCAACATGGGCGGATTTTTGTTTGCATTTTTTGGATTCTTTGAAAAGCTTATTGGTGGCATCACTGAGCGAGCGGGCATTTTTGGGGAGTTCAATATCCTCATTCTCTAATTTAAGCACAGGGCTATAAATTACCTTAGGATCTAGGCGGTGCAAATTGGAGAGGATCAAAGAGGCGTGTGCGTGTTTTTGTTGGGCTAGGCTAGCCAAATACGGGGCACTGGGCAAGTCTTGCAACACCGTTTGCAAGTTTTGCTTTTTTTTAAGCCACAGGCTTTCAAGGTTGCTTTTTTTGGCACTAAGGAGTTTAGCACTATAGGCACCATGCAAATCTTGCAAGGCTTGCAAAAAATCAGGCGTGCTTAGGGGCTCTAGGGGCGGGCGTTTGAAATGGGGTTTTTGCAAGGGGAGCAACACTTGGTTTTTGAGCACGGGGCGGTAACTCTGTGTTTCTTTGATAAAGCGCAAGGCTTCGATGACCTTGTTTTGCGCGTCTAATAAAATGGCGTTGCTGTGTTTGCCGGTAAATTCTAATTGCAAACAAGCACGGATTTTTTTATACGCATGGGGGCATTCTAGGGCGATTTTTAAAATGCGATCCTCATTTTCTAAAAAGGCATCTAAAATTTGGGCATTGGAGGCGTATTTTTCCAAAGCCAAATTAAAAGGGGTTTTGGACACGCTCAGCCGGGTTTGATCCACATAGACATAACTTTGGGCTTGTTGCATCAAGGCTTTAAACAAATAATGGGGGGTGTCTAGACTCAAAAGGTTTTGGTGGTGGCGGATTGTAATCTTGCTTTGTTGCTTTAAGAGGTGGGCTAGCTGGTGGAGCAGGGCATAGGGCATCATTTGGGTTCTAACATGCGTTTTGCATAGGCTAGGGCTTCTTTGCCCAAATTGGCATCCACCATGCGTGCGATTTCTAGGGTCTGCTCATCTTTATTGAGGGGTTTGACAGAAGTTAAGGAGCCTTCTTGATGGACTAAAAAATGCCGATCGGCAATAGCGGGCAAGTGGGGGGCATGGGAGATGGCGATGATCTGATAAATCGCGCTGAGTTCCTTTAAGATCAACGCTACGCTTGCACTCTCCCGCCCGCTCAGATTGGTATCCAGCTCATCAACAATAATGGTTTGTGCTGGGCAATCCAAGACTTGTTTTTTCAAGCTTGCCTTTAAAGCCAAGAGTGCCAAACGCAAGCGGTTAAACTCGCCCGCACTCACATGGGCTAAAGGCGCGTTGCCCAGTGTAATTTCCAAGCTCTCTAAACCTTTTGTGCCCAGTGGGGTGGCTTGCAAGCTCAAGGCGGGTTTTTTAAGCAGGAGTTGTTGGGTGTAGCTTTCCAAATTTTCTTGCATAGAGGGCAGATATTTTAGGCGTTCTTGTTTGATCTCTAGAGCTAGTTTCAAGCACTCTTGTTCTAGGTCTTGGGCTTGTTGCTGGAGCTTTTCCAAATTATGGGCATGGGCACAATAACGCTCATAATCTGCACTCAAGGTTTCTTTTCTCGCCCTAGCTTGTGCCTCACTCCCGTATTTTTTCAAAATTGCGCCTAATTTGTTGGTTTTATCTAGCAAATCCTGAATATCCATCTCTTCAAGTTCCTCTAGCTGGCAGAGGCGATCGCTTAGGGCTTGTTTGGCTTCCTCTAGCAGGGCTTCTAGGGGTTCTTTGGGGGTTGGGGTGTACTGGAGGGCTTTGGTGATCTCAAAACTATGTTCTAGGGCTTCTAAGCCCGCCTTGATTTGGCTTGCCATTTTTTCTTTGGAGCTGTAGGCTTTTTTGAGTTCCAAAAGATGGGTATAGCTCCCCTCTTGTAAATCCACGCTCTGTAATTGGGCTAACTCAAAACGCGCCATTTCTTTGAGCATGTCTAAATGCGTTGCCTCTTGTTGCTGTTTGGCAAGCTCTTGGCGGGCTTGGGTGTAGGCTTGGTGGGTCTCTTGGAAAGTGTGGGTGAGTTGGGGGTCTATATAGCCATCTAAGAGTTCTAGCAAAAAGCTAGGGGTGAGCTCTTGAGCGTGTTTGTGGCTAGAGATGTGTAACACAAGGGGGGCAAAACGATCTTGGAGGGCTTTTTTAGTGGTGGGTTTGTGATCCAAGGTGCGCTTGGTTTTTTTGTCTTTAAAGGCTTGGAGGTGGCGGGTGTGGTTATTGTCTTTGTAAAGGGTGGTGATGCTTTGGGCGCGCACTTCTTGCAAGCCTAGACTAGCCAAAATACAATCAATCAAAACACTCTTACCGCTCCCACTAGCCCCGCTGATCACATTCAAATGGGGGCTAAATTCCAAGCAGGCATGGGCAAAAACCAACCCCTTTTTAATCTCTACACTCTCTATCATTTTAACCACTGATTTTTAGGATCAAGTCTAGCACAGGCAAGTTTAAAGGGCAATAAGTCAAGCACCCCATCACTTTTTAAACTTCAAAGCGTCCTTACTAGCCAAGAATATTTCCACTTCCCTAGCATGCCCAAACAGCAACAAAGTATCCTCAAGTTTTAAGATGAGCGATGGCTCAATGTTATAAATCCACTTGTTTTCACGCTTGAGCGCCACAATTTTTAAATCCGCTTGGAAAGAATGCAAAAAATCTTGCACTTGCCGATCGGCATGCGCATTGCCAACATTCAAACGGATAATCTTCATGCTATTGGTAACATCTAGCACTTCTAAATTGGGGTTAAAAGATAAACTTTTTACCAGTCTTTTAGCCGCATCGCGTTCAGGATAGATCACGCGATCCGTGCCGATCTTGGATAAAATCCTGCCATGGATGAGTGTCGAGGCTTTGGCAATGACCTCAGGGACTCCAATTTCTTTGAGAGCCATCACGCTTAAAATCGAGGCTTCCACATTCTGCCCAATACTCACAATGGCGGTATCCACCTCCCCAATCCCCGCATCCTTTAAAGCGTTAATGTCGGTGCTATCAATGATAAATAAATTGTCGCACACGCCCTTAAAAACCTTGATACTCTCTTCATTAATATCCATCGCAATCACTTGTTCGCCATTTTCTACCAAGCCATGCACCACATGCGAACCAAATTTACCCAGACCTAAAACCGCATAAGTTTTCATAAAAGCACTCCTTCTTCGGGATATTTGATATGACGTGTTTTACTCTTGCCAATAAGTGCCATGCTAAACATCAAAACCCCCGCACGCCCCATAAACATCAAAACAATCAAATAGAGCTTACCAAAATTGGTAAAAGTGGCTGCAAATGAGAGACTACCTCCATCACCTGTGCTGGCCCCCACCGTTCCAAAGGCAGAGCAAATCTCAAAGAGCAAGTGTAAAAAATGCTTGTTTTGGGTGTCATCAGTGGCACTCAAAATCATCACCGAGATGATGATATAAAACATGGTGATGATAAAAACTAGAAAGGATTTTTTGACAAGGGCTTGGGGGATGGTCCTTTGGAATAGCACCATTTCTCTATCTTTAAGCGTGCAATAAGCATATACTAGCAAGAGAGTCATGGTAGTGATCTTAATGCCCCCAGCCGTGCCCCCCGGAGCTGCGCCTACCACCATGAGCAAGGAAGAGAAAAACAAGCTTTGATCGTGCAAGCCAGACATGTCAATGGTGTTAAAGCCGGCGGTGCGTAGATTGACCGAGATAAAAAACACGCCTAAAATCTTCTCAAACCAGTTCGATTCGCCAAAACTCTTGGGGTTATCCCACTCAAAGAGCAAGAGCACCGCCATACCTAACACAATGCAAATAGCCGTAGCGATGAGAACAATGCGCGTATGCACGCTCCAACGCGATTTGTTGCGGTAATCATAACATTCACTCAAGACCAAAAACCCCAGCCCACCTAGGATAATAAGCAAACAAATTGTCAGATTAACCACGACATCATTGCGGTAATTTACCAAATTGGACTCAAAGACACTAAAACCGGCATTGTTGAAAGCCGAGATGGCATGGAAGATCCCCGCCCACAGGGCTTGTTTGAAAGGCATATTGGAGAGAAAATACAAAGTTAAGATGAGTGCACCTAGCCCCTCAATGCAGAGCGTGAAAAGGAGGATTTTTTTAAGGTATCTGATAATGCCTTGCATGTTGGGGTAATCTAGGGATTCTTTGAGCAACATACGCCCTTTAAAATCCATGCGCTTACCCAAAATCAAGAACAAAAAGCCCGCTAACCCCATGTAACCAAACCCCCCAGCTTGGATCAAGCCCATTATCACCGCCTGCCCATAGATACTCAGATCGGTTGCCGGATTGAATGTGATAAGCCCGGTCAAACAGACTGCTGAAACAGAGGTAAAAAACAAGTCAATAAAGGGAATGGGTTTGAGCCGCATAGGCGATAGGCTCAGTAACAGTGCCCCTAAGAGAGCCAAGAGCACATAACTAATCACAATGGTGCCAAAAGTTTTATTGACAGAGGAAGCTTTATTTAAAGAGCCCTCACTAGCTAACATGGCAAAAGCCTTTGAATGGAGTCAAAACCAACAAACCCACGATAAAAAGCAAAATCCAAAAAGTCTAGCATAAAATCGTGTAGATTTGTGTTTAAGGGCACTTAGCAGGGGATTTATCCTCTTGTTGTTTGTTGAGTGCTTCTGCCTTGCGGTAGTATTCTGCCGATTTGTCCTCATCAACCCCCACATCTCTAGGATCACCAGCACTCCCAGCATCCCCCATTTTATAGATAAACCCCAACCTATCATAGGCTTGAGCATACCCTAATTCCCCCGCTTTGTTATAATACTCTAGGGCTTTTGGGATGTTTTGTTTGACCGCATAGCTCCCATATTCATAGGTTCTTCCCAATTTATAATACCCCTCAGCTGATCCCATCTGTGCTGCCTTTTGGTAATATTCTAAGGATTTTTGATCGTCCTCAAGCACCCCATAACCCCCATCTAAATAAACATCACCCAAACCCACATACCCCTCAGCTGATCCCATCTGTGCTGCCTTTTGGTAATATACGAGAGCCTCAAGGTTGTCTTTACGGACATTGGTGACAATATTGTTATTAAAAGCATCATTCCCCATAACATAAATGTTTGCGATGCTCAAATAGGCATCCACACTCCCCAAATCGCCCGCCGTGTTATAATACCCAATGGCTTTTTCATCATCATTATAGTCATAATTGTCTGTATCAGAATAAAAATTCCCCAAAGCCATATAAACGCGTTTATCGCCTGCTTTGAGGGCTTTTTGGTAGTGTTGCAAAGCTTTGTCATACTGGTGGCACACATAAGCTTGCTGGGCAACCAAAAAATCCTGCTCCTTAGCAAGCATACCCCCACTTAAGAACAACCCCACCAACACCACTACTCTCCAGATCACCACACAACCTCCAATCACAAAGGGCTTAAACCCCCCATTCTACCTTTTTTATATGTGAGATTGTCTTAAAGATAAAATACCCCAATCACGGATTTTTCTTGCTCTATGATCTCATTTACAAGCGCATTCTTTAATCATATGGGGCAATTCTTGAGGCATTTTGTTGCAATCTAGGGGTTAAACATGTGTCCGTAGTGAAATGGTGGTCCCGACTGGACTTGAACCAGCGACCCCTACCATGTCAAGGTAGTGCTCTACCACTGAGCTACGCGACCATAAGCCACTATTTTACCCGATCTTGTTTGTTTTTTGCCTTAAAAGCCCCTTGTCTTAACATCTGGATCACCAAAAGACCCACACCCACATCGATCAACACATCGGCTAAATTAAAGATCGCAAAATCAAATTGATAATGCCAATAGACATAATCCACCACCCCCCCATGCACGAAGCGATCTAAAATGTTAGAGCTACCCGCTCCTAGCACCAGCCCAAATGGGAGGGCATTGGGGATAAAAAAATCTTTTTGCCGCACCAATAAGAAGACCATCCCCACAATCAAAAGCACCTGTAAATATTTGAGCCAAGGGCCTAAAAAATCCAACATCGAAAAAGCCACGCCCTTATTGTAGGCCAAGACAATGGAGATCACAGGACCATGGTATCTAAACCCTTCTAAAATCACTTGTTTTAGGGCTTGATCGCCAATGAGAGCCACTACCCCAGCTAAGACAAAATAAACCAGTGCGCGTCTCAAGGCTTAACCTAGTTTTTCATGAAAAAAGGTTTTGAGTTCTTGAGTCTTGCTTTTTAACAATGTGCTATCTTTACCCTCTAGCAAAATACGCAAGAGATTTTCGGTGCCTGAGTAGCGGATCAGATGGCGGATATGGTGTTGTTCTAGGTTTTTGATCATTTCTTTAAAGCCCGGGATTTTCTCTAGGGGCTTTTTGTGCTTGATGGGTAGGTTTTCAAGCACTTGGGGGCAGAGCTTGAAGGGGTTGAGCACCTCGCAACTGGGTTTATTGGCCTGCACCAAGAGCGCACTCACCTGCAAAGCACTCATGATTCCATCCCCGCTTTTAGAATAATCCCCCAAGATGATATGCCCACTCTGCTCAGCTCCAAAATTGGCTTTGTGCTCGATCATTGCTGCGCTGACAAATTTATCCCCCACATCACAGATCACCATGCTAATCCCTTGCGTGTCCAAATATTCTTGCAGGGCTAAATTGCTCATGCTGGTTACCACGACCTTGGCTTGGGCTAGTTGCTGGTTTTGGTGCTGGTAGCTGGCTAACACGCCGATGAGCTTATCGCCATGCACCACCTGCCCCAAATTATCCACCACCACCAGCCGATCGGCATCCCCATCTAAAGCGACGCCCAAATCTGCGCGGTAGCGTTTGACCTCTTGACTCAGTTCTAAGGGGAAGAGCGCGCCACATTGGGCGTTGATATTACTCCCATTGGGTTTGTTATTAATCACAATCACATCGGCTCCCAGCTCGCTAAAGACAATGGGGGCGACCTTGTAGCCGGCTCCATTGGCAGTGTCAATCACCACGCGCATACCCTGCAAGCTCAAATGCTTGGGGAAGGAGTTTTTCAAATGCACGATGTAACGCCCGATCACATCATCAATGCGCTTAGAACTCCCAATGCCTACCCCCACTTGGCAACTATTGCGAACCAAGTTTTCATTAGCAAAAATCTTTTCAATCTCTAGCTCACTCTCTCTTTGGAGCTTGTAGCCAAAGCGATCGAAAAACTTAATGCCGTTATCCTCAAAGGGGTTATGACTCGCACTGATCATCACACCCGCATCACAGCGCATATTCTCGCTCAAAAATGCGATGGCAGGCGTGGGCATGGGTCCAATTTGGATCACATCATAACCTACGCTAGTGAGCGCACTCACTAGGGCATTTTCAATCATGTACCCGCTCTTGCGCGTGTCTTTGCCCACTAGGATTTTATGACTAAGGGCATTCTTGCTAAAATACAACCCAGCCGCAATGCCTAATTGCATCACAAACATGGGCGTGATCTCCACTCCCGCCTTCCCCCGCACCCCGTCAGTCCCAAAAATCATGCCAGCACCCTATTTAATTTGTCTTTAATGCGCTTTTGGCTAGAATTTTGCCACATTATTTTTGATAAAAGGATTAAGTAGTGGCCAACCATAAATCCGCTGAGAAAAGGATTCGCCAAACCATCAAGCGCACCGAGCGCAACCGCTTTTACAGAACCCGCATTAAAAATATCATCAAAGCGGTGCGTGAGGCGGTGGCACAAAATGATGTCCCCAAAGCCCAAGAGTCCCTGAAAGTGGCCAATAAGGAATTGCATAAATTCGTGAGCAAAGGCATTTTGAAGAAAAACACCGCATCTAGAAAGGTTTCTAGACTCAATGCGAGCGTGAAAAAGATCGCTTTAGCCAGTTAATCCGTGCTCCCCCAAAAATTAAAGGAAGTCGTGGCGCGCTACGATGCGCTTGCGACTAGCTTAACCCAACCGGAAGTTTTAAATGATGTGCGCCAGCTCACCGAGCTGAGTAAAGAACAAGCCAGTTTAGAGGAGCTAGCCAGTTGTGCTAAGGAATATCTAGGCATATTGGAGAATATCCAAGAAAATAAAACCTTGCTTGAGGATAGGGAGCTAGGCGAGCTGGCTAAAGAGGAACTTAAAGACTTAGAGGATCAAAAAGCCGGTCTTGAGGCGCGCATTAAAGTTTTGCTCATCCCCAAAGACCCTAATGACAACAAGAATATTTACTTAGAATTGCGCGCGGGCACAGGGGGCGATGAGGCGGGTATCTTTGTGGGCGATCTCTTTAGAGCTTACTGCCGTTATGCGGATTTAAAACGCTGGAAAGTAGAGATTGTTAGCTCGAGTGAGAATAGCGTAGGGGGATATAAAGAAATGATCGCTCTGATCAAGGGGCAGGGGGTGTATTCGCGCCTCAAATTTGAAGCGGGCACACACCGCGTGCAACGCGTGCCAGAGACCGAGTCGCAAGGGCGTATCCACACCTCGGCCATCACTGTGGCGATCATGCCTGAAGCCGATGATGTGGAAATCAACATTAACCCTAATGATTTGCGCATTGAGGTTTTTAGAGCGGGCGGGCATGGGGGGCAGTGTGTGAATACCACCGACTCTGCTGTGCGCATCACGCATGTCCCCACCGGGATCAGCGTGTCCATGCAGGATGAAAAATCCCAGCACAAAAACAAGGATAAGGCATTAAAGATTTTAAAAGCCCGTCTGTATGAACAACAGATCGAACAACAACAACAAGAGAGTGCAGCTGAGCGCAAAATGCAGGTGGGTAGTGGGGATCGCAGTGAGCGGATTCGCACCTACAACTACCCCCAAAACCGCCTGAGCGATCACCGCATTAATCTAACCCTTTATAGCTTAGAGGAGATCATGCTCTCAGGCAATTTAGACCCGGTTATCGAACCCCTGATCGCCCATGCCCAAAGCGTGTTGGTGGAAAATTAGACCAGAATCGTTCTCTAGGTTTGCCGAACTTGTTAAAAATCTAGAGGAGTATTTTTAGTGCGTTGGTGTTTTGCTTAGGTGGGGTTGATCGTAAGCCATCAACAGGATCGATTTGATGGGTCTTAATGGAATGTTTAAAAAATGGGTTTTGGTAGGTTTTATTTGGTTGGGTGGTTTTTTGGATGCCCAGCAAAGTGTGTCTGTTGATTCTGATTTTGTCCAAAGGCTGACTACACTCAAAGCCCAAATGGATACAAAAAGCCAACAGATTTTAAAAGACCCTATTTTCAAACGCACAGAATACTCCTACACGACCTACCTAGTTGCCCTCCAATTTGATGGGGATGTCCAAACACATCTAAGTGGAGCGCGCACACTCCTAGAACAAGTGCCTTTGTTTCAAGATTTTAGTCCCCAAAATGAGCCACAAGCGCATTTATTAGAAAATCTTAAAGAATTTGAAGCCCTCCACCTCTTGGCCTTGTTGGACAATTCTGATGCCCAACCCACCCAAATTGCCCAAAATTTTTTAGACAGCCTAAATTTTTTCTATGCCCCCCTTTTTAACGCCCACAAACAAGGGCTAGACCCTTTAGCCTATCTCGAGGCATTACGGATAAATATGGCTACCTATGAGAGAACTTGCCAAAATTGCCCCGGACATGTTTTAAGAAACTATGGCAGTAGCCTAGATTACTATGTGCGTTTCAACCCAAATGGCATGGTTGCAAATTTGGTGCGCGATGTGCGTGATGCTGACAACGCTTACCAGCAGTTGCTAACATTAAAGAGTGCTTGGGCACAAGTGGCAATCGCCTCTATTCTCCAACAAGATGTGTCGCATTTGCACCATTATGAGTCCTTTGCAAGTTTGCTAGCACAGCCTCCCCTTGCCAAATTTAAAATCTTCTCAGCCCTCTACCTTGCCCGTATTTTGAATTTGGTCAAAGACATCGATGTTTATGTGGATTTGCAAGATGTGAGCCCCGATCTTTTGCGAGAACGCCCCACGATCTGCCTAAACCCCCAGTATCTAACCCCCTCTCTGATACACGCATGCCAACAAGTCCTGCACCAACACAAAGACACTAAAGCCCTCCAAGACCAACTAAAAATCTTACGCCTATTTGCCATGGAAGACACGCCTTGTATCTATTTAGATCGCCATGATGAAATCGTCAAGTTACACTCTAAAAATGCAATTTGCAAAGCCTTGCAAAAACACCTCACAAAGGAATTTTGATGTTTCGTTTGTTGTTCTGCCTAGTTTTGGCGGTTTGTGGTGTAGGGGCGATGGGGGAGACTCCCCTCATGCTAGTTGCCACAAAAATAAAAAATCTGATGCAAAAAGGTAATCAAGATGCCATGCCCGGATACGATCTGATCCGCAGCGAGGTTGTGCAAGATAGTATCCCTACCTTAGAAGAACTAGGCTTAGAGTTTATGCACAAAATTTCCCTTTTTAAGAAACTCAAACCCAAAAATGAGGCAGAAGAGCGTTTTGTGACAGGGCTTAAAAAATTTGAGATTTTGCATGTCCTTGCGTTGATCTATGGTTTGATCTTAGACGAAAAAAATGAAGACCATCAAGGAGTCCTTACTCTTAGCCAAGTGGTACAAGATTATCTCAAGGTACTAGATTTTATCTATACCCCTCTTATTCAAGCACACCAAGCAGGCTTGGACTTAAGTATCTATGCCACCACTTTGAGCAAAAATCCCCTCAAGCCCAGCGATTTCAAGGATTTAATCCAATATTTTCTTAAAAACGAACAAGTGAGTCCTAAACCCGTGTTGCCCGTGCAAGCCTTTTTCAAGGATTTTAGAGTGGCGGAATTGGCCTATGACTTGACACAACACCATTTTTATAACACGCTCTTGGGTCCTAGTATTGGATGGGACTATGCAGATGCCTATATCCTTGTAAAATTTAATGCCGGTAAAGAGTTTGGGGAAGATAATGTTGTTAGTCAAGAGGATTATACTGATCTCTATAAACTCTATTACGCCCACTATGCCACGCGACTCTTGGAGTTTTTAGATGAGAGTTATTACTACACCTTTGATGACCCTCTTTCTAGCCCAGAACTAGACATAGGGATTTTGCAAAAACACCCCCACCTTTGTTTGAAGCCCAAATACTTACGCCAAAAATTCCAACAAGCGTGTTTGGACATCTTTGAAAAACACACCTACGATGCCCAAGCCCTCCAACACTCCTTGCAAAATCTCCCCCTTGTCAGCATCAATAATGCACCTTGTCTATACAACACTCAGGGCAAATGGCAAAAAATTAAGTCCAAAGACATTCTATGTCTAGCTCTCCAAAAAATCCCTTGACAAGGACACCAACCACTTAATCGCATTCAAGTAGCTCTGTGGGCTGGCTTTGTTTTGGTAGGCAATATCAAACCCACAGCCATGATCGACACTGACGCGCTTGATGGGGAGGTTGAGCGAAACATTGATGCTCTCTTCAAAATAAAGAGCTTTGAGTGGGGCTAGCCCCACATCGTGATAAAGGGCAACAAAATGCGTGTAGCGCGCACGCATATGCGGGGCAAAGGCACTATCAGCGGGCATGGGTCCTAAAAACAGCGCGCGCCCTAGCCGATCGTTTACGTCCTTGATCGCCTCTTGCACGATTGAATCTTGCCAACCAATGGCACCCCCATCGCCACAATGCGGGTCTAGCCCCAACACCACGATTTTTTCCACCTTTGCCAACACCCGCCCCAAAGTGCCTAAAAATTTTTTTAAAGGCTCTAATTGCACACACCCACTCACCGCACTTAAAGGGATGTGATCGCTAAAGAGTGCCACCCACAGCTTAGGGCAACCCAGCATCATGATCGCCTCTTCTTGGTAGCGCTTTTTTAAAAGGGCGGTGTGTCCGGGGGTGTTAATACCCGCTAATTGCCATGCTTGCTTGTGGATGGGCAAGGTGCAGACTCCCATGGCCTCTTGACTATCAACCAAATCTAGGGCGTGCAAGAAACTTTGGTAGCTATAAAACCCACTCTCTTGGTACACTTGGGCGGGCTTGATTGTGGGTTTGGGAGCATTAATGGGTACGCACTCCATGCGCTCTAGGGCTTGGGTATAGCGGCGTTTGAGCAGGGCGTTAGCCTGCTTTAAAACCTCCAAATGCACGCAATAAAGCGGGGTGCAAATTTGGCTGATGCGCACATGGGCTTTGAGCGCGATTTCTAAGCCAATGCCCTGAATATCCCCAATACTAATGGCGATTTTGGGCTTCATCTGTGTTGCATCGCCTCTTGCATGTCATAAATGGCGCGCTCTAGCCCCACAATCACCGCCCGTGCGATGATAGCATGCCCAATATTGAGTTCTTCTAAGCCCTCAATGCACGCCACTAACCCCACGCTAAAATAATTCAAGCCATGCCCAGCGCACATTTCTAAGCCCATCTGCACTCCTTGTGAGGTGGCTTCTCTGAGCTCTTGCAAACTGGTATCCAGCATGCTTTTCAAGGTGGGATTATCTGATGGTAAATCTTTTAAGCAGTTCTTATGGTGCTTGAAGTGGGAATAAAGGCTATTGTAAAGATTGCTGAATTTGCCCGTGTGCAACTCCACGACTCTAGTGCCCAAATCCAAAGCCCGCGCCAAATTCTCTCCTTGCGGATCGATGAAGAGTGCCACCTCGATCCCGCAATCTTGGTAAGTCTTGATGGTCTGGCTTAATTGGGGGTGCTCTAAGTTAAGTCCGCCCTCTGTGGTGATCTCGGCGCGTTTTTCAGGCACTAGAGTTACTTTGAAGGGGCGCAGGTGGCATAAAATTTTAGTGATTTCAGGGTCGATCGCGCATTCTACATTGATAGGCATGGGGGCATGCTGGATAATGCTGGCTACATCGTCTTCGTGGATATGGCGGCGATCTTCTCTTAAATGCAAAGTGATCAAATCCACCCCCGCATTTTTGGCAATAAAGATCGCCTCTAGAGGGTTGGGCTCGTGGATTTTACGCGCCTCCCTGAGCGTGGCAATATGATCGATATTCAGACCTAAGCGCATGGGCACTCCTTGCGATTGAGATATTGATAAAAGCTAAGATACACCCCTACAAAAAGCGCGATCACCACTAAAAGCCAATGGGGATGGTTACGCCAAAAATAGCTAGCCAGCATAAAGGGCAGATTTAAAACCACAATCGAAAATCCGGTGAGGGCATTGGGATTGGGGTATTTGCTAGTCAGTGCCTTAAACAACAAAGTGTGTAGGTGCAGGGCATCAGGCAGGGTCGCTTTTTGTTTTTGCAACTTGCGCCGCGCGATGGAAAATAACACTTCAGTTACCGGATACACCATTAAAGCCAGCCCAAACCACACGCTCACCACGCCCCTTAAGGCTAAATCCATCAAATGCGCCCCGCACACTAGTCCCAAGAGATACGCCCCCCCATCGCCTAGGAAAATATAGCCTTTGGGGAAGTTTAAGACTAAAAAGCCCAAAACACCTAAGAGCAAAGCTAGCACCCAGGTATTGGGCTCGATCCAATAAAGAATGCCCAAGATTGCCAAACTCAAGCCCCCAGCAAGCCCGTTAAACCCATCAATGATATTGATCGCATTGGCTACACCCACGAGCATGAACACACTAAAAGGCAAAGCCAAGATCACAGGCAGGCTAAAAAAGGGGGCAAAATCTTTTAAAATGAGCGGGGTTAGGCTAATGGCGAACAATGCCCCTAAACTTTGCAAGAATAAGCGTTTTTGTGGGCTTAGGGGGCGGTTGAGATCTTCTAAAAATCCGCTTAAAAAGACCACCACGCCTCCTAAAAGTAGCCCCCAGTGCGCACCCCCACCCACCAAAAAAACCAAAAAAATCCCCAACCCTCCGGCCCGTGGAGTTCTTTTGGTGTGGAAGCCTTGGGGTTTGTTGGCATTATCCACAAACAAGAGCGATCGCTTAGAGAAAATCACCACCCCCAAGCTACTTAAAAAACTTAGCGCGAAATACAGCACAGTCTAAACTTTTTCAAACATTATACCTTACAAAATGTTATAATCTAGGCATGTTGAAAAAAGTTGTTCATACGGGCTGTGCGCTGTTGCTCTGTGTGCGCTTGGGGCAGGCCGAGAGCCAAGAAGCCAAGATTTTAGAGGACATTGGTGATGTTTTGCGCTTGATGCCTATTTTTGTGGGCGTGGTCAGCTTGGGTATGCGTGATTATAGAGGACTAGGGGAGTTGGCAGTTGGGAGTTTTGTAACCCAAGGCGTGATTTATGGCATCAAGGGGGCATTCCAAAGCGCGCATGACAGAGGGGCTAAGGTGCCCTTTGCGAAACGCCCTTGCTGTGATAGCTGGCGGGGGATGCCCAGCGGGCATGCTGGGGGGGCATGGAGTGCAGCCGGGTTTGTTTTTTACCGCTATGGGTGGAAACCGGCTCTGCCTGTGATCGCTTTAGCCATGCTCACCGATGCAAGCCGTGTGGTGGCGCGCAAACACACGATTTTACAAGTGGTTGTGGGGAGTTTGATTGGCTGGGGCTTTGCCTATCTCTTCACTTCCAAATACCGCCGTAATTGGGAGCTTTACCCCGAGATTAGCATTAATGAAAAAGGGAACGCCCGCTATGGCATGGCGTTCCATTACCGCTTTTAAACCCTCCTTGATGGCTTATTTACCTTTGGTCTTGATCTTTTCGATCACCTCGCGGTAGCGATCGATGTTCTCGCTGGTGAGTTCTTTCAGCATTCTTTTCATCACGATCACATACATTCTGTTGAGAATCTTGCGGATTGCATTGCCATTGTTCTTCTCTAGCTCGGTGTGGCCAATGGTATTTGCGCCCGCAAAACCTCCTGAGTCTGTAGCTTGGTAGGTGTAGGTGTGGGTGATGGCTTGTTCTGTCCCCACCTCAATGCCAAAGTTATGGATAATAGGATCGTCCGTATCCATTTTGACATCCTCTAAACCCGACCCAACCCCCTATATCTAAAATAGACTACATTTGGTGTTTTTGTGCGGGCGTGAGCACTTGCCCATTTGTGAAATACACGACCTGATAACCTCTTTTCTGGAAAATCACTTGAATCTGTTCGACTAGCGCATCTTGAAACCGATCGATGTAGGGGCTAAGGTTGCCACTCACTTGTACATGCAGGGCTAAAATCCCCACAGCACAGTATAGGCGAATCTTGATCGATATTAACCGGGCAACAAAAACTTTTGTTCAAAACTCTTTTTATCCGTTATTAACCCCAAGAAAACAAAGAGATAACAAAAAGCCAAAGGTGGAGACCCCCCCCCAAAAAACCCTAAGAGACCCGACCTTTAAATGGAACTATTTTTTGTCGCTTTTCATCTGCTCGATGGCTTTGCGGTAGCGATCCACATGGGAATGGCTAATTTGCTTGAGCAAATCCTGCATCACACCTGCATACATTTCAGTTAAAATTTTGTGGATTGCCTTGTCGGTATTTTCTTCACGCTCACTTGTGGCTTCAACACGGGGACCAGAGAAACCTCCCGAGTTTGTGTTGCGGTAAGTGTAGGTGTGTCTAAAGGCTTGGTAAGTGCCCACATTCACACCAAAGTTATGGATGATCCGTCCAGTTTGGGGCTCATAGAACTTGAAAAATAGTGCGCCGGCACTTTGATCGACCAATTCATCAGCATTATCGTTCTCCGGATCGTCCAAATCAATTTTCACATCTTCAAGGACACCTATCCAGCCGGTTAAATCCAACACAGCCCAAACCTTGTGCTTTTCTTCATCTGTGAGTTTGTCCCTTGTGTCCAACAACTCTACATCATAACCCATTCTTTGGTAAATTTCTTTGACCTGCCCAACCAAAGCTGTTTGGAAGTCCTGGATATGGGATTTGAGATTGTCGGTTGATTGGATGTGGGGGATAAGAATACCAATTACATGGTGGTTAGCCGGTTCTTGTTGGATATTAAGGGGATAAGAAAAATGTAATGGCGTCTCACCTTGTGCATGGACAGCTTTTGAGGTTGAAGCATGCCCCACCTTGTGGGGTCCGCCCTCTGTGGCACAGCCCACAATCAATGCGCCCATAAGCCCCGCCAGCATAACACTCTTTGTTGTCTTGTTCATCAAAACTCCTCTAAAATGTAAGTAAATAGGATTGATTCTATCGTAAAAAAAATAACAAATAGCTAATTTACCCCCCTTTTGTTAAAAATACACGCCTAAATAGGCAAGACGCGGATATGTTCGTCTAGGTGATCTTGCAACATGCCCTCAATGGCAAAGAGAGTCCCTGTGGTTGCGCTGGCGCACCCATCGCATGCGCCCATGTAGCGGATATAGACATCCACAAATCCCCCACCCTCCTTGATGTCCAAAATCTCCAAATTCCCCCCATCCATCATCAACATTGGGCGGATATGCGTATCAATGGCCTGATCGATGGCGCGCACTTTTTGCACCATGGTCATATCGCTAAAGGCTAGGCTACCCTCCAAAGATTTTTGCGCTTGGCTTTTGAGTTTCTCCTCTTCCATCTCAGCGCGCACCTCTTTTAAAATATCCACCAAGTAATATTCTCTAGCTTCATGCCCACCCGGGCGCACACAGCTTTTGCAAAAACCCCCAGCTTTGGTGTAGTTGGTGATCTCCTCGACACTTTTGAGATCATTGAGTTTAATAACTTCTTTAATTGTGCCCAAACTCACACGCGCACACTCGCACACAATGATCTCATCTTCAAAATCAGCAACATCTTTGCCCAAATACTGCCCGGCTGCTTGTTTGATCACATCATAAGCCATCACCGAGCAGTGCATTTTTTGCCCGGGCACAGCCGGCACATCAGGATGATCGCGCAAATTCCGCTCCACATCTAAGTTGGTGATCTTGACCGCCTCTTGGACACGTTTGCCCAAACACAGCTCCACCATCATATCCGAGCTAGCAATGGCTGTCCCACACCCAAAGCTCTTAAACTTGGCATCAATGATTGTGTCGCTCTTTTCATCCACCAGCCAATACAGGCGCACCGCATCCCCGCAAGCTTCTGCACCATAATCAGCTACAATGAGCCTAGCCCCCCTAGCTTTAGCATCCTCCTCTGTGAGCACGCCTAAATGCGTGGGATTATCCATGCGTCTGCTCACCTCGTTAGAATAAGCATCCCACAACGCCCCACCTAATAAGTTATTCTTTGCCATACAATCTCCTTAATTTAAGCCATAAGAGCTAGAAATATTGCGCAATCGTTTCACTGCTTTTTTAAACACCTCAATGGTACGATCAATCTCTTGGATTGTGTTAAAACGGCTGAGTGAAAACCGCACAGCCGTGTGTGCCAGCTCCACGTCTGCTCCAATGGCGACCATGACTGGATTGGCCTTGAGATCCTCACTAGCACACGCGCTCCCGGTAGAAGCGGCGATATTAGCACGATTCAAATCCCACAACATCGCCTCGCCCTCAATCCCACGCACGCTCACCAAAGTGGTATTAGGCACGCGTTTGATGCGATCTCCAATCACAGAAACATCTTTGATCTCTAGTAGGGCATCTTCTAGCTTGTCTCTTAGTCCTCCAACCACTTCCCTTTCATAGTCCAAATTTTGTTGGGCTAACTTCATCGCCTCCCCCATGCCAATGATATAGGGTACATTGAGAGTCCCGCTACGCCTCCCGCGCATGTGCTCTCCTCCATGTAAAAGAGGGGTGATCTCCACGCCCGATCTGATGTAGAGCCCCCCCACGCCCTTGGGACCATGGAACTTGTGTGCCGAAAAAGAGAGAAAATCCACTTGGGCTTTTTGCACATCCACCGGGATCTTCCCGATGGCTTGCACCCCATCGCTATGGAACAACACGCCTCTTTGCTTACACACCTGCCCGATCTCCTCAATGGGGAAAATCAAGCCCGTTTCATTATTAGCCCACATCACGCTCACTAAAGCAGTTTTATCCGTGATCGCCTCCGCTACTTGGCTAGCCGCAATCGTGCCATGCTCGTTAATGGGCAAATAGGTAACCCGCATGCCCACACTCTCTAAAAACTCACAAGTGGCATGCACGGCTGGGTGTTCAACTTCTGTGGTGATAATGTGATCCTTGCCATGTTTGAGATAAGCATCAAAATACATCGATTTGAGCACCCAATTATTGCTCTCAGTGGCACAGGAAGTGATGATAATATCATCCTCGTTATTGGCGTGTATGCCCTCATAGAGTTTATCTAGGGCTTGGGTGATCATCGGGTGGGTTTCTGTGCCAAACTTATGCAGGGAATTGGGATTGCCATAGTGCTTACAAAAATAAGGCTCCATCATGTTTTCCACTAAAGGATCAACCTTGGTCGTGGCATTATTGTCTAAATAAATGCGATCTTGCATAAACATATCCTATCGGTAATTTGGTGAGTTTGTTGGAAAAATCACTCTCATAGTTTGACGATAATACACGCCTATCCTTTCCCCAAGCTTAAGGAATTTGCATCATCTCAATGAGTTGCTGGATACTCTGCTGGCTATCCACAATTTCTTCCTCCTCTTGTGCCATAAAAGCCCCCATGCTCTCCTTTTTATCCATCGCTTCATCCAGTTCGCTATCAAACCCGCGTTGGTAGGAGCCAATGCGGATCAAAACCTCATTTTCTTTGAGCAAGGCATGGAGTTTGCGGAATTTGCGGGCTGCCATATTGTGCTCATGGCTACTCACTTCCTTACTCACCCTAGAAGCAGAATTTAAAATATTAATGGGTGGATAAATCCCGTGATCGGTTAGTTCGCGACTGAGCACAATATGCCCATCTAAAATACTGCGGGATTGATCGGCGATTGGGTCGCTCAAGTCATCACCCTCCACCAAAACGGTGAAAAAAGCCGTGATAGAACCTTTGTTTTGTTCCTTGCCTGCACGCTCCATCAGCTGGGGTAAAAGCGTCAAGGCGGAAGGGGGGTAGCCCTTGCTGGTGGGGGGTTCGCCCAAGGCTAGCCCAATTTCACGTTGCGCCATCGCAAAACGCGTTACTGAATCCATCATGAACAAGACATCATGCCCTTGATCTTTAAAATATTCTGCCACGCTCATGGCACAAAAAGCCCCGTATTTGCGCATCAAGGGCGAATCATCACTGGTGGCCACCACCAACACGGTATTACTCAGATCACCTTGTAAGTTCTTGTGGATAAATTCGGGAATCTCACGCCCACGCTCCCCAATTAGGGCAATGACCTTAATTGAGGCACTGCACCCGCGCACAATCATGCCCATCAAAGTGGATTTTCCCACCCCGCTACCCGCAAAAATCCCCATTTTTTGCCCTTTGCCACAGGTGAGCAGACCATCAATGCTTTTCACCCCCACGCCAAACATTTCGTCGATGATTCCGCGTTGCAAAGGTTTCATGGGCGCAACCATCACGGGCGCATAAGCACTAGCCCCTACAAACCCCAAGTCATCTAAGGGATTACCCAAAGGATCAAGCACCCGTCCCAACAAAGCCTCTCCCACCGGGAAGCTCAAACCCTCCTTGACAAACAACACCCGATCGCCCACTCTGCACCCCTCCACAAAGGAAAAGGGTGCAAAACCAAACTGGGCTTGTTCCACCAAAACTACCATCCCCAAGCATTCCTTACCATCATTGCGCTCGGCTTTCACCACATCGCCTACAGAGGGCAAGAAACCCTTGACAAAAACCATGTTGGGTAAAATTTTGGTGATCACGCCATAGCGGGGCGATAAATCCCGACTGAGTTGTAACCTAGCTTTGAGGGCTCCTAAAGACATCGGCTCTCCTTGGGGCTTAATTTTGGATTAACACAGATTGCGCTAAAATAAAAGCTTATGATTATACTTTAAATAGACTTCAAGGAGTTCTAATGGATGTGGAAGCTAAGAGGCTGGATAGTGCTAATGCTAGTGTGTGCGCCAAGCCTTCAATGCAAGATTTTGAGGAGAAATCCCAAAAAATCGCCAGAAAAATCGCCAAAAGTGCTAAACTAGATGGATTTAGAAAAGGCAAGGTCCCCCTAGACATTATCAAACAACGCTACCAAAGCCACATTGAGCAAGAATCCCAAAAAGAGCTCCTAGATGAGATTTTGAAAGAGGGGCGCGCACAGCTCAAGATAGAACTGCGGGATTTAATTGGTAACCCTGCGGTAGTCAAATTTGACAAACAAGCCGTGCATTTTGATATTGAGATTGACATCGGTTTGAGACCCCAAATTGACTTGTCCGCTATTAAAGACTGCGTGCCTACCTTTTCGCTCAAGGAGATTGAAGAGAGCGAAATTGAAGAGAGGTTGCAGACCTTAGCCAAAGAGCGGGCTACCTTTTCAGATGCCCCTACAGATAAAAAAGTTGAAAAGGGCGATGGGGTGGTGCTTGATTTTGAGGGCATGCTTGAGGGCAAACCTTTTGAGGGCAACAAAGCACAAAATTTTGCTTTGATTGTGGGCGAAAACCGCTTGATTCCCGGGTTCGAGAAACAGCTTGTAGGCATGAAAGTTGGGGAGGAAAAATATTTTCCCGTGCTCTTTCCCAAAGATTATGCCAATGCCAACTTGGCGGGTAAAGAAGTGTCTTTTTATGCCAAATTGCATAAAATCCAAATCCGCCATATCCCTAAGATTGATGATGACTTCATCAAAAGCGTTTTAAATCAAGAAAAAGAGCCCACCCTAGAGTTGCTCAAGCAAAAAATCAAAGAACAGCTTTTTACAGAGGCTAAAACCCGCCTTTATAATCAAGAGCTCAAGGAAAAGCTGATTGATAATTTGGACAAGTCTTTATCTTTTGACCTGCCTAAAACCATTGTGGAACAGGAGATGGATTTAGCCTTGCGCCAAGCCTTGCAGAGCATGGACCAAACTGCTATTAAAGAACTCCAAGACAATCCTAGCAAGGTCCAAGAAAAGCGCGAGGGTTTTAGAGAGAGTGCCCAAAGGAGTGTGAAAGTAACTTTCATCATAGACGCACTAGCCAAGCAAGAAAATGTCCAAGTCCAAGATAATGAGGTCTTCCAAACCCTCTACTACGAAGCGTTAATGACCAACCAAAACCCCCAGCAACTCATCGAGCACTACCAAAGAAATAATATGCTCCCAGCGGTGAAAATGGCGATGGTGGAGGATCGGGTATTGACCTTTCTTTTAGATCAACAATTGCCCAAGGCGCAAGCATGAATTATGTTCCCTTTGTGATCGAAAAAACAGGACGGGGCGAGCGTAGCTATGATATTTATTCGCGCTTGCTCAAAGATCGCATTGTTTTGCTGAGTGGGGAGATCAACGATGCGGTGGCAGCGACCATCGTTGCGCAGTTACTCTTTTTGGAAGCAGAAGACCCTGAAAAAGATATTAATCTTTACATCAACTCTCCGGGTGGGTCGGTTACCAGCGGGTTTAGCATTTATGACACCATGAACTACATCCACCCGGATATTTGCACCATTTGTATTGGGCAGGCGGCTTCTATGGGGGCGTTTTTACTCAGCTGTGGGACTAAGGGCAAACGCTTTTCTTTGCCCCATTCGCGTATCATGATCCACCAACCCCTAGGGGGTACACAGGGGCAGGCCACTAACATTGCCATTTACACCAAAGAGATTTTACGCTTGAAAGGCACTTTAAATCAGATCATGGCGGATAATACCGGGCAATCCTTAGAAAAGATCGAACAAGACACTGATCGCGACTTCTTCATGAGTGCTCATGATGCCAAAGATTACGGGCTAGTGGATGAAGTCTTGGTCAAAAGCACCAAACAAGTTTAATGGCACTCGAGATTTTACACTACCCAGACAAACGCTTAAGGACCATCTCTCAGGAGGTGGTGTGTTTTGATACAGATCTACACACTCTCTTGGATGCGATGTTGGAGAGCATGCTAGAGAGCAAGGGCATTGGACTAGCGGCGATCCAAGTGGGCGTGCCCAAGCGTATTTTGATCATCAATTTACCCCGAGAAGATGAGCAACAATACCCACAGGATCGCCTAGAGATCATCAATCCGGTTATCACCCACAAGGAAGGTACAATCTTGTGGAAAGAGGGCTGTTTGTCTGTGCCGGATTTTTATGAAGAAATTGAACGCAGTGCTCAGATCACCTTGAGTTATCAAGATCGCACTGGCACGCCTAAAATGCTCCAAGCCAAGGAGTTATTAAGCGTGGCAATCCAGCATGAAATGGATCACCTCAATGGGATTTTATTTGTGGATAAGCTTTCCATGCTCAAGCGCAAAAAGTTTGAAAAAGAGTTTAAAAAAACCTTAAAAATTCCGTGAATGCCCGTATCAACACCCTTTATTGCGCCACGATGTCTTGTGCCCGGGCACATATTGTGGAGGTGGAGGCGACTTTTACGCGCGCCTTACCCGCCTTTGTGATCGCTGGCTTGCCTAGTAGTGCGATCCAAGAGTCTAAACAGCGTGTCCAATCTGCTTTGCAAAATAACGGCTTTTCTTTTCCGCCCCTAAAAATCACCATCAATTTATCCCCGGCTGACTTACCCAAAACCGGGAGTCATTTTGATTTGCCCATGGCTTTATTAGTGGCTTTGCAAAAAGCCCCTTTGGAGGGCAAATGGTTTGCCTTTGGGGAGTTGGGTTTAGATGGCAAGATCAAGCATGCTACAAGTATTTTTCCCTTACTCTTAGACATCGCGATCTTAGAGCCCAATGCCCATGTGATTGTCCCCAAACCCAATCAAGAACTCTTTTCGCTCATCCCCAATCTCAATTTTTACTATGTGGAGCACCTCAAAGAAGCTCTAGAGATCATCACGCAAAAAGACCCCACACCCCATGCCTTTAAATCCCAGCTAGATTTTGAATGCTTGGAGATCAACAACCAAAAATACTACTATGTACCCACTTTTGATCTGGATTTTAGCGATGTCAAGGGGCAAGAGAGTGCTAAAGAAGCAGCCTTGATTGCCGCTAGTGGGATGCACAATGTGATCTTTGAGGGTTCTCCGGGCTGTGGGAAAAGCATGATTGCCAAGCGCATGCGCTATATTTTGCCCCCCAGCACGCTAGCTGAGATGATCGAATCGCTCAAATTACGCATTTTAAGCCAACAAGAGAGTTTTTATAGCCCCTTAAGGAGTTTTAGAAACCCCCACCAAAGTGCCTCTAAGTCCAGCATTCTAGGCTCAACCCACGCGCATAGCCCCAAGCCGGGTGAAATCGCCCTCGCCCACAATGGGATTTTATTTTTTGATGAGTTGCCCCATTTCCAAAAAAATATTTTAGAAGCTTTGCGCGAGCCGATGGAGAACAATAAGCTGGTGATTTCTAGGGTGCAAAGCAAGATCGAATACCCAACCTCATTTTTATTCATCGGGGCGATGAATCCTTGCCCATGCGGGAACTTGCTAGACCCCCATAAGCTCTGCCGTTGCCAAGAACGCGAAATCAATGCCTATAAAAACCGCCTAAGTGAGCCCTTTTTAGATCGCATTGATTTATTCGTGCAGATGAATCCCACCCAGCTTGAGGCTAAAACCAACACCTCTTCAAGCCATTACCATAGCCAAATGCTCCAAGCCTTCAAAATGCAAAAACGCAGAGGGCAACAAAAACTTAATGGCAAACTCCTAGAAAGCCAAATTGAGGAGTTTTGCATTCTCGATCATGGTGCACAGACTTTATTAGATCAAGCCACCATACGCTTTGGACTCTCAGAGAGAGCGATTCACAAAAGCAAAAAGGTGGCGCGCACCATTGCCGATTTGAATCAAAGCCCCCAAATCCACAAAGAGCACATGTTAAAAGCTCTCCAGTTTAGAAAAGTCAGCTAATATCGGCTAGCAACCTCCAAACAAGGAAAAAGCATGCAGAAGTATTATTTTAAGGGGTTGGATTGCCCAGATTGTGCCAACAAATTAGAAGCAGAGTTGAATAAACAGAGCTATGTTAAAAGCGCGCAGGTCTCTTTTAATACCAGCACGCTTTATTTAGACAGCCAAGACATCCCCCAAGCCCTATTGCTCATCAAAAAACTAGAGCCTGACATGGTGCTATCTGCCCAAGAACAAGATCGCGGCCACAATCAAGCCCACGCACGCACAGACCTGTATATTTTGCTGGGCACGATTGCGCTTTTTTTAGTTGGCGTGGTGGCTCTGCACTTTAGCCAAGTTACTTGGGTGCGCCAAGTCAGCTATGTTTTGTTGGCTGGGGTGTATGTGTTTGCGGGCAAAGATGTGTTTATAGGGGCTTTTAGAGCCATTAAAAATAGACGTTTTTTTGATGAAAATACGCTCATGCTCAGCGCGACCATTGCTGCCTTCTGTGTGGGGGCTTATGAGGAAAGCGTTTCGGTGATGGTCTTTTACTCCGCTGGGGAGTTTTTGCAAAAACTTGCCATCGCGCGTTCTAAAAAATCCCTGCAGTCTCTTTTAGATGTCGCGCCCAATTTGGCTTACATCAAACGCGCGCATGGCTTAGAACAGGTCGATCCTAAGGATTTGCAAATAGGCGATGTGGTGGTGGTGAAAGTGGGGGAAAAGGTGCCCACCGATGGGGTTGTTTTGCTTGGTGAAAGCATGCTAGATCAAAAGAGTTTAACGGGCGAGCCCTTGCCCCTCAATGTGAAAGAAAATAGCCCCATTTTGGGCGGGAGCATCAATTTAAAAGCCATGTTGGAGGTTAAGGTTACTAAGCTTTACAAAGACTCTTCGGTGGCTAAGATCATTGATTTGGTCTCTGAAGCGGTGAGCCAAAAATCCCAAACCGAAAAGCTCATCACCACTTTTGCGCGCTACTACACACCCGCTGTTTTTGGCATTGCCCTTTGTATTGCGTGCGTGCCTCCCTTACTGGGGTTTGGGAGTTTTGATGAGTGGATTTATCGGGGGCTCATCGCCTTGATGGTGAGTTGCCCCTGTGCCTTAGTGATCTCGGTGCCCTTGGGGTATTTTGGTGGGGTGGGGGCGGCTAGCAAGCATGGCATTTTGATCAAAAGCGTGCATACCCTAGAGACTCTCACGCAAGTTAAAAATATCGCCTTTGATAAAACCGGAACTTTGAGCAAGGGGGAATTTGAGGTGGTGGATGTCGTGCCAGCAGGCGATTTTTCCAAAGAAGATGTGTTGCAATTTGCCACTTGTGCGCAAATCCTCTCCACCCACCCCATTGCTGTTTCGATCCAAAAAGCCTACACCAGCACATGCCAACACCAGATCGAGGAATACCAAGAATTGGGGGGCTTGGGCGTACGGGCTAAGTGCCATGCCAATTTGATCATTGCGGGGAATGAAAAGATGTTGCGTAAATACAATATCCCGCATGAGTGTTGTTCTTTGGAGGGCACGATTGTGCATGTGGCTTCTAATGGGGAGCACATTGGCTATATTGTGGTCGCTGACACACTCAAAGAGAATGCCAAAGCGTGCTTAGAGGGGCTTAAAAAAGAGGGGATCGAGCATTTTTGTATCCTCAGTGGGGACAATGAACATGCCACTAAAGGTGTGGCCAAGAGCTTAGATTGCCCCTATTATGCTAATTTGTTGCCTGAGGAGAAGGTGGAGGCGTTCAACAAGTTCAAGCAAGCCCACAAGCACAAAAGTGCCTTTATTGGAGATGGGATCAACGATGCGCCCACTTTGGCTTTAGCAGATGTGAGCATGGGTATGGGGAGTGCTAGCCAAATTAGCAAAGAAAGTGCGGACATTGTGATCACCAATAATAATTTGGAATCCATTACCCAAGTTTTTAGAATCGCCAAAAAGACTAAAAATATCGTGATGCAAAATATCATCTTTGCATTGGGAGTCAAGGCGATGTTCATTGTGCTCGGGCTCTTTGGGGATGCAACTTTGTGGGAGGCGGTTTTTGGCGATGTGGGGGTTACACTCATCGCCTTAGCCAACTCCATGCGCACCATGCGTATTTAGGGGCTTGTTTAGTGATGGTTAGTTTTTTTTGTGTTATAATGCCCGTTTAAAAATTGCAAAGGAAAAAAATGAAGGTTTTAAAATTAGCATTGGCTTCTGGAGCTCTTTGTGTGGGGCTGAATGCCCAAACCATCGGCTTGAATGTCTTCCCCGAGTATCAAGCTAAGCCCGATCAAGAGATGTTAGACTTGGCGGGCAAGATTGAGGCGCGCAAGGTGATCGAGTATTTGAGCGAGATGAAAAACCGCTATAACAAAATGACACCCAAGCACAAGGCAGATTTTCAAAAACAATTCCAAGACAACTTGGCGAAAAACTTAGCTAAATTGAAACCAAGCGAGAGGAAACAACGCTTGGCGACCATTAAAAAAGCTTTGGCTACAAGGGAAGCAAATATCAACCATCTACGCGAGGAAGTGGATGAGGAGTATGCCTACATCGACTACTGGAAAAAGTTGCTCAACTCCGATAAGTTTGAAGAAGATTTGATTCAACATGGCTTTAACGCCCCGCTCAAACACAAATAGGTTAGCGCAGGCGTTTTTTGCGGGTTTTGGAGAGTTTGAGGATTTGGGAGGGTTGGCTAGCATAAAGTCCACGCCGATCCTCTATAATGACTTGGGCTAGCTCAAGGGCGATCTTAGGGTCGTAATTTTGGGCACTGAGATTGGCCGAAGTGCTGTAGATCACGCCCAAGCGTTCTAAATAATTTAAAGTCAAAGGGTCTTGGATCACGCGCCAAGCTTGGGATTTACGGCAAGCCAGCGTGGCTTTGGTGCGCCGTGCTAGGGCTTTGTGTTGGGGGGGCACGCGTGGGCTTAGGGCTTTGAGGCTGGGAGATACTTGCAAGAGGGGCTTGTTAGGGGGGCTGTTTTTAATAGTGTTTAATTTTTTGGCATCATAACTAAAAAAGCCCGCTGTGGTGTCGCTTTGGGCTAAGCCCACATCTTCTATAAACTCCATGCACCTCCTTTATATGGCACAATTTGACGCATATGATAACATTCTTAGGGCTTAAAGCAAGATGAGTCGCCACTCCTTAGGTGAATCATGTTAGAATCCGCGGGTTTCATGTCTTTTTACATAGCGCGATATCGCATGAAAATAAATTGGCAACCCAAAATGAGGAGTATAGATGAATCTAGGTTTTAAAATCATAGGGATCGTTTTTTTATCTCTATCCATTGTGGGATCTGTGGTTGCTTGGATCACCAGCACAAAACAGCATGATCTGCTCTCCTCTTTAGTGGAGAGTGAAAAGAAAGGGGATATGGGCAGTAGGACAGATAACCTGCGCTACACCACCCATCTAATCGAGCAAGCCATCGCGGGTTTTTATGAACTCTTGCCTAGGGAGAAAGCCCGACAAATGGCATTGGAGTATTTTGGCAAGATCAACAATGACAAGGGTATGATCTATATGGTTGTAACCGATATGGAGGGCAAGGTGCTTTTTGACCCGGTCAATCCCACCTCGGTGGGCAAGAGTGGTTTGCATTTGATGAGTGTGGATAATGTCTGCTATGTGTGTGGCTATATCAAGGAGGCAAAGGCAGGGGGGGGATACACTTACTATAAAATGCCTAAATTTGCTGGGGGCACGCCCGAGCCCAAAGTCGCCTATAGCCATTATGATCCGGTGAGTAAAATGGTGATTGTTGCTACCAGTTATTTTAGCGATATTTTAAAGGCTTCTCAACAAACCAGAAAAGAAGTCCGTGCAAAGGTGACGGAAAATCTGGGCACTTTAATTTGGTATATTGTGCTCATTGTTGTGTTTTTGATTGTGCTCACTTCTCTTTTTGTTTATTTTGGCATTATCCGACGCTTGAATCGCTTGGTTCATCGTGTCCATGAGTTTAGCTTGGGGGATCGGGATTTGACTCAGCGCATTAAAGCCAGTCGGAGCAATGATGAGATAGGTAAGATTAGCGGGAGTATCAACTACTTTGTAGAGAGCATACAGGAGTTGATTAAAGAAGTTAAGGATAGCTCCGGTGGCAGTCGGAGCATGGCTGAACAGCTCAAAATAGGGATTGATGAAACCTTGCAGATCATGCATGAGCGTACGCAGATGATCAATGCTATTAGAAAAAAAACAAATGATATTAGCATGGTGGTGAATCAATCCACAGAAGAAGCCCAAGCCAGCCAAAAGGATTTAACCGAAGTGCAAGATTTGGTCCAAACATCTAATGATTCGATCAGCAATCTCTTTGGGCAAATTACAGAAGCATCTCGAACAGAGGAAGAGCTAGCTAGTAAGGTCGAGCAACTCAGCAAAAATGCCGATAGCGTGAAGAGCATTTTACACATCATTAACGACATTGCCGATCAGACCAATTTATTAGCCTTGAATGCCGCCATCGAAGCCGCCCGTGCGGGCGAGCATGGCAGAGGCTTTGCCGTGGTGGCTGATGAGGTGCGCAATTTGGCAGGTAGAACCCAAAAGAGTCTAGCAGAAATCAACTCTACTATTGGGGTGATTGTGCAAGAAATCAATGATGTGAGTAGCCAGATGAATCTCAATTCTAAGAAAATCGAACAACTCAGCGGGGTGGGCTTGGAGGTGCAAAAACGCTTTGAAGAGATGAGTAAGAACTTGGATTCCACGGTGGGGCGGGTTAAAAAATCGATTGGGAATTTTGTGGGGACTAAAGAAGACATCGATGTGATCACGCATGACTTTGTGGGCATCGATAAAATCAATAAGGCAACAGCTAAAGAGGCAACCAAAATCGTAGGCTTTGCCGATACAATCATCAATAGCACGCGCAATGTCGATGGTTTGGTGGGTCAATTTAAAACATGATTTTAGGGATTGATCCGGGGAGTCATAAGTGTGGGTACGGGATCGTGGATTTTCAAGGTAGGTTGGTGGGGGCAGGATTTATGCATATCCAAACTTCTTGTTTGCAAGATCAAATTTTGGAGGCAGTCGGGTGTTTAGAGCAACTTTTTAAGAGTTATGCCATTGTAGAGGTGGCGATGGAGGATATTTTTTATGCCTACAATCCAAAGAGTGTTTTGAAGTTAGCTCAGTTGCGGGGCGCATTGGGGCTTAAGATATTGCAAGTTTTTGGGCGTTTTAGCGAATACACACCTTTGCAGGTCAAAAAGGCACTCACTGGACATGGCAAGGCGAGTAAGGAGCAAGTATCCTTCATGGTTAAAAAAATCTTGGGGATCAAAAGTGCTATCAAGCCTTTAGACATCACCGACGCGATCGCCATTGCCCTAACCCATGCCCAACAAAGAAGAATCCGCAATCCATGATTGATCCCCTCTTAGAAGCACTTAAACTGGATTTGAGCGAATACGAATACCAAACTTATATGCCCTTGCTCAGATTCGATCCGCGCGCCTCTAGAGCTGATCATTTTGTCTTTTATACCCCCAATGCTTTGGTGTGTGGCTATATCCAAGCCAAATACGGCGCGCTTTTAGAAAATGTGATTGGCGCGCAAAAGGGCTACCCGGTCAAAGTGCAGGTTTTGCCCCAAAACCAGCAAAGCCAGCGTGTCCCCAAAAGCTACCCCATAAACCCTTCACTCAACCCCGCCTTCACTTTTGATAGCCTTGTGGTGGGGGAATGCAACCACATGGCGATTAAAATTGCCTCCAAAGTGGCTAAAGAGATCGGGGCATATAACCCCGTGCTCTTTTTTGGGGGCGTGGGGCTGGGCAAGACCCACATTTTAAACGCCATTGGCAATTTTGCTAGCCAGCGCGTCCAAGATGTACTGTATGTTACCGCCGAACAATTTTTAAATGACTATGTTTTTAGGCTGGGTAACCATAGCATGGATAAATTCCAAGATAAATACCGCTCATGTGATTATCTCTTGATCGATGATGTGCAATTTTTCGGGGGTAAGCAGAATGTGCAAGAAGAGTTTTTCCACACCTTTAATGCTTTGCATAGCCAAAAAAAGCAAATTGTGATGACCTCAGACAAACCGCCTAAATTCATCAAGGGTCTAGCCGAACGCCTGCTATCCCGCTTTGAGATGGGCATGATTGCCAGTATCCAAGCCCCCATGCTAGAAACCAAGATTGCCATTATCACCAAAAAATGCCAGCTCAACCAAATCTCTATGGATTCAGAGGTGATCGCCTTTTTGGCTAGCCACTTACACGATAATATCCGCCAAATTGAGGGAGCTTTATTGCGTTTGAATGCCACTGCTACGCTTTCAGGGCAAAATATTAGTCTAGAGTTGGCTCAAGAAATTTTAAAGGACACCCAAAGAGAGACAAGCCTAGAGATCAATTTAGAAAATATCTTGCGGGTGGTCTCCCAAACCCTCAATCTCAAACCCTCCGATATTAGGAATAATTACCGCAATAAACAAGTGGCGTTGGCTAGAAAAATGATTATCTACTTAGCGCGCACGCTCATTAAGAGCTCGACCACCACTTTGGCGCAATTTCTAGGCATGAAAGATCACAGCGCGGTGAGCAAGGGGCATAAAATGATTGCCGTGCGCATGCAAGAGGATCGCAATACCAAGCTCTTAGTCGAAGAGATGTTGGGTAAAATCAAGACACAAGGGCACTTGTAGTATAATAGTCCCCTTACAGATAAACCAGCAAAAAGGCTAGCGATGCAATCCTACACGGGCGATAAGATCAAGGTGTTAAAAGGTTTAGAGGGCGTGCGCATGCGCCCGGGCATGTATATTGGGAATACCAATATCGATGGCTTGCACCACTTGGTCTATGAAATTGTGGATAATTCTATTGATGAAAGCATGGCGGGTTTTTGCAACCAAATTAATATCACACTGACCCAATATGGTTCATGCGTGGTGGAGGATAACGGGCGGGGTATCCCAGTGGATATCCACTCCACAGAGGGTATTCCAGCCGCTACGCTGGCTTTAACCACCTTGCATGCCGGGGGCAAATTTGACAAACAAACTTACAAGGTTTCAGGTGGCTTGCATGGCGTGGGGGTGAGCGTGGTGAATGCCCTTTCTACCAAACTCATTATGACTATCAAGCGGGAGGGGCAGATTTTCAGACAAGAATTTGCTAAGGGCATCCCCACCACTTCCTTGGAAGTGGTGGGCACCACCAAAGAACAGGGTACGAGCATTGAATTTTTCCCCGATCCTTCCATTATGGAGGTGGTGGCTTTTGATTCGGCTGTGCTAAAAAAACGCTTCCAAGAGATGGCATATCTCAATCATGGTCTCACCATCCATTTTTACGACCAACCCAACCAAATTAAAGAAACTTACCACTATGCAGAAGGTTTGAAACAATTTATTTTAGACACCAATAAAAACCCCCTCATCTCTGAAGTGATCGCCTTTAGCGCGCAAGCAGAGGACATGGAAGTTGAAATCGCCCTAGCCTACAATGAGGGTTATAGCGAGCAGATGTTTAGCTTTGTTAATAGTATCCGCACGCCCGAGGGGGGCACACATGAGAGCGGGTTTCGCATGGGTCTTAGCCGTGCAATTTTAAACTATATCCAAGAAAATGCCAATGCCCGTGAAAAAGAGGCGGGTGTGGTGCAAGAAGATATTAAAGAGGGCTTGCTAGCCGTGATCTCGACACGGATTTTAGAACCCCAATTTGAGGGGCAGACTAAGGCCAAATTGGGCAGTTCCTTTGTGCGCCCCCTTGTGGCGAAGTTGGTCTATGAAAAGATGGCAAAATTCTTTGAGGAGAATCCCAGCGTGGCTAGAGCCATCATGCAAAAGGCGTTGCTGGCAGCTAAGGGCAGAGAGGCGGCTAAAAAGGCTAAGGAGCTCACCCGCAAAAGGGACAACTTGAGTGTGGGGACTTTGCCCGGGAAGTTGGCGGATTGCCAAAGTAAAGACCCCAAGGAGTGTGAAATTTACTTAGTGGAGGGGGATAGTGCGGGCGGGTCGGCTAAACAGGGGCGCGATCGGGTTTTCCAAGCGATCTTGCCCTTGCGGGGTAAAATCCTCAATGTGGAAAAATCCCACCTCAGCAAGATTTTAAAATCTGAGGAGATCAAAAACATGATCACTGCCTTTGGGTGTGGCGTGGGGCAGGAATTCAATTTAGAAAAACTGCGCTACCACAAGATCATCATCATGACCGATGCCGATGTGGATGGTAGCCATATCCAAACCTTATTGATGACCTTTTTTTACCGCTATTTAAAGCCCTTGATCGAAAATGGGCATGTTTATATCGCCCAGCCCCCACTCTATCGCTTTAAAAAGAAAAAGATTGAAAAATACCTCAAGGATGAAAGGGAGTTGAATCACTTTTTGATCGAACATGGCATTGATAGCGTGGAGATTGAAGGGATGGGGCGTAATGACTTGTTAGGTTTGCTTAAAACTTTGAGTGCTTACCGATCCTTGCTCCAAGAGCTAGAAAAACGCCCCATTTTAACAGAGGTCTTGCGTTATTTGATCGAACAAGGGGGTAAGGATTTGCCTCTAAGCACTCTAGCAACCAAATTGCAAGAACACATTACTAAAATGGGCTATCGCATTTTAACCCAGCAAGTTCTAGAGGATAGCTTGCACTTTTTCGTGCAAACTAAATTAGGACTTGTAGAACTTTTGGTGGATCAATCTCTCTTTAACGATCCACTATTCTTAGAAGCCCAAAATCTCTTTGCCAAAATCAAGGATTTTAATTTAGACGCTTTGGAAGTGGATGGCTTGGAGTTTTTAGCCCAAATTGAGGAGCGTGCCAAACAAGGGGCATATATCCAGCGCTACAAAGGTCTAGGCGAGATGAATCCCGAACAGCTTTGGGAAACCACCATGGCGGCTAATAACCGCCACCTTTTGCGTGTGTCTTTGGACGATGAAGAAAAAGCTAATAATGCCTTTAATCTCTTGATGGGCGATGAGGTTGAGCCCCGCCGTGCCTATATCCAAGCCCATGCTAAAGATGTCAAGAATTTAGACATCTAATCAAAAAGCGATTTTTTGGGGGTTTGGAGTTTTAAAACTTCATAAGTTTTAGGCGTGGCGATGCGCCCCTTAGCCGTGCGTTCCAAATAGCCATTAGCCAATAAAAAAGGCTCAATCACCTCCTCAATGGTGCTTTCATCCTCATGCATGCTGGCTGCTAGCGTGTTCAAACCCAAAGCCCGATTTTTGGCATTGGCTAAGAGATTGAGATAGAGTAAGTCCAAAGTGTCAAAGCCATAAGCATTCACGCCCAATTCCTCTAATGCCATTTGTGCTCTAGGTAGGGAGATACTCTCTTCATTGGCACTATCGGCAAAGTCGCGGATGCGTTTTAAAAGCCTTAGGGCGATGCGGGGCGTGCCTCTGGAGCGTTTAGCAATCTCTAAGCTGGCTTCAATGTCAATGGCTTTAGAGAGTTTAGAACTGGCTTTACTGATGATAATAGCTAACTCTTGGATACTATAAAATTGCATGCGAAAATGCATGCCAAAGCGATCGCGCAAAGGGTTAGAGAGCATGCCTGCCCTAGTGGTTGCCCCAATGAGCGTGAAAGGAGCTAAATCAATTTTAATGGTTTGGGCGGCTGCTTTAGAGCCAATGATAATATCAAGCCTAAAATCCTCCATAGCCGGGTATAAAACCTCTTCAATGGCCGGACTGAGCCGGTGAATCTCATCAATAAATAAAATGTCTTTGGCATTCAAATTGGTTAAAATCGCGGCTAAATCGCCGGTTTTTTCAATCATCGGGGCGGTGGTTACTTTGATTTGTGTCCCCAATTCTAGAGCGATGATGTGACTTAAGGTGGTCTTGCCCAAGCCGGGGGGTCCAAAAAAAAGAATGTGATCGAGGGTATCACCCCGTTTTTTAGTGGCATGGATGGAGACTTGCAAGAGCTTTTTAACTTGTTCTTGCCCGATATAATCCTCCCAAAGCGCGGGGCGCAAACTCAGGTTTTCTTGCTCCTCAAACTCTAAGGCCTGCAAATTGACTAAGCGATCGCTCATGAGTAGCTTTCTGCTGGGCTGGGGAAATTGCCCGACTCAATGTCGGCGATGTAATTTTTGATCGCCTCTTGAATGAGCTGGGCTCCTTGCAAATAGTGGCGCACAAATTTAGGCTTGAAGGCTTGGAACAAGCCCAGCATATCTGAGAAAACCAAAATCTGCCCATCACAGCCCGCCCCACTCCCGATACCAATGGTGGGGATGTCTAGTCTTGCTGTGATTGTGCTCGCCACGCTAGAGATCACGCCCTCAATCACCAGCAAAGACACCCCCGCCTCTTGCAAAGCCAAAGCGTCCTCTAGGAGTTGATGAGCACTCTGGGGGGTTTTGCCCTGCACTTTGTAGCCCCCCATGCCCCGCACACTCTGGGGTAAAAGCCCAATATGCCCCACCACCGCCACGCCTTCCTCTACAATGGCTTTAATCAAGGGTGCGCGTTTGAGCCCCCCCTCTAGCTTGATCGCATCCGCTTGAGTTTCTTGGTAGGCACGCAGGGCGTTTTGGATGCCTTGTTTTTTGTGGGTGTAGCTCCCATAGGGCATGTCCATGATCACAAAGGCCTTTTTTGTGGCACGGCAAACTGCTTGGGTGTGGTAAATCATCATGTCCATGTGGGCACTCAGGGTATCCACACGCCCATTAAAACTCATATTCAAACTATCGCCCACCAAGATCACATCAATGAGTGGATCAAAAAGCCCCGCAAAGAGTGCATCGTAAGCAGTGATCGCGCTAATTTTTGAGGGCTTGCCCTCTTTGGGGTGTTTTTTAGCATAGAGCATGCCGAGTGTATTTTTCATGAGCAACCTTGTGTTTTTATTAGATTTTACCTTTAAAATGCTATGATATGCTTGAGATGGGGATTAAGCCACTTAGGGATTGGTTTTGCTTAGGAGAAACATTGAAGGTTAATGCTGGGGTGCTAGTATCTGCACTTTTTTTGTGCCAAGCACTTTTAGAGGGAATTGATTATGAAACACTAGACCCCAAGTATTACCGCTACATCAAATTCTATGAAAAATATAGCGACAAAGAAATCGCGCTTTTGATTGATGATATTAAGGCAGCTGAGAAAAAAACCGGACTTATCATTGGTCTTAGCACAGGATTTTTTTATAATGACCAAATCCGGCTAAAAACGGGGAGCAAGAGCATTACGGGCAATTCTTTAAACTATTTGTGGGCGATTGGGGTGCGTTTTGGGTATCAAAGTTACCGCCCCTCACTCTTTGCCAAAACTTTCCGCCCCAATGTGATCGGGCGGCGTATTTATATCCAATACATCGGGGCTGTGCCCAAACAGGCGAGTATTGGGCGCGTGGGTTACCAGAGCGCGACCATCAATGCCGATCTGATGATCGATCCAGTCTTGCCTCTTGTGGGGCGTTATTTGTCCATGGGGTTTTTGCTGGGCATTGGGGTGGGTGTGGTCAGTCAGGGCGTTAATACCAACTCTTTTTTTGGCATGATGCTCAATACCGGGATTGCTTTTAGTGTCTTTGGGCATAACCGCGTGGAATTGGCCTTTAAGTTACTCGCCAATAAAGATGTGTCTTGGTGGGGCGGGATCGTAAATGTAGGTTACCAATATGTCTTTTAAGTTAGCCAAAGGGCTTTTATGGGGTATTTTGTTGGCCAATCTGTGCTTGGGCACAGCTGCACCTGACCCCCAAAAGCGCACCCTTCTTCAAGAAAAACAATTCCAAATCTACATGCTCAAGGGGCAATTATACGAAGTTGAGCAAGCCCAGCTAGACAAACAAGTTGCCAAGCGCAAGAGTGGGGTTTTTGTGGGCGTGGTCTTGGCTGAATTGAATTTAAAGGTCGATGGGGTGAGCAATGGGAATTTTCCGCTTTTATATGGGGTGCGTGCCGGTTACCAACAATACCTCAAAGGCGGGGTTGGGGGTTTGCGCTACTATGGGGAGTATTTGGGGGGCGTGGCAGGGAGTGTTTTAAAAGACAACCAATCTAGCTCCTACCAGATTGCCAGCTTGAATGTGGATTTGGTGATGGACAAACCCATTGATGCGGAGAGAAAATACGCCGTAGGGGTTTTTGGGGGGCTGGGCTTGGGCTGGAATGGGTATAAAGATTACCCCAAAGCCACCAGAAACCCCAATGGTTTTGGGGTGATTGTGAATTTTGGGGTGGCCATCACACTCAACACCAAGCACCGCATTGAATTAGCCTTGAAAATCCCGCCTTTAAAATCCACCCATGCTTTTTCTTATTCCTTGACAAGCGGGAACATCTACTACATTAGTTATAACTTTTTACTCTAGGGAATATGATGAAGTCTTTGTTGGGTGTGGCTTTGGTGTTAGCAAGTTTGGGAGCCAATAGCGCACCAGACCAAGAGGGTGCTTTGGATCAAGAGATCAAGCGACTCCAAGAGCAGATTAAAGAAATGGGGATTACACCAGATACCCAGCGCACCTACCCCAAAGAATACGATGACTATTCAAAAAGCACCAAACCTTCCAAAAAGGCAAAGAAAATCAAGGACTACCAAATTGCCCAAGAAAAAAGCGGGTTTTTCATGGGGGGTGGGTATGCTTTGGGGCTCTTAAATGAGTCTTATAGCGGTTCGCAAGTAATGGATAGTCAGTTGGGGATTAAAGTGCCCAATGATGTTTTTAAGGGGGTTGTGGCTCTGCAAGGTTGGGCTAATATGCTCAATTTGGAGCTAGGCTACCAGCGTTTTTTTAACCCCTATTTTGGGACACGGCTTTATGGGGATTTGCTCTTTGAACCCGGACTAGGGAAACTCACATCTAAAAATAACCCTAAAGCTAAGGGGGGGCAATTTTTCTACGCACTAGGCTCATTGGACATGGACGCGCTCTTTGATGCTCCTTTAGATCGCCAAAGAAAGAATTTTTTGGGCGGGTATTTGGGCTTTGGAGTGGGCTTGATGTTGCTCAATGATAAGGGGCGTGGGGTCTTGCAACAGATGTTGCAAAATGGCTATGTGAGCCAAAATGCTCTTTGGAAAATGCTAATGCAAGTGGATTACACGATTAATTTTGGCATAGCCTTCACCTATAAACGGCATTGGCGCTTTGAGCTGGGGACTAAAATCCCTTTAACTTACTTGCGCTTAGGATTTGAAACACCCGCCACTTATAGCAACACACAAGGGAGTCGCACCCTCATTAGCGGGAATACGGGTTTTAAACGGAGCAGTTTTCTGGTGATGAATGTGTTGTATGTGTTTTAAGGATTATCTATGTTATTGCGTTTGATTTTAATCGTATTGGTTATGGGCGGGGGGTATTTGAGTTATAACTACGCGATTAGCCAAAAAAATGGGGCTGAAATTAGCCTCACCTTGCAAGTTCCAGCCAACCACAAGGCAGCCACCAAACAAGAATACATCTCCAACCCGACACATTGGAATCTCCAATATCCCCTGATTCTAACCCTCACCTCTAAGGTTAAAATCCGCTCTTACCACATCAAAGCCCTAACCAGCGATCACCTCGTTGTCTATGATCAGGAACAAATTGTTTTAGATGAGCCCACAACGCTGAGTTTCCAGCTCCCCAAGCCCAATATTAAGCTCAATAACCAAACCCGCTTACGCTATGAAATTGCCGTGCGTGATTGGAGTTATGCGAATTTTTTTAATGGCAACATCACGACTAAGAGTTTTGAAATCACCCTAGACACCACAGAGCCCAAAATCTACACCCTCGCCCAATCCAGTAGCATTAACTATGGCGGAAGTGCTTTGGTGATCTTCAAGGTCGAAGATGAATCGCTTAATCGTGTGTGGCTGAGTAATGGGCATCAGAGCTTTAAAGCCTTCCCCTTTATTAAAGACAAACATTATGTGGCTATTCTACCATGGTCGATCTTGGAACGCACTTTCACCCCCCAAATCATTGCACAGGATAAAGCCTATAATGTCCATATCCTAACCTTAAAATTGATTAAAAACACCAAAGTCTATTATCCCAAGCGCACGATCGATTTGAGCAAGGAATATTCTAATAAAGAAATTGCCTTAAAAGACATAGGGATTTTGTTAGACTTAGAGAGAGCAGACGCGCGATCTGGCGTGCGTAAAATTATCCAAGATGATTTGAGAAACGTAGTCGCCTATAATACCTTCCAATTCCAACCCTTTAATCCCTTGAATAAAAAATCTAGGGTGTTGCTTGCCTTTGGGACTCAAAGGCAGTTTGTGTTCAAACGTGAAAAGGTGGAGCAACACCTGCATTTGGGGGTGGATTTAGCAGGCAAAAAATCTAAAGTTTATGCGAGTAATAGTGGCAAGGTGATCTTAGAAGAAGAGGTGGGTGGCTATGGCAAGAGCGTGTTGATCTCCAATGGCTTGGGGGTTTATGCACTCTATGGGAGCTTGTCAGAATTTAAGGCGAATATGGGAGATTTGCTAGAGCCTCAAGGCATGTTTGGGATCAGCGGGCATAATCTCACCAACAAACGCGACCATGTGCACTTTGAAATTCTGATCCAAGGCGTGGCGGTGCGCCCTTCTGAATGGATGGATAAAAGGTTTATACAAAAATTTAATGCTATTATACATGAGGCAGAACGCAAAATCCAAGCCGGTCAGGAGTGATGGGTTGTTAAGAACGCGGCAAAAACAGGTGCGCTGTTTTGAGCTAGGTGTCGCTAGTAGTGAGCAGTATTTGACTTTTATCCATAAGAATGCCCTGCTTTTGCAAGATTACTTGTTGTTGTTTAGAGCCCCTATAGATAGCGAAGTGTTAGGCATTTTGCAACATTACCAGTTAGCTTATAGCGTGAGTGCTAAAGAGCTCAAGGGTAGACCCAGCGATCAGGTCGTGGTCTATGAGGCACTGGATTTAGCTCCACCCCCCAAACCCCCCACCCCGACAAAGACAATGATCGATCGGGTACAGATTTTTGAGCGCAACATCCGGAGCGGGGAGGAGATTGATAGTGCTTTTAGTTTGGTGTTTTTGGGCAATATCAACCATGGGGCTAAAATCTATTCGGATCAAAATATTAGTGTCTATGGGCGTTGTGAGGGGATCATTATTTGCATGGGCGTGTGTATGATTATCAGAAATGTCCATTCTTCCCACATTGCTTTTCAGGGCGAGGTGCTCGATCCTGCCAAGTTGGCGCGCATCAACGAAAACACCAAATTAAAATTGATTACCAAGAATGACGATATGATCACCATAAAGGATATACTATGAGACAAAGAACAATCGCAAGAAGTGTAGAGTTAATCGGAATTGGCTTGCATAAGGGTGTGCCGGTGAAAATGGTACTAGAGCCCTTAGGGGTTGGTGCTGGCATCGTGTTTGAACGCGCCGATTTGGGTGTGCAGATCCCCTTAAATAGCCAAAATGTGTTGGACACTAAAATGGCGACCACGCTAGGCTTAAAAGAACGCCCCGAAGCGCGGATTTCCACCGTGGAGCATTTGCTTTCAGCCGTGAGCGCATATGGAATCGATAACCTTAAAATCTCTGTGGATAATGAGGAGATTCCCATTATGGATGGCTCATCCATTGCCCATTGTATGTTGCTTGATGAGGCGGGCATTGCCGAGCTAGAAGCCCCTAAGTCTTTCATGCGCATCACTAAAGAAGTCCAAGTTCAAGAAGGGCAAAAGTTTGCTAAACTTAGCCCCAGTACGCGTCTTTCCTTTGATTTTACAATCTCTTTCCCCCACCCAGTCATCAAGGAACAGCATTATCGCTTTGATTTTTCACGCCACCAGTATAAGGAGCAAGTGGCTAAAGCTAGGACTTTTGGCTTTCTTCAAGAGGTCAATTATTTGCGCTCTATTGGGTTGGCCAAGGGGGGGAATCTCAATAACTGCATTGTTTTAGATGAACATGGCATTGTGAATAAGGAGGGTTTGCGTTATGAAGAGGAATTTGTGCGCCATAAAATCTTAGATGCAATGGGAGATTTGGTCTTTTTGGGCATGTCCTTGATTGGGGATTACCAATCTTACATGGGGAGTCATAAGCTCAATGCCATGCTCGTTCAGGAAGTCTTAGCCACAGAGGCTTTTGAAGTGATCCACCTAGCTCCTAAAAATCAAGAGAGCGAAAAATCTTTAGAAATGGTCTTAGCTTATCACTAGTTGATGCGCGGGTGCTGTATATTGGTGTTGGCTTTGCAAAGTCCCATAAAAGTGGGTGTTTATGATCATCGGGGTTCTTTTTTACACGCCTTCCAGTCCTCCAAACAAGCTAGTTTTGCGTTGGTAGAAGTCTTTGATGCCCTCTTGGCTTGGACCAAGGATCACCAACTCGCCTTGCAGGCGATCTATTATGCCAAGGGTCCGGGGAGTTTAATGGCGATGAAGCTTACCCATGTATTTTTGCACACCCTTAGTCTAGCGCGATCCCTTGAACTCTATTCGGCTTTGGGTTTTGCCTTCAACAACAACGCCCCTATTAAGGCGTTTGGGAAGATGGGCTATGTGCTTAAAGGCGATCAAATGCACTTGGTGCCCTGTGATTCAGAACTGCCCCCCTTAGATTTGCCTGCCCATTTGGATCGCTCCGTTTTTACGCAAGACAACCAGCCCATTTATCTTTTACCGCCCGTTTAAAGTGAGTGTTTATAATTGGACACAATGGTAAAATATAGGAAGCCGATTGGTTGTTAGCGTACCTGCCACAAGTGCGAACTTAGGACCGGGTTTTGATTGCTTGGGGCTTAGTTTGAATCTGCGGAATCGTTTTAGTGTGATCCCCTCCGTCTATACCAGCATTAAAATACAGGGTGAGGGTGAGGGCTTTTCAAAGTTCTTGGTGGATAATATCTTTGTCAAGCTCTTTAAAGAGGCGTTGCAAGCAAAGGGCATCCAAGAGAATTTTGAATTTTCATTCACCAATGCTATCCCCATTTCTCGGGGGCTAGGGAGTAGTTCGGCGATCATTGTCGGAGCTTTGAGTGCCATTGACTATTATTTAACCCACACACTGGATAAAGAAGAGATTTTGCATGCGAGTTTGGTGCATGAGTCTCACCCAGACAACATCACACCCGCTGTCTTTGGGGGGTTTAATGTGGTAGCTGTTGAGAGTTTGCCCTATAAAGAAAACAAACAAAGGCGCAAGCAAATTTACCACCTCAAAACCTCCATACCAAAAAATTTAAAGGCAGTGGTGGTGATTCCTTCACACTCCATTTCTACCAAGTTCTCGCGCATGGCATTACCCAAACGCTATGGCAGTGCCGATGTGATCTACAATCTATCCCGCGTGGGCTTGATGAGCATGATTTTTATGCAAGAAAAATGGGAGCTTTTAAAGGCGATCTCTAAGGATCGCTTACACCAAGATCGGCGCATGAAGCTCTACCCTGTGCTCTACGGGGTGCAAAAATTAGCTTTAGAAAATGGGGCGTTGATGAGCACTTTGTCGGGGAGTGGGTCGTCTTTTTTTAACATGTGCTATGCAGAGGATGCGGCGCGTTTGCAAGCAAAATTGCAAAAAAAATATTATAATTTTAGGGTTTTGATCTTAGACTTTGATAACCAAGGAGTGCAGATTGAGGAGTAATGCCTTTTTTTCTAAAAAAGCCGTGCGCATGTGTGTGTGTTGTCGGGAGCGTTTCTTGCAAGAAAAACTCTTGCGTTTTAGTGTTTTGGATAATGTGATCATCACCTTTCAGGGGAGCGGGCGGAGTTTTTATTTATGCCATGCGTGCTTAAAAAGCAAGCATGTCACTAAACAGGTGCTTAAAACCAAGAATACCCCTAATAACAAACACTATATTGAGGCATGGTTAGAGGAGATCAAGGCATGAGTGATTTGACGACATTGAAGGATTTTACCCTAGAATTGGGCTTAAAGGACACCAAGAAGGTGATCGAAGCGGGTAAAGAAATCGGGCTAAATCTCAAAAGCAATTCCAAGCTAGACCCCGAAACAGCGCATACGCTGTATGAGTACATCATCAATAAAGTCAAGCCCGCCACAAAACCTCCCAAGAGCAAAGAAAGCAAGAGCAAGGAGACTCCCAAAAAGGACACACCCCCAGCCAAGAGCCAAGAGCCCCAAGCAGAGCCCCAAAAATCCACCCCTACAGATTGCCCAGCCCCTAGCATGCCCACTAAACCCGTTGTCAAAAAGTGTAACATTGAGATTATCAGCACAGGAGAAAAAGAAGCCCCTAAGCCCAAAAAACCAGAGACACCCAAAGCCCCACCCAAACTAGAGCCCAAACCCACACCTCTCCCCACTCCTATTGTAGCGACACCTCCTCAACCCCAAGCCTCACCAACTAGTACGCTTAGCACGCGCACACGTGGGATTCGCATTGTCCGGCGCACCGATCAAGAAGAGGCGGCTTTGGCAAGAGCCCTAGAGGCAAGCAAGAGCATAGATACCCCAGAAAATAAGGAGGAAAAAAAGCCCAAAAAGGTCCCTAAACAAAAAAGTGTCCAAAAACCCAGCCCTAAAAACCGCACCCATAAGCTAGACTTCTCCCATAGCCGGGATTTTAATGACATCTATGAGGACGAACAAGATGAGGTGATGCTCTTTGATTTCCATAGCCAAGATTTGGAAGAAAACCCGCCTGAAGAAAGCATGCCCAAAATGATCACCGATCGGGTCAAAATCCAAAAGAAAACGCCTTGGATGAGCGAGGGGGGTATTCGGCGCTCGAGCCGTAAAAAGCGCGTATATCGTAATGAGAATACCCAAAAAAGCGTGCAGAGTGTCATTAGCGTCTCTGAAGAAGTGCGGGTTTATGAGTTTGCGCAGAGTGCTAATCTCAACCTAGCCGATGTGATCAAAACCCTTTTTAATCTGGGTTTAATGGTTACCAAAAACGACTTTTTGGATCGCGATGCCATTGAGATTTTGGCGGCTGAATTTGGTTTAGAAGTCTCCATTGAAAGCACGCAGGTGTTTGTGGAGGAGACTCAAGAGGAAGAGAACCAAGTTTTGAGCGAACGCCCGCCCGTGGTAACGATCATGGGGCATGTCGATCATGGTAAAACCTCTTTGCTGGATAAAATCCGCAACCAACGCGTGGCAGGCAGCGAGGCAGGGGGGATCACCCAGCACATCGGGGCTTACATGGTGCAAAAAAACGATAAGTGGATTTCCTTTATTGACACACCCGGGCATGAGGCGTTCAAACAAATGCGCGAGCGGGGAGCCAAGGTTACTGATATTGCGATCATCGTGATCGCCGCTGACGATGGGGTCAAACCCCAAACCATTGAGGCACTCAAACAAGCCAAAGATGCGGGTGTGCAAATCATTGTAGCGATGAATAAGATCGATAAAGAAAATGCCAATGTGGATAAGCTCAAGGCCGAATGTGCGGAATTGGGCTTTAATGCACGTGATTGGGGCGGGGAATATGAGTTCATCCCCATTTCAGCAAAAACGGGTCAAGGTATCGACACGCTTTTAGAAACGATTTTGATCCAAGCAGAGATTATGGAATTGCGCGCGGGTGTAGAGGGGAATGGGCGTGCGGTGGTCTTAGAGGGGAGCGTGGAAAAAGGGCGCGGGGCGGTGGCGACCATTATTGTGCAAAATGGTACCATCAAAGTGGGGGATGCGGTGGTGGCCGATGTGGCATTTGGGAAAGTGCGCACCATGAGTGATGATCAAGGTAAGAGTATCCAAAGCTTAAGACCCTCTCAAGTTGCGCTCATCACCGGACTTAGTGAAGTGCCCATGGCGGGCTCGAGTCTTATGGTGGTGGAAAATGAGAACACTGCTAGGAGCTTGGCGCATAAAAAGGCAACCTACCTGCGCCAAAAGGCGTTGAGCAAGAGCACCAAGGTGCATATTGACGAACTCTCTTCCATGGTCGCCAACAAAGAGTTCAAAAATATCCCGCTGGTATTGAAAGCCGACACACAGGGTAGTTTAGAGGCGATCAAACACAGCTTACTAGGCTTGAATAATGACGAGGTGGGCGTGCAGATTTTGGGTGCAGGCGTGGGGGCAATTAGTGAAAATGATTTGAGTTTGGTGGCTAATAACTCCCATGCCTTGGTGCTAGGTTTTAATATCCGCCCAACAGGCAATGTGCGCAGCAAGGCTAAGGAATTGTGCGTGGAGATTAAGACTTATAGCGTGATTTACACGCTTTTAGATGACATGAAAGCCTTGATGGGTGGACTGATGAGCCCAATTGTTGAGGAAGAGGATACCGGTCAAGCCCAAGTGCGCGAAACCTTTGTGATCCCCAAAGTGGGCACGATCGCTGGGTGCATGGTGGTCGATGGGGTGATCAACAAGGGGATCAAGGTGCGCTTGATTCGCGATGGAGTCGTGGTGCATGTGGGTAAAATCGTGTCCTTGAAACGCTTTAAAGATGATGCCCAAGAGGTTTCTAAGGGTTATGAGTGCGGGATCATGCTCGATCATTACAATGATGTGCGCGTGGGCGATGTGTTTGAGAGTTTTAAAGAAATCCAAAAAAGTCGGGTGTTATGATGGACAATATCCATGCGATGCGCTTAGATGCGGTGTTGTTGGAGTATTTACAAGAGTGTTTGGGCATGTTGGGCGATGTGCGCTTAAATGGGCTAGCCTTTAGCCGTGTGCATTGCTCTAAGGGCAAGCACCATGCCCATGTCTATATCGATGCGCAATCTATCGAGCCCAACACGCAACAAGAGGTGCTGGGGGCTCTTAAAAAAGCCACGCCCTTACTAAGAGCTTATGTTTTGCAGGTGAGCGGATGGTTTAAATGCCCCCATTTTAGTTTTCATATCGATACCGCCCTAGAGCAAGAACAACGGCTACAAAAAATCTTAGAGAGTCTGTGATGGATTTACAGAAATTAGAAAGTCTCTTAGAAAACACACTTAAAAGCATTGGTTGCGCGCTCTATGATGTGGCTTTGCTCAAGGAAAACCAACAAGACATTTTACGTATCAGCATAAAAGCCCTGCAGGGTCCCACTAGCCTAGAGGTCTGCGAACAAGCCAGCTTGCTTATCTCCCCGCTTTTAGATGTGCATGATTTTATGCCCAGCTCCTATACCCTAGAGGTCAGCTCAATGGGCTTGGAACGTACGCTCACCAAACCTAGGCATTTTGAACTCTCTATGGGGGATTTAGTCGAGGTGCGCACGCTGGAGAAAGAGAGATTTAAAGGATTGATCGCCGGTTTAGAGGGTGAAAATGTGATTTTAAACATAGAAGGGACGCTCAAAAGTTTACCTCTCAGCCAGCTTAAAAAAGTCAAAAGCGTGTTTGAATTGGGGAAGTGGGGGGGTGCAAAGGGCAACTTTAAACAAAATTAAAGAAGTCTTAGTCTATCGTCTTATAAGTAATTTTAATCTGAGGATCGACTGTGTGTGATACTCCTTTTATCTCTCCCCCCAAGGAATAGCACAGAATTAGGGGGCTTTAATGCCATAAAATAACAAGATCGCTCCTATTAAGGAAGCAACAGAAAACTCCCTCTTTTTCATTGGGCAAACAAATTGTTGCGTTGTGGTTGCTCACCATCGTTGATGGCAACCACCCTCTTGCTCTTTGTGCATAATAATAAGGAATCTGTCCAGCGCGTGGATAAATTGGTCGGCACAGATTTGAACGCCATGTTGGGTGAAAAGCTCAAGCTATCTGTGGATGCGATGAGTTTTGTCCTCTCCAATGCGATCAAAAACGCCCCCACCCTTGAAGCCAAAAAGCAGATGATTGAGCACTTGCTTAAAGGTTTTCGCTTTGAAGAAGATCACTCAAGTTATTTTTTCGTCTATGATCTTTACACCGCTATCTCTACGGGCAACCCCAAATTCCATGTGGGCACAAACATGGAAAACTTTCACGATAAAAATGGGGTGTATTATGTTAAAGAACTCTACAGGGTGGCCATGGCGGGGGGCAGATTTGTTTATTATATCGTGCCCAAACCCCTCCCAGATGAGAGTACTCGCCCCGTGCAAAAGATTTCCTATGCACAAAAAATCGAAGGGGTGCCCAATTTGTGGATTGCAACAGGGTGTATATGGACAATGTGCAACAACGCACACACATGATCACCTCCGATAGCGCTATGGGGAGCAATGCCAATGGTGGGGTGACTAGCTTTGGCGCGCTTTTGAGTGCCAATGGGGGCTTTAATGGGCAAAGAGGAGAGTGCAAGGCCGGGTGGTTTGAGCTCACAGCCGGGAGCACGCACAACATCACGGTAGGCAGTGGGGGAATATGCGTGATCTCTTACGCGACAAGGATATAACATGCAAGCACCCGATATCAGTGCCGGGCGAGGGGGTTTAAGCGCGCTAAGCGATAGCTTTTCACAGATGCAGGGGGCACACGGCTTTATGGCCAACGCGCTGAACACCTTTCATAACCAAGTGAATAACATTGGTGGGAGTGTCTATAATATCCTCAATAATGAAGAGCTCAAAGCCCACAAAAGGCTACAGGATAAAACCCAAAATGAACGGGCCGAACGGGCATTGAAACTTCAAGAAGAGGGCTTTAAATACCAGCAAATGCAGGATAAAATCAAAAACGCCCAAATGGAACGCAAGATCAACATTGAGGCCCAAAATGTTAAGGCCCTCAATGCGCTTAGAGGGTGGCAGGGTAAGCAAATGCAAGCTAACACCCTAGCCCAGAATATCCAAAACTTCAATCTAGGCGGTTTGATGCAAGAGAGCGATAACCCCCAAACGATGATGGGGGGCAATGCCATTCGAGCCCAGAGTGGGTTACTCAAAAACCCAGGCCAAAAACCCCCGCTAATAACCCCAATGGGGCGTAAATGAATTTAGCCCAAAAGGAATTAGCTTTAAGGGCCCTAGCCCAGAGGGATTTTTACACCTTTGTAAAACTCAAGTGGGCGCGTTACAATTTGGCCCCCTTTTTGGATTCTTGGCACATTGCTTACCTGTGCAAGGTTTTAGAATGCACCCAGCCCATCAGTGCCCAAGATGGCGGCCTCTTAACCCGCTTGATGATCAACATGCCCCCCAGCTATGGCAAAACCGAGATTATCGCCCGCTGTTTTATTGCATGGAGCCTAGGGCTAGATCGCGCCCGCAAATTCTTTTATATCAGCTACTCTGATGACTTGTGTAGGAAAATTGCCAACCAAGTACGCGATTTGATGAAATCCAAGTTTTACGCGCAAGTCTTCCCCAAACCCCTAGAGTTCTTGCAAGATAACGCCCAAGAGTTCGTTTTGCGTGAAGGCGGTGGGTTATTTGTCACCACGCTTAAAAGCGCGCTAACCGGTTTCCACGCCCACCAGATTCTCATAGACGATCCGATCAAGGTTAGCCAGATGAACAGCAAGAGCGCGGTTAGGGAAGTCAATGCCAACTTTAAAGAAAGCGTTTTAAGCCGTTTGCAGGACAACCAAAGCAACATCACCATTTTAATGCAACGCCTAGGGCTAAACGATCTATGCGCGTTTTTGCTATCTGAACGCGAGTTTGAGCGCGCCCAGATAGAGAGTTGGAAGGTCATTAAGCTTAAAGCCCTCAATGCGCAAGAGGAAATCCATTCGATTAAGGATTTTAGCTACACACGCCCGGCTAACACGCCTCTTTTTGAGGCGCGCCACAATGCCGCGCAACTAGAGGAAATGCGTTTGCAAATGGGCAATGACGAATTCAGCGCGCAATACCAGCAAGAACCCCTAGCCACCAGCGGGGGGTACTTTGAGCCCCAATACTTTAAGCAGGTATTCCAGCACGAGCTAGGGCAGTTCAATACGTTTATCTTTGTGGATAACGCCCTTAGCTTGAAAGAGAGTGCAGACAACCGCGCGGTTATAGTTGTGGGGGTGGAGAACTACAAGCAGAGCGCGCGCTACATTGTGCTAGATTGCTATTGTGGTGTTTGGAGCGAGGAGCAGACCATTAACTATATTTTGCAGGCAAAAGAGGCCTACCCACAGGCCAAAACCTACATTGAGAGCGAAGGGGGAGGCCTAGTCTTGCACAGATTATTATTGGTCGCCCTAGCCCAGCACAACCAGCGCGCCAAAGAGCAATACAAGCCCCCCTTAAGCGATGCCATTTTTTGCTACACGCCTAGCCGTCAGGTCAGCAAGGTGGCCAAAATCAAAGCGATCCGCCCCTTTTATAACACGGGCTTTTTACTCTTTTCCCACGCTTGTCAAAACCTAGGGCAGATTCAAAAAGAGCTTTTCAGTTTCAACCCCGATCGCCCCTTCAAACAAGACGACTGTATCGATGCGCTAGCTAGTTGCATCAACCACCCCGATGCCAAACCCCCTTACTCTAGCCCACCCCCTAACACAATGCCCACACGCCTAGCCCAAAAGCGCACATGGCGCATATGAGGGCTTTTAAGCCCGCTAAAACAACGCGCAGGGAAATAGAGTGGGAATTGGGTGTTTTAAAGGTTTATAAAGGGGAAAGAGGGAATAATAGAGCCAGTGTTAGGGGCACAGATTCCCCGCCCGGTAGTCTAATGCAATGGCGCGGCTAGAACCATTAAGACCACTAAAAGCACTATTCTAGAACCTTCATGTGGCACCTCTCTTCCCGAGGTATCACCCACTACACCCCGCTACCCCTAGATTCCTCTAGTTCTCCAAATTTGAGCCGTATTTGCCCTCTAACCAAGTGCCCACCATAGGGGGCTAGAGGGGGGTAATGTAGAGCTTGTCATCAAGTGGAAAATAGCATTTTTGCAAAATGCCCTTTTGCCAAGTGCCCACCATAGGGGGCTAGAGGGGGGTAATGCAAAGCTTGTCATCAATCTTACACCACTCTAGTTGGGCAAACTTGCGCCACTTTGGTTTTTATCATCTTGGTGGGCATAGCTAGCGCGTTCTAGCCTTTTGGTATTTGTTTGGCAAGCATAACGATTAAAACGCTAAAGCGTTTTACCCTTCGGGGCCCTTCATATCGGTTTGGCAAGCATAACCATTAAAACGCTAAAGCGTTTTGCAATGCTAGCGCATTGCTCATTAAACGCGTTGCGTTTAACCCTTGTTTCCCCGTTCTAAATGCGTTAATGTAGGCTATGGCGACTCTAGACTTTGAGAAATTAGCCCAGCAAGGCGTCCAGCCTAAAGAGGTGCTAGACTTCCTTAAGGGCACAGAACATAACTTCAACTTAGATGCCCTAGAGAAATATTATAAGGACAATGGGCTAGATTCTGAGCAGATCACCCGCGCGCTTTATCACGATCTAAGCACGATGAGTGGCTTTAGCTTTGTTAGCCCTAAGCAGAGCGTCAAAGAGCTAGCCACCCCGCTTTTTGCCCCCTCTGAGCAGATTATAGAGCCCCCCACACACAGCTCCCCAACAACCCCCAAGCCCCCCTAGCCACCAGCACCCCCCAAGAGCCCAACACCACCGGTGTTAAAAAAAGCCCGCAAGAGGCCCTAGAAGAGCTCCAGAAGAAGGCAACACAACTCCAAGAGCAAGACCCCAATTTTTTAACACAGGGGGCATTAGGCACGCTAGAGAGTCTAACAGGCTTTAGCACCCGCCAACAGAGCCAAAGACAAGCCAATTACGGGCAGTTGGTTAATGAGGCCATAGAGCATAAAATCCCCTATGAAAAACTCCCCCCCAATGTGCAAAAGTTCTTAATAGAACAGCACTTGGCTAATTCCAGTGTCAGCGATGCCCTATTCAACCCCCTAGAGTGGTTAAACCCCAATAAGGGGGCACTAGAATACAATAAGGAAATCACCCGCCAGAGCATCTTAAAAGTCAAAGACGCCAAAGACTTGAGCGATGCGCAAAAAAAGCAAATCTACAAAGACCGCAATGTCTTTAGGACTTTGTGGAATAGCACCTTTAGTAGCCCCAATGAGGACTTAAAAGCCTACCAAGAAGACCAGAGGGCCAAATACCTAGGCAAGCAAGCGGCCAGAGATTTACTCTATTTTAAAAACACCGACCCCCAACACTCCCTTTTTAAACTGATTTTTTCTAGCGACCCCAAAGAGCAAGAAAAGAGCCGTCAGGCAGTCGTTAATATCATCAAGGCAGCGGGGTTTGAAGATGCGCTTTTTAAAGAGGGCAATACGTATGGGATCAAGCAGGGCCAAGCCTATAAAATCCAAGAGGGCTTTTTTGAAAACTTTAGCCAGTTTGTGCTATCCAATGCCGGGTCCCTTGCCGGATCTCTTGCCGGGGCCAGTGCAGGCTTTAGCAAAACCCGCAACTTCTTGGGCGCAACTACAGGGGGGGCTATAGGGGCATTCTTAGGGGGTAGCCTAGATTATGCCTTGAGCAACTATGTCACCAATCGCGAGGGCAATTTTAAGGATATGTTGCACTATATGACCGAGCAAGGGGTTTTAAGCCTTGTGGGCGATGCCGTGTTTAAAGGCGTGGCTAAAGGCGCGCAGAGTCTCAAACCCCTAGCGGGTGTTCTTGGGCGCAGTGTAGATTATATCCCCCTTGTGGGGGCTAGCAAACGCTTTATGAGTGGGAA
>NZ_QXQP01000030.1 GCF_003660265.1 Helicobacter mehlei
GCAAAACCCCAAAAACACGCTTTAGAAAAAAGCCTTCGAGCTATCACATTTGCTTAGGCAAAAGCGCATTATATCGGTGTAAAGCTTAAGGGGGGCTTAGGGGTGGCAGTGACTCTAAATTTTGCCCAAAAGTAGAGAAATTGTCTTTTAAGTCTTATTCTAGTAGTCTTACCGGGCTGATAACCTCCACTTGGAGTTCGGTCCAAGCCCGTATCCCATTATGAGGAAGGCGTAAGGGGGGTCGCGCATTGCGGTCCGCTTGTTCCACCCGTTTGGCCGTTCAAAAAGCGGATAATGGCGGCGTATCGTTCTATTTCCAAGGCCTCACATCCTCCACCCCTTGACTCTCTCTCTCTCTCGCTAAAATGCTTTTTGTATTTTTAATTTTATAGGCAAGGAGCAAACATGTTTATCCAAGATTTAAGCGTTGAGCAACAACAAGTGTTCTTGTATTTGGCTAGGAAAGTCATTGAAGCCGATGGAGTGTTGCACGAATTGCAACTAGGCGCGTTGGATACGATCAAAAAGCAATGCGAATATGGCATTTCTGAAAAAGAAGTGCCTTTAAACACTCTGGGCAAACTTTTCACCACCAACCACGCCAAACACGCCGCCTTGCTAGAGCTCACCTCTGTGGCTCTAGCCGATAGCCGTTGGCATGATAATGAGAGAGATACGATCTACTCTTATGCTAAAGAAATGGGCGTATCACCCCAAAAGGTCGATCAGCTCAAGGATTGGGTAGTTAAGAACTTTATGCTTTACCAAGAAGCGGTTAAGTTGTTGGATTAGGGGGTTAAAATGTTTGGATTTTTAAAAGCCATGGTGAGTCCAGCGGGAATTGTTGCAACTGTAGCTAAAAGCGATAAAGAAAAGAGGGAAAAAGAAGCGAGGGAGAAGGAATTGCTCGAGGCTAAGGCTAAGGCTAGACTAATACAATCGGCAATAAGATCGCCACAAGCTACACTAAATGCTACAGCTCTATATCTACTACATGAAATAGGTAGAAGATTTTATGAAAGTTTTATGGTCAAATATCCAATACACAGAAAAAGTGATATATGGGATGATGCTCCGGTCGATGGAGAACCTGCTGTGGGCAGTATTGTATGGTGCGACTTGGGCGATGCTGCACATTCGGGTATTTATCTAGGCAAGAGAAAAATCATGCATTTGACGGGAAAATTCAACGATAATCCTTGCAAGATAGAAAAAACGGATCTATACGGATTTAGTGGTGGAGACCATATTTTTGTTTCGTGTAAGGACAAAATGGCGGTTGGCGATCCAAAAGCAGCCGAGTATGCTAAAGAACATGAAAATGAAGAGAGGGACTATAACCTATTGGAAAATAATTGCCATGGTTTCACTGCGGAGTGTTTTACAGGAAACGAGCAAAATGAGGTTCGTATTAGCAAACCTGACGATGTTGGAGAAAATCTACGCATGGACTGCTGGCGGTGGTGGAAATATCAATAGACTTCAAGGAGTAAAAATGGCAAAAGGATTGTTTCAATTGATGGGAATGTCAATGGAAGATGATAAGGCAAACCAAAACACCCCACAGAGTATCATCATTGATGAGGAAACCGCCAAACATATCAAGGGGAGCGGAGACTCTGAAGCAAAAGACTTTGGCTATGATTCTTGGATTGACTATTACCGCAAATACATGAAAATCCCATGTTGTTATTTGGATTGTCCTAATGATGCCGAGATTGGGGCACATGTGATGATTAAAACCGAAGAACATGGGAAAGAATGGTGGATTGCACCCGTATGTCCCAGCCACAACCCGCCTACAAACGAGCCCTTTAATGTCAAGGCAAACACCATAGCCGTGCGGCATCCTCAAAAATAACCCCAAACAAGGGGATTTGTTGCCATCAATGTTCCCCCTTGCCACTAAACCCTAGGTCCAGCACTCTTGGGGTAGGTCCAAAGCGTATTTTGGATACAATGAGCTATCTCTACTTAGAAGGCTTTGTATGTTCCAACCCTTGTTAGATGTATTTGCCCAATCCACGCACCTCCCCCAAGCTCCCCAAAAAAAGCCCCTCAAGCTGGGCTTAAAATGGTACGGTGATGGTGTGGAGGATTTTAAGAGCTGTTGTTTTTACCATGTCTTAAGCTCCCACTACGACATTAGTTTTACTGACAAAAATACTTGCGATCTTTTCTTAAGGGGGTTTCTTTTCCACGACAAAGATCTTATAGAATGTGCTAAGTTGCGGATGATGTTCATGGGCGAGAATGCCCGGATTGATTTTAATCTCTATGATTTTGGCATGGGTTTTGATGATCTCAGTTTCCATGATCGTTATTTGCGCGTGCCTCTTTACTACCTTTCTCTTTGGATGTTTTTTAAGCTAGCGATGGGTCCTAACTCCCCCTTTCAAATAGACGAGTCAATCCAGCGCGCCTTTTATGCTCTTTCACCCGACAAAAGTCCTGATCACCCGTATTCTGAAAACGCTCACCATGGCACTATTACCCTCAATACCTCTTTTAGCGACAACTACCCGCATTTGCACGCCTTAGCCAGCGATCAGAGCGATCCGACTAAACGCGCCTTTGCCAGTTTTGTTGCCTCTAACCCCAAAGCCCCCGTGCGCAATGCTTTTTACCAATTGCTCAACGCCTACCGCCCGATTGGGGGGGGGGGGGGGGTGTTTAACACGATTGGTGGCCCAGTGGCCAATAAGTGGGAGTTTTTAAGCCAATACAAATTTAATCTGTGTTTTGAGAATTCTAGGGGCTATGGCTACACGACTGAAAAGATCATCGATGCCTATTTTGCCCACACCATCCCCATTTATTGGGGTAACCCCGCCGTGGCCAAGGATTTTAACCCCAAAAGTTTTGTGAATGTGCATGATTTTAAAGACTTTGATGAGGCAATCGATTTTATTGTGTATTTAGACACCCACCCCAATGCCTACTTGGAGATGTTACACACCCACCCACTCAATAGCATTGAGGGACAGCCCCGATTTTACCAAGATTTGAGCTTTGAAAAGATTTTAGGCTTTTTGCAAAAGGCACTAGATTGTCAAGAAATCTATCACGAACACAGCCTCTATCCTGCCCATGACGACCCGATGTTTTTGTATTCAGGCAAACAACTTTGTAAGTTTCTGGCTAAAAAAATCCTTAAACGCTTAGGTAAACTCTCTAGCTAGGCATTTTCTGGGTGAGGTCAAGTTTGTAAGTGCCTTTTCAAAATCGATTTGCATGAACGCCGATTTACTAGGGTAGATTTGTCAAGGGATGGCATGCACTATATTGGCTATGGCATTTTAATTTGGGTTGGGATTGAATTGGGGGTAATCATCCTTATATTTATGTTGGCAATCACTTTTGATGTATGTACGGGTGTTATCAACAAAGTTATCGATATGCGCAATAGGGCTAAAGCTAGAAAACCTAAAACTAAGCCAAAACCCCCAACAGGTAGGGTAACACTCCAAGATTTGGAAGCTGGGCCTATGGAAGATGGCTCCACCACAACAAAACAAAAGCCACAGGATACCAACACTAGCCAGCAAGGCATGCAGGATGGCGATTCTAACCAACTCGATAAAGGAAAGCACATGGGAAAATCCAAAAAAGACATGGATGTTTGCGGACTCAAAAGGCATTTGATCCTCCAGCGCGCGGGTTGTTTGGCATGGATGGCTGATCACGCCTATAAAAATTTTGGCTGGGTTGCCTTAACACCTCTTCACCAGGCACGAGGCTCGCACTTGGCCTGGGAGAGGATCACAGCGGATCAAGATCGCTATGTCTTGGAGGGGGCAGAGGAGTTAGAATGGCTACAAAAATACCCTTATAGAGCCTATTACTTCTTTAGGGGTATTTGTGCTCAAAGACAAGAAGTCCAACGCGTAATCATCTTTAAAGACAGCGCAGAGGTGCTCAATTTCTTGCTCAATCTCTATAAACCCTATGCCCATTTTGATCCCAAATTTTCCCAACACCAAACAATGGTGAATTTAAACTTAGAGGCAGACAAGGAGAAAAATCGCGCTCGATTCCTGTATGAACAAACCTTGCAATCTTGGTCTTATTCTTTTGAAAATACGCTACATAAAATTTGCCTTAAAACCCCCACGCAGGTTAAAATCCCCCTCTCCTCTCTCCCTTTTTGCCCCAAAACTCTCGCCCCCGTGCTAGAAAAATACCGCTGGGGCGATACCTATATCTTCCAAACCACTTACACACCCCCGCCTAATTTGCCCAAGTTTGATCCTGAGATTTTACTCACAAGTTTATCTAAATCCCTCAAGTTGTTGCAAGAACATTTAGAGGAGTGTATGCAAAATCTAGTGCCCCCTCAAAGAAAACCCAAGTTTAAACGCAAGGTGCGCAAACAACTTGCTAAACTTTGCTTTGCCCAACACCATGGCTTGATCACACCGGAATACATAGAACACTTCAAACTCCACGACCCAGAAGACCCTGAGGCAATCAAGGCAGTCGCTCAAGTCTATATTGCACAAAACTTCCCCAGTTTCAAGGATAAAATTGCCATCCCTGAAGAGAGCGAATATTTTGCCCTCCGGCGTTTTACGCTCAATGATCAAAAACATTACTACATGGAACAGGCTTTATGGGTTTGGGCATACCAACGCTTACTAGAGATTTTTAACAATTCTCTAGAGAACAGAGAGGTTAAAGATCAGCTTCTAGCGCGTTTAAATCCTGTGCAGGCTTGTGAATTTGAGCAAGCCTTTTATGAAAATCTTGAGGAAAAACAGGGGGTGGCTATATGGAGCTTGATTGAGCATTTGGCATTGCCACTCGCCGTTTTACAACAAGACGATCAAGTCGTGATTGCCAAAAATCCTCATTTTAAGCCCGCCACCTTTTTAAACGAAAGCGCACACCATCAAGATATTTTACGCCTCTTGTTTTTCTTTGGGAGAGTGTTAAGTGAGGAGAATGCCAGCCAATTACTCCAAATGCACCGCGATATTATCCCGGTTTATCCGCATGTCCGAAAAGACATGGGCTTTCATGCGCTTAAAATTTATTTGCTCAAACAAAAAGCGGGTTGCTTGTGTTGGATTGCCGATCAGGCCTATAAAAACTTTGGTTGGGTGAGCTTAAATCATGAACAACAAGCCCAAGGCATGCATATCGCTTGGGAGTATATTACAGAGGAACAAATTTATCAAAGACAAGAAGCCCATTACTTCTTTGCGGGCATTTATGCCCAAAGACAAGCAAAGCAACGGCGCATCAATTTTCAAAACGCCCAAGAAGTGATTGCCTTTTTAGTGGAGTTGTTTAAGCCCTTTGCTACCCACGACCCTAACCATGTCTCTCATTTGAGTGCCGCCCATGACACTATGCAATATGTGGATGTAGATATGGAACATTTTGGCGCGCGTTTGTATGAGGAAATTCTCAAAGAATGGGAGCCAGATTTTGTAGGCTCCTTAGAAAAAGCCCTCAAGCAAACCCCCACACACGCCATAATCGCAACAAGCGATCTCCCCTTTCTTACCAAAGAGACCGAACTCGCCCTAGAAAAATACCGCCAAGGCGATAATTATATTTTCCAAACCACCTACACCCCCCCAAGTGCTCTGCCCAGTTTCGATCGCTCCATTTTAGCTTTCAACTTAAAAGAGAGCTTAAAGGTTGAGCGAGGGGCGTTAGCTGGGGTGGTGGATAGCTTGGCACGCCCCAAGAATAACCCTACACTCAAGCGCAAAACCCGCAAACAAATCGCCAAACTCCGCTTACAAGAAACATACGGGATATTAACCCCCAATGATTTTGAAAACTTCCATTTAGACTACCCCAAAGCCAAAAGTTTTTTAAACAAACACCGCTTCAAATATCAAGGGCAAGAGTGTTACTATTTTGAATACGCCCTAAATATTTGGGTTTTGCAACGCTTATTAGAGATTTTTGAGGGCTCAATTGCTATGCAAGAAGTCGAGCATGCCCTCTTGGCACGCCTAAACCCCGCCCAAGCCCTAGAATTTACAAGTGCCTCTAGCCAAAAATATGCCAGCACACAAAACATTACCACCACCCTTGCCAGCCATTTAAATCTACCCTTAAGCATTGTAGAGCATAGCGATAGCATGGCGATCGTGCCCAACCCCGCTTTTAAACCCCATGTGTTTTTAAACCACAGCCCACATAGCCAAGAAATTTTACGCCTACTTTTAGACTTTAAAAACTGCCACAAAGAGTCAAAAGAACCCACGCCCACCACACCCCGGTTATTTACCCTAGTGCCTAAAGCATTAGAAGGGGTATTTAGTCAGTTGTGTATTGAAAATATTGATGTGCACATGGAAGCATTATTTTTTGATGACAAGCCCGCCTTTGTCCAAAAAATCCTTGACTTGCAACGCCAATTCCTTAAAGAGAAAACTAATTTTGAAGAGAATTTTTTAGAATGGTGCGCGGCTCATTTGGAGAGTGCAAATGTGCCTATGGAGGATAAAAAGGGATTGATCCAAAAGATTATAGAGATAGAACAACGCTTGATCGACGAGCAAGCCACGCTAGAGAAGGCGTTTGCTACATGGTGGGCTGAGAATATGCATATAGAACTAGAAGCCCTATTTTTTGATGATAAACCCGCCTTTTTTCAAATATTCCTTGCGATGCAGACGCAATTTTTCCAAAAAAACCTCATAAAACCACAAGAGCCAAAGATCGCAACTCCCACCCAAGAACCCCCACCCCCCAAAACACTCCCCACGCCCAAACCCCAAGACAAATACTCTCCCAAAGCTATCAAATCTTATTTGGATCAATTTGTGATTGGTCAAGAGAATGCTAAAAAACAAATGAGTTTGGTTTTTAGCGATCACTACAAACGCATTCAAGGACAATCCGGCTTAGAAAAGGCAAATGCTATTTGTATTGGACCTTCAGGCAGTGGTAAGACTTTTTTAATTGAAATGGCCACTCAGTATTTAGACATTCCCTATTGTCTTGTCAATGCCGCCTCTCTTACCCCTACTGGTTACAGAGGCGAAGAGACTAATCAAATGTTTGCCATGCTCTATAACAATGCCGATAAAAACATAGAAAAAGCTGAGCAAGGGGTGTTGGTTTTAGATGAGATTGATAAACTCGGGCAAGGTGGCTGGTCTGACAAAGAATGGCGACAGGGGGTGCAAAATGAACTCTTAAAGGTCATTGAAAAGGGGATAGTGTCCTTTGAATATGGAAATGGGAGCAATAAACAAACCATCTCTTTAAAAACCGATCACATGCTCTTTATTGTCTTGGGGCATTTTGAAAAGTTATGGAAAAATAACCAATCACACCAAAAACTCCCCAAAATCACTAATGAAAATTTAATAGAATGTGGCATGAAGCGCGAATTTTTGCGCCGTTTCTGCGTGCGCGTGATCTTTGAGCCGGTGGATATTGACATGCTCACAGAGCTCTTAGATCGGCGTTTAAAACCCTTCCAAGAGGAATTTTTTAAAGCAGGGAGTGCCCTAGAGTTTAGCCCAGAAGCTAAACGCTTTTTAGTCAAAAACGCTTTAAAAGAGGGAGTTGGCATGAGTGGATTAGATCAAAAACTCCATGAACTACTAATGCCCCTGCGCTTTGATTTAGAGGATTACAATGGTTTGAAGTGTGTGATCAATGGAGAGACTTTGGAGAATGGAGAGGTGTTTGTGGAGCCACTGGATTGTCCCTTAGACTAATCATTAAGCATCTTGTGTGGATGACTGGGTGTTAGCAATGAAGATTTTAATGCAAAAGCTTGGGTCATCATAACCATTATGAAACCAGCTATCTTTATAGGTTTAGAAATGCATAGTATAATGGCCCCATTCTGATTTAAGGTGGTTTTTGTGAAAAAGATATTTGGGAGTTTGTTGTTGGCATTGAGCATGGCGCATGGGAGCAATATTGCCCTCAATCGACCCTTGGCAGATGTGGTAGTGCGGGATAGGGGTGAGCTTGTTTTGAATGGGGATTCGATACAATACAAGGTGTGGGATAGCAAAAGTCTAGCGGGTAAAGTGCGGATTGTCCAACATATCGCCGGGCGCAAAAAGGTCAAAGCAGAGAACCAACCCCTAATGGATCGCATTGTTGCTGCACATTTTGATGAGAGTAAATACCAAACAACCAATATCATCAATGTCGATGATGCCATAATGGGTACGGGTCTTTTTGTGCGTGGGGAAACTAAGAAGGCTAAAAGGGAACACCCTAATAGCCAAGTGGTGATGGATAATGACGGGGTGGTGCAGAAGGCTTGGGGTTTAAAAAAGCAAGAGAGCCTTATTGTTGTGTTAGACAAAACGGGCAAAGTGCGTTTTGTACATGAGGGCAAACTGAGTAACGCCCAAATCCAAGACGTGATGGACTTGGCTAAAAAGTTACAACAAGAATAAAAGTTTCTATGATAAGTCTTGCCCACTCTGTTTTACCAGCGTAAAGTCGTGTTGGCTTGATCTTCCCAGCCCCCGTGTCTGACAATTGGTGGGCAAACCCTTTGAATCCATAGTACCAAGAGAGAACAAAACAAGTAAATATGTAACACAAGTCTTTTAGGACTTGCATGGCCCTCTAGGTTTTAGTGGGTATAAGCCTATCCCATGTTACCATGGCTCCCATTTTCAATTTAAGGAGTCCCTATCCAAAATATTAATCACCAACTCAACCAACAGCCTAAATCCACTAAACAATTTTACCGCTTATTCCAGTTTTTAACCCGCCCGCAAAATGCGGGACTAGCTTGCAATTTTGAGCTGTGGTTGCCCTTATGAACGCGCCTAGATTTTTTGCCAGTGGCCATGCCCCCATCACATTTTCTTTCCACAAATGCCCCAAGGACTTCGTGGTGCAAGAAGAACCCCTGTATGCTTTCTATGGGCATGGGGATCACCTCATCGTGCAGGTGCGTAAAAAGAACAAGAGCACTTGGGAGATGCTTTCGCTCTTATCACAAATACTGGGTTGTGATGTATCGATTTTTGGTTACGCTGGACTCAAGGACAAACACACGATGGCGTTGCAATATGTGTCTATGCCCAAGAGCTATGAAACTTTATTAGACAGGCATACCCCCATACTTGCCGAACAGGGAATCACAATTCTAAGGAGCACCACACACCCCCATAAACTGAATCTAGGGCATCTCAAAGGCAATCATTTTTTAGTGCGCCTTAAAAAACTCGATCCGATCAATGCCCAAAGAATCAGTCAGGTATTGCTTTTTTTACAAGCCTATGGCTTCCCCAACTACTTTGGAGTACAATGCTCTGAGAGCTTGGAAGATGGTTTTAGACAGAGCTACGCTAGTGGTCAGAGAATCGATCGGGTTTTGCTTTCCACCCAACAAAGTTGCTTGTTTAACCAGTGGTTGAGTGCGCGCATGCGCTTAAATTCCCTTGTACAGGTTCTTAGCCCCAAAGAAATTACTCAAGAGTTCATAGGGCTTGATGTGAAACAAGTCCAAGGCCTCAAAACCCAGCAACATTATTTCAAACTTTTAAGTGGCGATGTGCTGTGCCATTACCCCTCCTTTAGGCGGTGCTTTTACCATTACGATCAGGATTTAGGGCATGATGTCGAACGGCTATTCACGCATAGACTAGCCCCCACGGGATTATTGCCCGGACATAAGGTGCTGTTGGCTAAAGATGTTGCTGGCTCTTTTGAGGAGCCCTATAGTAACTTGATTGATATTCAAGGTGATCGTCGTTACGCCTTGGTTTTCCCGACAGATGTTTCTTTTAACTACAACACCCAAAAAGCCCAAGGCGAGTTGCGCTTTTTTCTACCCAAAGGGGCTTATGCAACAACATTTTTGGAAGAACTTGCGGGCAAGGAGCTATTTAACTCCGAAGTACCCACACCTATTAAGACTCCAGCACTCTCTTAACCTGTGTTTGGCACAGCACATCATGCAAGAAGCGTTTGTCTTTGCTAAAAAAGGGGGTGAAAAAGCCTATGAGCGTGCTGGCGACCACAAGCCAGAGCACAAAGCGCACGCACGCACGCCCCAAGCCCATGGGCTGTCCTTGTTGATCGAGCACCATCAAGCCCGTATAGCGCAAGCCCGGAGTTTGCCCACTCTTACTGATAAAAAGCGCATTAATCACGCCATAGACACACACACAGCTCAAAATGGCTAGCTGATTCTCTCTAAAGGCTTGTGCCGAGCCTAAGATCACATAAGTGGTGAAATATAAAATGGGGGTGTAGATCAAAAAAAGGTCGGTGAGAAAAGCCTTAAGCCTTGCCCCGATATGCAGACAAGCGAGGGTTTTTTTAAACTCCAAAGGCTAATTGCCCCGACTGCCGGGCTTAATGGGCGCGCTAAAAGCACATAGCGGGCAATTTTCAGGCGCATGCATCTCAAAATCAAAGTTTTCTAAAGTAAAAAAGGGCAAGTTAGCAGGGAGCTTACAAGCTGGATTGTGGGTGGCACTTAGCGGGCAAATACCCCGGTTGGCTAGGCTAGCAAACCCAACCACCACACCGCCCATTTCTTGCACGCATTGGCTGGCTTCCAAAGCAGAACCCCCGGTGGTGATGATGTCCTCACAGATCAAAACCTTTTCTTGGGGGCAGAGCGCAAATCCACGCCTCAAGACCATTTGGGAATTGACCCGTTCGCTAAAAATAAAACGCACGCCCAAAGCCCGCGCGAGCTCATAGCCAGCTAAAATCCCGCCCAAGGCCGGTGCGCAAACACAGTCCACTAGAACTTGAGCCTCTTGGATTTTCTGGGCTAGAGCCTCTGCGAGCATTTGGGCGTGTTGGGGGTTTTCAAGCACCTTGGCTGATTGCAGATAAAATCCAGAATGGTTGCCGCTACTGAGCAAAAAATGCCCCTCCAAGAGCGCGCCACAATCTAGGTAGAGTTGCCGGACATCTAAAGCCATGTCAGACCTTTAAAATCTCTTCCTCTTTGCTTTTGAGCACGTTTTCAATCTTTTTGATGAAGTCATCGGTGAATTGTTGAATCGCCGCTAGGGCTTTTTTATTCTCATCGGCACTAATGGCTTTGTCTTTCTCGAGCTTCTTAATTTGGTTATTGGCATCTTGGCGGATATTGCGCACCGCTACTTTTGCTTTCTCGCCCATCGCCCGTGCATCTTTGGCGATCTCCTTGCGTTGCTCGCTGGTCATGGGTGGGAAAAAGAGTTTGACATTTTGCCCGTCATTATTAGGATTCACGCCTAAATTAGCCTCTTGTAAAGCCCTCTCGATCTCTTTAAGCAAACCCTTTTCCCATGGAGTGATCGTGATGGTGGTTGCATCGTTGGCAATCACAGAAGCCACTTGGCTAAGTGGGGTGGGGGTGTTGTAATAATCGATGCGGACATGATCTAAAAGATTGATGGAAACCTTGCCACTGCGCAAGGTGGTGAAATCCTTAGATAGGGCTTGCAAACTCTTTTGCATTTGCTCTTTGGTGTGCTGGTAAATGGTATCTAGCATGGTTATCCTTTATTTTTGTGGGGTTTTATGGGGGTTGCTTAGAGTGGGCGCGCTCTCAGGGCTGATAGGGGCTTGTGGGGCTAGGGG
>NZ_QXQP01000031.1 GCF_003660265.1 Helicobacter mehlei
TCTTTAGTTTAGTGATGTGTTTTTGCAAGGTGTAGGGCTTTAAGTGTTTTTTAAAAGTCTATAATGCCTCTTATGTAAGGTGATACAATGGTCCATAAAAAATGCCATAGAAGGTACAAGAAATTTGTCTGTATGCTCATTTTTTAATGTTGGTTTTTGTGTGGGGAGATTGTGCCTTGTGTTGATTAACTATGCCTTTGGGGATTTGCCCTTGTTGAGTGGCTTAATTTTTTCAAGTCCAACCACTAGTGGCTGTCTAAATGGAGAATTGGGGATTGTGGGGGTTATTTTAAGTATGCATTAAGTATTCGTTTAGTTTTTTCACAATACAATAAGTGCGGATTAGGATTCAATACCTTGGGAAGTTTTGGATGAGAAGTTTTTTGATTTCTTTTTTGATAGGCATGGAGTTTTTGTTTGCCAAGAGCATGGTTTATTCTCCAGAGGTTGTAGCCCTCTACTTGCACCCAGAGGATTCTAAGGTGGTGGGCAAACTTTTACCCACAAATGGATTTGAGGTTTTGCAGAGCACCCCTAAGAGGGTGTTAATCAGTCTGGAGGGGTATGTCAATCCCAAAGCCCCTTTTGCTCTTTACTTTAACGATCACCAAAGGATTTTGGTTGCTGCTTTTGCCAAAAACACGCCTTTGGAATTTAAGAGCAAAGAAACTTCTAAGGTAGGCAAATGGGATAAGGTGCGCTTAGAGGTGTGGGCAGACAAAAAGGACTTTGTATCCAGTGATGCCCAACTCTTCAGCCATGCCAAGGAGTTATTCACCAATAATTGCGGGACTTGCCACGCCCTACATGCCACCCATGAGTTTAACGCCAATGCATGGCCTTCTATCTTTAAGTCAATGGCCAGCCGAACGGGTATAGACAAAAAAGATCATTGGTTGGTGATTGAGTATTTGCAAAAAAATGCCAAAGATAGCAAAAATCCTTGAAAGGTTAGTATGTTAGATCGCCGCAAATTTTTGAAATTAGGGGGGTGCTTGGGCGTGTTGCCCTTTGCCCCCTCTCTTGTTTTGGGTCAAAAACCCCAAACTTTTATCAAATCTGGGCCAGTGAGGAATGGCAAGGTCGTGAGTGCCGCGCATTGGGGCATGCTAGAGCTCACGATCAAAGAGGGGCGCATTATTAAAAGCGAACCTTTAGAAAAGGTTACCCAAATGGATAACCCCTTGCAACACTACACCCCCGATTTAGCTTACCACTCACGGGTAAAATACCCCTATGTGCGCAAATCCTACCTAGAAAACCCCGATCACCCCAAACCAGAGCTAAGGGGCAAAGACCCTTTTGTGCGGGTGCGCTATGAAGAGGCTCTAAAACTCATTGCTAGAGAACTTAAAAAAACAAGAGAGATCAAGGGAGCTAATGCCATTTACGGGGGGAGCTATGGTTGGAAATCCACTGGGAATATGCAAAATGCGCGCACCGCATTACAACGCTTTTTAAACCTCACAGGGGGGTTTGTGGGCGGACTGGGGGACTACTCTACAGGGGCTTCTCAGGTGATCATGCCCTATGTGATGGGTTCTATTGAGGTCTATGAACAACAGACCTCATGGGAGAATATTTTACAACACTCTAAATGTGTGGTGATTTGGGGGGCCGATCCGCTTGCTACTTTGCGTATTGCCTACACCGCTACCGATCAAAGAGGGATTGCCTACTTTGAAAAGCTCAAGGCAAGCAAGATCAAGGTGGTTTGTATCGATCCGGTCTATACAGACACAGCTAAATTTTTAAACGCCCAATGGGTTGCCCCACGCCCTAATAGCGATGTGGCTTTGATGTTAGGCATGGCCAGCCACTTGGTAGCGCGCAAAAAGGTTGATTACAAATTTTTAGAAACTTACACCACTGGTTTTGATCGGTTTTTAACCTATTTGCAAGGCAAAGAAGATGGGGTTAAAAAAGATGTGGCATGGGCTAGCCAAGTTTGTGGAATCAAATCAAGCACCATTGAAAAATTAGCCGAGTCCTTTTATGATCAGCCCACCATGATCATGAGTGGGTGGGCAATGCAACGCGCCCACCATGGCGAACAACCCCATTGGATGCTTGTTACCCTCTGTGCGATGTTAGGCCAAATTGGGAGCAAGGGCGGGGGCTTTGGTTTGAGCTATCATTATAGCAATGGGGGTGTACCCACTTGTAAGGGCGGGGTGATCTCTGGGCTAGATGTGGGATCACTGGGTCTTTGGAAAAATGGTAAGTTTCAAGGTTTGGCTAAAGATCATAGCGATCACAATACTGAAGAGTGGTTGCGCCAAAATGCAGGTCTATCCTTACCCGTTGCTCGAATCGCAGACGCTCTTTTAAATCCGGGTCAAAGCATCGATCACAATGGGCGCAAGATCACCTACCCCGATATTGATTTTCTTTACTGGGTAGGGGGTAACCCTCTGGTGCACCAACAAGATACCAATAAAAATGTGCAAGCGTGGCGCAAACCACGCACCGTTGTTGTCCATGAAATCTATTGGACTCCCACGGCTAAGATGGCAGATATTGTCATGCCAGCGACCACTTCCTACGAACGGGACGACATCAGCATGACCGGGGATTACTCCAACATGCACATTGTGCCGATGAAACAAGCCATCTTGCCTGTTGGGGAGAGTAAGGACGACTACCAAATCTTTTGCGATCTGTGTAAAATCTACGATCCCGCTCTCTATGACATCTATAGCGACCATGGCAAGCACGCAAAGGATTGGATCAAGCAGTTTTACGACAATGCTCGCAAACAAACCAAAAGCTTTGGAGTGGCTTTTGCCACACCCATGCCCAGTTTTGAGGAATTTTGGGCCAAGAATAAACCCATTGTATTTGAGGCCAACGCGGAGAGCATGGAATGGGTGCGCCATGCCGACTTCATTGAAGACCCAATTTTAAACGCTTTGGGCACCGATTCGGGCTTGATTGAGATTTATTCCCAAAGCATTGCCAAATACAATTATGAGGATTGCAAACCCCACCCCACATGGTTTGAGCCCATCGAGTGGTTGGGCAATGCCACCAAGCAAGCACCCTTCCACCTCATCACCAGCCATCCAAAATACCGCCTCCACTCACAACTATGCCAAACCAGCCTACGGCACACCTACGCCATTCACGATCGCGAACCCCTTTTGATCAATACCCATGATGCTCAAAAATTAGGCATCCAGCATGGTGATGTGGTGCGGGTATTTAACAAGCGTGGGGAGGTGCTAGCAGGGGCACATGTAAGTGCGCATATCCGCCCGGGTGTGGTGCGTTTGTGCGAAGGCTCATGGTATGATCCTGATGCTAAGGGGCTTTGTAAAAGCGGATGTGCTAATGTCCTCACTTTGGATATGAGTGCCTCCAAACTCTCTAATGCCAATATTGCCCATACAGCTCTAGTCAATATCGAAAAATATAAAGGTCCTTTACCCAAGATTAGTGCCTTTAGCCCCCCCAAGATCAGCCATGTTTGATATCGTTGTTGTAGGCGGTGGGCATGCGGGTATTGAAGCCTCTGTTGTGGCGGCTAAAATGGGTGCCAAGGTGCATTTATTAACCCTGCTCATTGAAAATATCGGGTTAGCCAGCTGTAACCCAGCTATTGGGGGGCTAGGTAAGGGGCATTTGGTCAAAGAGGTCGATGCGCTGGGCGGGGTGATGGGCATATTGGCCGATAAAAGCGCATTGCAACTGCGTACTTTGAATGCCTCTAAGGGCCCAGCTGTGCGCGGGACGCGGGCACAAATTGACATGGATGCTTACCGCATCCATGCCCGTAACTTGGTGTTAAGCACCCCTAATTTGAGCGTGTCCCAAGAGATGGTAGAGGGGCTTTTGGTGGAAAATGGTGTGGTGGTGGGGGTTAAAAGCGCGTTGGGCAAGGAATACCGCGCCCAAAGGGTGATCTTGACCACAGGCACTTTTTTACAAGGCTTGGTGCATATTGGCAAGCACCAAAGCCAAAATGGGCGTTTTGGGGAGAGCGCATCGGTGCAACTCTCTTTAAACTTGGCTTCTTTGGGGTTGGAGATGGGGCGGCTCAAAACGGGCACTTGTCCTAGATTAGCAGGTTCTAGCATTGATTTTAGCGATTTGGAGAGGCATAGTGGCGACTCCCCCCCACCCAAATTTAGCCGCAGCACGCAAGATTTTAACCCCACACAGCTCCCCTGTTTTATCACCTACACCAATGCTAAAACCCATGCCCTCATCCAAGAGAACTTCCATTTAGCCCCGATGTTTAGCGGGCAAATTGAGAGCGTGGGACCACGCTATTGCCCCAGCATTGAAGATAAGGTGTTCCGCTTTAAAGATAAAGAACGCCACCAACTCTTTTTAGAGCCCCAAACCATGAGCGCGAGTGAATACTATGTCAATGGTCTGAGCACCTCTTTACCCTTTGAAATCCAAGAGCAAGTGATCCACTCCATCAAGGGCTTAGAACACGCCCAGATCACGCGCTATGGCTATGCCATTGAATACGATTTTGTCCAACCTACAGAGCTCAAACACACTTTAGAGACTAAAAAAATCCCCAACCTTTACTTGGCTGGGCAAATCAATGGCACCACTGGCTATGAGGAGGCGGCTGCGCAAGGGTTGATGGCGGGGATCAATGCGTGTTTGTCCTTAGAGCATGTGCGCCAAAACTTGGCATACCCACATACAAACTTGATTTTAAAGCGCAATGAAGCTTATATTGGGGTGATGGTTGATGATCTGGTTACAAAGGGTACACAAGAACCCTACCGCATATTCACCTCACGCGCCGAGTACCGCCTATTGCTTAGAGAGGACAATGCACGCTTTAGATTGGGTGCTTATGCCCACATGCTAGGCTTGATTGGTGATTACTCCCAATTGCGCGCCCAGCAAAGCCAAATTGAGCACGCCCTAGAGCAACTACAAAAGATGTCTTTTACCCCCACCAAGCAGACTTTGCAAATCTTGCAGGATTTAGATCAAGCCCCCATTAATGATAAATGCAATGGTGTTTTTTTAGCCGGGCGTGAAAGCTTAACTCTTGAGGACATGCCCAAATTATTGCCCTGCTTGCAAGGTTTGGATTTAGAGGTCTTAGAACAAGTCAGGATTGCATGCAAATACCATAGCTATATTGAAAAACAGAGCGCATCCATTGCGCACATGGAGGCGATGTTGCAAACTAAAATCCCCGATGGATTTGATTTTGACCTGCCTGGCCTGAGTTTGGAGGCCAGAGAAAAGCTTAACAAGTTCCGTCCCGTAGATTTATTTGGGGCTTCCCAAATCAGCGGGATCACCCCCTCGAATCTAGAAGTGCTTCACCTCTATATCCATTTGCACCATAAAAACCACACCAAGGCTCTTTTGTGAATCCTTTAAGCGTGGTTTGGCTAGCCAGAGAGCTCATCACTTTTAAGACCATCACACCCAAAGAGGAGGGCATTTTTGATTTGATCCAATCCTTGTTTCCGGGATTTGAGGTGGTGCGCGCTGACAAGGAGGGAGTAAAAAATTTATTTTTATACAAACGATTGGGGGCTTCTGACAACCCTCTACATTTTTGCTTTGCCGGGCATATTGATGTCGTGCCTGCTGGAGAGAGCTGGAGTGTTGATCCCTTTGGGGGTGTGATTAAAGATGGATTTTTATACGGGCGGGGTGCACAGGACATGAAAGGGGGCGTGGCAGCACTCTTGTGTGCCGTGCATGATTTCTGCAGACAAGAAAATAGCCCCGATGCTATCCTTTCTATCTTGCTCACTAGCGATGAAGAGGGTCAGGCACTCTATGGCACCCAATACATGCTAGAGGTGCTCCAAGAGCAAAATCTGTTGCCCCATTTTGCCCTAGTGGCCGAGCCCACCAGTGCAAAAACTTTGGGTGACAGTGTCAAATTAGGCAGGAGGGGTTCCATTAGTGGGCAAATTGTCGTGCATGGTATCTGCGGGCATGTGGCTTATCCTAAAACTTGTTTAAATCCCATCGATCTCATCGCTGATAAGCTCATGCACATTTCAGGAGCTCTTTTAGACAAGGGAAATGATTTTTTTGCCCCCTCCAAGCTGGTTATCACCACTCTCAAAAGTGTTTCACAAGCCAGCAATGTAACGCCCCAAATTTTAGAGATTTATTTTAATGTCCGCAATTCGCCTCTCACATCTGCAGAACACATCCAAAAGTTTTTAGACACGATCTTAGCCAAAGTGCCTTGCGATATTGAACTCACCACAAATTCCAAACCCTTCTTATCCTCCCAAGACTCCCCATTAGCCATGCAAACCAAGCGTGCGATCTTGGATACACTCCAAATCACCCCAGAGTTTAACACCAAGGGGGGCACCAGTGATGCACGCTTTTTGCATGCCTTTGGGGTGGAGGTGGTGGAATTTGGTTTGTTAAACGATCGCATCCATGCGCTAGATGAACGGGTATCTTTGAGCGATTTGGAAAAATTACGGCAAGTTTTTTTAAGATTGCTCCATTTGATGTTAAAGGATTAAGATGACACGCAAAATTTTACTTTTCACCTCTGATAAGATTGGAGAGGGGGAGCTAGGTCAAAAGGTGGAGGCTGGCTTTATTGGCACGCTTTTAAAAATACCTGCCGATCTGTTGCCCTCCAAAATCATTTTTCTAAATCGTGGCGTGCTCTTAAGCACCCAAAATTCTTTAATCGACAATGCAGAGACGATTCGCGCTCTTCAAGAGTTAGAAAATCTAGGTGTAGAAGTCCTCTCCTGCCAAGCCTGCTTAGAACATTTCAAAGTGCTAGACAAGGTCTTAGTGGGTAAGGTGAGCAATGCCCTAGAGATTTTACCCGATCTCTTGAGCTCTGCTGGGGTGATCTCTTTTTAGTTCTCTGCACCGCTTTTGGGGTAGCAGAAGCGGTAGCCTCTACGGCGCACAGTTTCCACCGTAGAGATGCCTAAGGGCTTGTCCATTTTTTGGCGGATTTGGTTGATCGCCACCTCAATTACATTGGGGGTTACCAGCTCGGGCTCTTCCCAAATAGCATCTAAGAGTTGCTCTTTGGACACGATTTGATCGCGATGGCGGGCTAGATGGGTGAGCACCTCAAAGGGCTTGCCCTTAACCTCAATCTCCTTGCCCTTGTAGATGATCTTTTCTTCATCGGGGTTAATGACCAAGTCTTCGATCTCGATGATACTCGATCCCCAAAACCTGAGCCGTGCCTCAATGCGGGCGACCAAAACGCCCAAATCAAAGGGTTTAGCGATGAAGTCATCAACCCCCTCCTTAAATGCCTTGATTTCCTGCTCACTGCTGGCTTTGTTAGCCAACATGATGCTCACAATGGAGGGATGTTTAGTCTTGGCATAGGGGATTAGGCTCAGGCCATTGCCATCACTAAGCTCCAAGCTAATCAAGATCAGATCATAGTTGCGGATACTAATATAATATTCCCCATCCTCTAGGTTCTCTGCCACATCCACTTGAAAACTGCGTTCATTCAAGTAGGCACTAATGTCCTTGCTGAGGTTGGCATTGTTTTCGACTAACAAAATACGCATCTTCATCCTTTTTGACTTAAACTTAAATTATTATAACATAGTTTTTAAAGGTCTGGAAAATTTAAGAGAAAAACACGGGTTTTTTAGGTATAATGCACCCGACCAGTTTTTCTGGTCGCGCGGGCGGGGTAACCTCCCCCTCCTTATCTCCGCCCGTTGCTTTACATTTTCGTTTTAGCCTCTATTCCCAAGATTTTTAATCCGATTGTCAAACTCAAGCTCACCATCCGGCAGAGTTTTAAGTATTTGAGTTCTTGAGGCGTGTCTAAGATACGGTGTGCGTTGTAAAAGCTATGAAAATTAGCGGCTAAATTTTGCAAGTAATCACAGATTTTTTGCAACTCGCGATCCTCAAAGGCACTTTGCAAGACTTTGGGCAAATTGAGCGCATTAAAGAGTAAATGGGCGGGTGCGCTGGGGAGATTCTCTAGAGAATTAGCATTAATGGTTGCCAAACTGGCTGTAGGTTTTTCCAAAAACTTATTGAGTAGCGTGTGGATGCGTGCATTGGCGTAGTGGATATAAAAAATGGGGTTGCTACTATCCTGCTTTTGGAGGCTAGCAACATCAAATTCTAAATGCGTGTCTAGCTTTTTGCTCAAAAACACGAAACGCAGGGCATCTTTGCCAATGTCCTGTAAAACATCCTTGAGCAAGACAAAATTACCTGCGCGCTTGCTCATTTTATAAGGTTTGCCCTCTTGCAACAACGCAACCATTTGCACCAATAAGACTTCTAATTTATGCGAATCATAGCCCAAGAATTGCAGGGCGGCTTTAATGCGCGCCACATAGCCATGGTGATCGGCTCCAAAAATATTGATGTAGCGATCGTAGTTTTGCGCAAATTTATAGTCATGGTAGGTGATGTCCCCAGCGATGTAGGTAAAGCTCCCATCAGCCTTTCTGACCACCCGATCCTTTTCATCCCCAAAGGCACTGGATTTAAGCCACATTTTCCCCTCGCTCTCATAAATCCCATTAGCCTCTTGCAAGCATCTAAACACCCTCTCTTGGTGTTCAAACATCGCCTTTTCACTCACATAGGCATCCATGCACACGCCTAGCTCCTCTAGGCTCTCTTGAATCTCAACAAGCATGCAATTTTTGGCAAATTCCCCTAACTCTGCTATGCATGCTTCTTTTTGACTCTGATCGTAGAGTCTAGCCTTGCCAAAATGTTCTAAAGCCATATTGGCTAGCTCAACAATGTATCCTCCTTGATAACACCCCTCTGGATACACCACTCCAAGCCCTCCTAGTTCTTGGATTTTTAAAAACACCGAAAGACCGAGTGTTTTGATCTGAACGCCCAAATCATTGACATAATATTCAGGGTGCATTTTAAAACCCAAAAAACGCCCCAAACGGCATAGGCTATCCCCAAAGATCGCCCCGCGCGCATGCCCAATATGCAAGGGACCAGTGGGGTTAGCACTCACAAATTCTAGATAAATGCTCTCCTGCTTGGCTTGTTCTTTACCAAAATCCTGCCCCAAAGCCAAAGCCTCATTGCAAAGCGCATCTAAAAAACTCTCTTGGAGGGTGAAATTAATGTAGCCATTCAAGGCTTCTATGCGCGCAAAGACCTTTTGGCACTCCGCATTTTGTTGTAGCCGCTCTGCTAACTCTAGGGCAATGAGTTTGGGGGCTTTTTGATAACTCTTGGCTAAAGAAAACGCCACTACACTCGCATAATGCCCTAAATCTCTATCTTTGGGGTGCTCTAAGATGATCTCCACCCCCAAAACCCGTTCTAAAAGGGTTTTGATGGCTTGGTGCATCATAGATGTTGTTTGGGGGCGTCGCTGGAAGTTGCGTGTTGGGGCTGGCTAGGTGTGGCTGTTGTGGGTTGCGCCGGTGAGGGGCTATCCACCACTTTAACCTCTTCAGATTTCGCTTTGCCCTCTTCTTCGTCCTCTTTAATGGCTTTTTTGAAATTCTTAATCCCGCTACCCAGACCCTTTGCTAACTCGGGAATTTTTTTCGCACCAAATAGAAGTAAAATCACAAATAAAACAATGACCCAATGCCAAATGCTGGTAAAACCACCCATGGATATCCTTTACTTTTTAAATGGGCTTTATTCTACTACATTCTTACTTTGAAAACCCTAGTTTCCACTCCATGCCTGATAAAGCGCATCTTTAGGGAACATCTGCTGTTTGTAGCGCAAGGTTTTAGCCACGCTCAACACCATCTCCTTAGCATCTTCTAGATTGTCATTGATCAACACATAGTCAAATAAATCCACATCTTGCAGTTCTTTAAAAGCCGTTGCCATGCGCCTAGCAATGACTGCGAGGCTATCGGTTTGGCGTTTTTCCAAACGATCTTGGAGCACTTGGGCGTTTTTGGTGGTGATAAAAATCGAAGTGGCTTTAGGATAGACCTCCCTAACACTGCGGTGCCCTTGCACATCAATATCAAATAAAACTAATTGTTTGGCTTGTAAGGCCTCTTGAATGGGCTTTAATGAAGTGCCATAATAGTCCCCATGCACGCATGCCCACTCTAAGAATTGTTGGTTTTCAATGCCCGCTAAAAACGCCTCTTGACTCACAAAATAATAATGTTGCCCCTCTATCTCGCCCTCCCTTTTGGTGCGGGTGGTGGTGGAGATGGAAAAATAGACATCTGGGAGGCTTTGGAGCAGGTGTTTAATGAGCGTACTTTTGCCCGCACCACTGGGTCCGGCTAAAACCAAAATTTGGTAAGCGTGATCGCTCATTCTTTATCAACCAACTGGATACGTAAGACCTTATTTTCTAAAATCTTGGGATCAATGGGCAAATCTTTTAAAAGAGTTTGCAAATCTAGCGTATTTAGGGTAATGGTGGCTGGTACGCTTGGTTGTGTGGGTGCTTCTTGTGTGAGCAGGGCTTGGGGTGTGGGTTGTTGTTCTGGTTGTTGTGGGAAAGGCTCTTTAGCCCCCTCTTGAGCTTTAAGAGATTCCTCATAAGAACCATCCATCACACTAGTCATCACAGCGGTTGGGATATCCTCAATGTGTTCGATCGTTTGGGGTTCTGGGGTTTTGGGGTGCGTTGGCGCAGGCACGCTATCGGGCATATCTTGCTGTGCTAGCTCTTCTGCATCCTCTAGGTTTAGGTGTTGCTCCTCTGTTTCTAATCCTGGCTCTGACACTTCTTGTTCTGGTGCCACTTCTGATTCTACGGCCCTAGCTTCTGCCCCCTCAGTCTCTAACT
>NZ_QXQP01000032.1 GCF_003660265.1 Helicobacter mehlei
CACCCTTTTATCTTTGGTTAAAGGCTTGCTATGGGACAAAAAGAGTTGTTGCAAGAATTTGTAGAGATCGAGCACGCGGACACAGGGAAGAAAAATCGGACTTGTCATCAGAACAAAAACCCAAACCCATCCAAAGCGGGTAGGAAAACCCCCCTTCTCCACTACTCTACCGGCTACGCCCCACCTTCACCATGCGGTTTCTTAGCTGGGCTAAACTCTCTTGCAGGGGGATTTCTTTAGGGCAGGTGTCATGGCAACCAATCAAACTCATGCACCCAAAAATCCCATCGTCATCGCCCACTAATTCGTAAAAATCCTCATCGGTGCGCTCGTCATGCGAATCGATGAGAAAGCGCATCGCGCGGTTTAGCCCAGCAGCCCCGATGAAATTTTCACGCATGAGTTTTGTCCCGCACGCAGCGATGCAACACCCACATTCAATACAGCGATCCAACTCAAACACCGCTTGGGCTTCATCGGGGTCTATGCGCTCTTCAGGTTGGGTAATGTCCACCTCTTTGCGGTGGTGCGCCCAGCTTTCCACGCGCTTGGTCATGCTAAAAAACCACTCTCCGGTATTCACGCTCAAATCCTTAATCAAGGGGAAGGAGGGCATGGGCATGAGCGTGATCACCCCCTCGCTGTAGCTAGAAGTGAGAGTCTTGCACGCCAAGCGCGGGCGGCCATTGACCATCATCGCACAGCTCCCACAAATCCCCGCCCGGCACACAAAATCAAAACTCAAATCCGGATCCAAGGTCTCGCGAATAATGCCCAAAGCGATAAAAAGCGTCATGGAGGGGATTTCTTCGAGTTGATACTCCTTAAAATGGGGTTTAGACACCGCGCTTTGGGGGTCAAACTTTAGGGCTTTGATGGTGATGGTGCGACTCATGAGTTTTCTCCTAGTCTGATGTTGCGGGCTTTGTACTGGGGTTGTAAATCAAAGGGCATGAGGGCTTCTTGCAGGGCGTAGCGATCCCCCCCGCGCGCTTTGATCTCTTCGGTGATTTTGGCGATTTGGGCATCTCTTTCCTCTTTAAGGGGGTGGGGGATGAAATTGCCCTTAGCCCCATAACCCCTAAAGTCCGGGCTAAGTTCCATAGTCATGATGTCCAAGTCCTCATAGCTCAAGGTGGGCAAAGTTTGAGCAGGGTCCTCCCATGAGGCTAGAGTGCGCTTCAACCAATTAGCGTCATCTCTTTTAGGATAATCCATGCGGGTGTGCGCCCCGCGACTCTCCGTGCGATCCAGTGCGCCCTTAGAGATACACAACGCCAGCTTGAGCATTTTTTGGGTGCGGTACGCGTCTTCTAATTCGGGGTTGTTATGGGTTTTCTTGTTTTTGACATGGATATGCAAGGCGCGTTTGTAGAGCTCTTCTAATTCATGTACAGCCTCTTCTAAGATCGCGCCCTCTCTAAAGACTCCGACTTTTTCATCCATAATCTCGCGCATGCGCTCCCTAATTTGATAAACATCTTCCTTGCCTTCATTGTGCAAAAGCCCTTGCAAGTGATCTTGGGTGTGTTGGATGAAATTCTGGGCGATTTGGGTATTAATGTCTATGCTGGCTTGTGCGCAGTGCTGGGCGAAATAATCCCCAATGATCATCCCAGCGACCACCGCCTCGCTCACCGAATTTCCCCCCAAGCGGTTAAACCCATGCAAATCCCAACACGCCGCCTCACCCGCACAAAAGAGTCCCTTTAGATGGCTCTCGCCCTTGTAATTGGTGCGCAAGCCCCCCATAGAATAGTGTTGCATGGGCTTAATGGGCACCCAGCCCTTTTGTTTGGGCGCGCCTGGGCCAAATTGTTCTTCATCTGTGGGCATGTCTTTCATGTTGTCTTGAGTTTCCACGCTGTCATCTGCCGCGTCAATGCCCGCAAAGGTTTTAGCGATGTCATGGACATCTCGTAGGTTTTTCTCCACATGTTCGCGGCCTAAAATGGCGATGTCCAACCACACATGGTCGCCATAGGGGGAGGGCGCGCCATAGCCCTTTTTAATGTGCTCCAAAATGCGCCGACTCACCACATCACGGCTAGCTAGCTCTTTTTTCTCAGGCTCATAGGCGGGCATGAATCTGCGCCCAAACTTATCGCGCAAAATCCCCCCATCGCCTCTGCACCCCTCTGTCATCAAAATCCCACTAGGCACTAGCGCGGTGGGGTGAAACTGCACGGCTTCCATGTTGCCTAGCTTGGCCACTCCGGTTTCTAGCGCGCAAGCAATCCCCACCCCATCGCAAATCACCGCGTTGGTGGTGTGCTTATAGACTCGCCCATAACCCCCGGTGGCTAGTAGCGTGCCCTTAGAGACATAGGCGCTCAAGCTCCCGGTGATGAGATCGCGCACCACCGCCCCATAACACACACCCTCATGGTGGATCAAAGTTAAAACCTCTTTGCGATCTTGAATATCCACATTGTAGCGCAACGCTTCGTTAGCCACCGCATAGAGCATGGTATGCCCGGTGGCATCGGCGGTAAAGCAGGTGCGCCACTTTTTAGTCCCCCCCAAGTCGCGACTTTGGATATAGCCGTGGCGATCTTCTCTTTCGGTGATAGTAACATGCTCGCCATTGATGACGGCCTTGCGATCGCCCTTTTTAATGCGCGTCCAGGGCACCCCCCAGCTAGCCAACTCCCTAATGGCTTTGGGCGCGGTGGTTACAAACATGCGCGCCACTTGTTGGTCGCAACCCCAGTCGCTCCCCTTCACCGTGTCTAAAAAATGCAGATCCTCATTATCCCCCTCGCTCATTTTGGCATTGCCCAAACTCGCCTGCATGCCCCCTTGGGCAGCTGCTGAGTGGGAACGCCTTACAGGCACTAAAGAGAGCACGATGGTGTGCAACCCCCTTTGTTTGCACGCAATGCTCGCGCGCAAACCCGCCAAGCCCCCGCCCACCACTAACGCATCGCAATAGATAATGTTCATTCTTTTCCTTCCTTGTGCAATTCTTCATCTAGTTGGATCGCCTGCTGTATGCTCATGATCCCCTCATGTTTTTGGGTGAGCCCCTTTTTGACATAAGCCCCATAAGTGAGCAAACCTAGCACGATGAAAAACGCGCTCATGCCCCATTTGGCTTTGCGCAAGCCCTCAATGCCCAAATTCTTAAACCAACCCCATTTGATGGCTAGGCGATAGAGCCCAATAGAGCCATGCAACTCCACAGCAAAGAGCAAGAAGATATAGAGCAACCAAAAATGTTGGCTCACAAAGCGATAAGAAGAGGCATGCGGTCCGATACTATGGGGCGCGGTGAGCATCACAAAGAGATGCACGCTAGCCAAGAAGAACATCGCAAAGCCCGTACCCACTTGGATAAACCATAGCGTGGTGTCGCCATGTTGCATCAAATGCTTGTGCGTCTTGAAGATTTTGTATTGGCGGTAGTTGATGGGGAATTTGCGCAACGCCAAAAAGGCATGCGCGACTAAGATCACAATCACCCCGGCCGCTACCGCGCTCACAATAGCCGGCTCGCCTGCCTTGATGAACAAACTCCCCTCAAAAAACTTTGTTACCGCGTACATCGCGCGATCGCTAATTAAAATACTGCTCACAAAGAACATATGCGCGATCATAAACAACGCCAAGACAAGCCCGGTCGCGCTCTGCCAAAAATCCAATTTCGCATACGCCCCGCTTTTCTTGCGCTCTGTAGTAACCCCGTAGTAACCCTCTATGATCTCCTCTTGCTGCATGCGCTCTCCTCAAATTTTCACAAAATGATAGCAAAATTACGGTATTTTTCAGTTATCTTTGCCATCTTTTGCTAAGATAGCAGAAACTAGATTGTGGATTTTTGCTAGGAGAGTATTTTGAAGTATGTTTTGGCTAATTTTAAATCTTATGCGATCGATTTGTTGCCCTATTTGGAACGCCTAGATAGTAGCCTAGATGCCAAGCTAGCTCCTTATGTAGTGCTCCTCCCCCCCATTTTAGAATTAGGGCAAGTCCAGCATGCGTATGCGCATTTTTCTTTGGGGGCACAAAATGCCTACCCCGCATTAGAGGGGGCCTTTAGCGGTGAGGTTACCCTGCAAGCCTTGCAAAAGAGACAAATTAAAAGCGTGTTGATCGGGCATAGCGAAAGGCGTTTGCTAGAGAGCGATTCTTTTTGTACAGAAAAATTCCACTTTTTTAAATCCCATCATTTCCAAATTATCTTTTGCATTGGCGAGTCTTTGGAGCTAAGAGAACAAGGAGAGAAAGCACTTGTTGCGCACTTGTTAAAACAGCTTGAGGGGATCGACCTAGACTACCCAAAACTTATCGTGGCTTACGAGCCTATTTGGGCAATTGGTACGGGCGTGAGTGCACAGAGTAGCGATATTGCTAACACTTTATGTGCCCTTAAAGCAGGTTTGCGCCAAGCGGGGCGCACTATTCCTTTGATGGTCTATGGCGGGAGTGTGCAGACAAGTAATGCCACAGAGATTTTGGACTTGGCAGAGGTGGATGGTGTGCTTGTAGGCAAGGCGTGTTTAGATTTGGACTCCTTGTTAGAGATCATTAGAATTAGTGCTTGTAAGGAGTTAGCATGACCTTAGATACATTGTTGCAAACTTATAAATTAGAGGTTACCAAACCCCAAAATTTTAAGGATTTTGAGGTGGCTGGGATTGCTCCCCTAGAAGTAGCCACTCCCAACCACTTAAGTTATGTGGATCAAAAATCCTATTTGAAAAAACTCAAAGACACCAAAGCCGGGGCGATCTTCATCCGTGCTGAGTTTGTGAGCAAAGTGCCCGCAAGTAGCCTAGCTCTTATTAGTCCAAACCCCCACCTAGCCTTTGCGCAGGTTTCAGAGGCTTTCAAGCGTGCGATGTTTGCCCGCCCCATTGAGCCCCACCCTCCCAAATTGGCTGAGGGCGTGGTTTTAATGCCCGGGGTGGTCTTGGGAGAAAATGTAGAAGTGGGCGAGGGGAGCGTGCTGATGGCTAATGTGGTGGTGGGCGATGGGGTAAAGATCGGGGCGCATTGTCAAATTTACCCCAATGTTACCATTTATCAGAATACCTTAATTGGCAACCATGTTTATATCCATGCTAATAGCGTAATTGGGAGCGATGGTTTTGGTTACGCCCACACAGCCCAAGGCGAGCATGTCAAGATCGAACACACCGGCATTGTGCAAATTGATGATGATGTAGAAATCGGGGCGAACACCACCATCGATCGCGCTGTTTTTGGGATCACCCACATTAAAAAGGGAGTCAAAATTGATAACTTGGTGCAAGTGGGGCATAATTGCGTGCTAGGCGAGCATTCCATCATCGTTTCTCAAGTGGGGCTTTCAGGCTCCACCACGATGGGGCGCAATGTGGTTTTAGGCGGGCAGGTGGGCACGGGGGGGCATATGCACATTGGGGAATTTACCCAAATTGGGGGCAAGGGGGCGGTGGGCAAGGATTTACCCCCCCATACCAATTACGCCGGGGCGATCCCGGCAATGGAGATTCATGAATGGCATCACTTTTTAGCCACATTGCGCCGCTTTGCCAAAAAGCAAAAACCTAGCCTGATTGACAAGGCTAAGGGCTTGTGGAAACGCTAATGGCAGAACTCACACGCACCCAAAAAATCAAATCCATTATTGCAGCTAGTAGTGGGAATTTAGTGGAATGGTTTGATTTTTACATTTATGCCTTTAGTGCTACTTACTTTGCCCATGCTTTTTCAGAGTCTAGCAATCCTGTTACCCAGCAAATCCAAGCTTTTGGGATTTTTGCGGTAGGTTTTTTTGTGCGTCCTTTGGGCTCTTGGCTTTTTGGCTCTTTAGCCGATAAAGTTGGGCGCAAAAAATCCATGGTGATCTCGGTTTTGATGATGGCGGCCGGCTCTTTTATGATCGCAGCACTGCCGAGTAAAGATGTGGTGGGCGACTGGGCGATTTTATTGTTGCTCTTGGCACGCCTCATCCAAGGTTTGAGCGTGGGCGGGGAATATGGCATTGTGGCGACCTATTTAGCCGAATTGGCCACCCCGGGCAAACGCGGGTTTTACTCCTCCTTTCAATATGTAACCCTCATTGGGGGACAATTCTTAGCAGTAGCTAGCATCGCTATTTTACTTTTATTTTTCAGTGTTGAGCAGATGAGTGCCTATGCGTGGCGGTTTTTATTTGCACTGGGTGGGGTATTGGCACTCGGATCGCTCTTTATGCGCCGGGTTATGGATGAGAGTTCCAGCAAACTAGAAGAACACACCGATCGGGGCACGATTAAGGCGTTAATTCCCCATTGGCGTGCTTTTATTATTGTCATGGTGATCACAGCCGGGGGCTCGCTAGCCTTTTATACCATCACCACTTACGCCAAAACCTTCGTTGAAAATGCCGGCATGGCCAAAACCGCCGTGAATGATATTTTTTTAATAGCATTGGCAATTTTGATGTTAATTCAGCCCCTCTTTGGCTATATTGGAGATAAAATCGGGCACAAACATGCCGTAACGCTCTTTTCGGTTTTAGCCTTTGTGGGGATTTACCCGCTCTTTAATCTGTTAAGACACCACGCCCACCAGCCCGGAGCGATCTTTATGGGCGTGGTGAGCTTGTTTGTGATTTTGAGTTTTTATACCTCTGTGGCGGGTATTTTCAAGGCCAAGCTTTTCCCCGAACATGTGCGCGCGCTGGGCACGGGTTTTAGTTTTGCGATTGGGAATGCCATTTTTGGCGGGACAGCCCCCTATGTCGCTTTGAAATTTAAAAGTGTCCAGATGGAAAATGGTTTTTTTGTCTATGTGGCTGTGATCATGGCCGCCATGTTTGTGGCTTCTTTATGCTTGCCTAAAAAGACAGATCTCGATTAGCTTGGAGTTTGAACGCGGGTGCTAGCGTTTCGCGTTGTTGGGCTTCTTTGCGCCCTGTTGTTTTCAGGCTGTCTTTCTACCATTGTCAAAAAGAATAGCACCTACCCCACCTATTCCTTAGAACTCTATAACCCCCTACAAACCCCTATTGCCCAGCCTTACATGGCAATCTTGGAACGCGATCGCTCTAAAAGTTTGGGGTTTTTGTTGCTCGATGGCAAGAGCGCGCTTTTACAGCGCATCGCCCTAATCCGCATGGCGACCCATAATATTGACATCCAAACCTATATCTACAAAAACGACATTTCTTCACGGGTGATGATGTTTGAGCTTTATAAGGCGGCTAATCGTGGCGTGAAAGTGCGGCTATTGATTGATGATAACGGATTAGACTCGGATATGTCCGATATTATCATGCTCAACACCCACCCCAATATTGATGTCAAAATCTTTAACCCCTATCGGTTACGCCATAGGGGTTTGCGTTATTTGGAGATGATTATCAGCTACGATCGCATTAAAAAACGCATGCACAATAAATTATTTATCGTGGATAATGTGGCGTTGGTGATTGGGGGGCGCAATATCGCCGATGTCTATTTTGACAATGATTTAGAAGAGAACTTTTTAGACATAGATGCGCTATTTTTGGGCGAAGTGGGTTTAGAAGCCAAAAAGAGCTTTTTAGAGTATTGGAACTACAAAAGTGCGATCCCAGCCAATTTATTGCCCAGCCACCATAAACTGAAAAAATATGCTAAAACCTATGCTAGCACCCTTTCTAAAATCCTGCACCCACCCGATCAACAAAATTACAACCAAGAGGTGCAAGACTTCATCCAAGATTTTATACACAAGAAAAACACCGGCTACTATGGTAGTGCCTCTTTTATTGCCGATAACCCTTCTAAGATCAACGCTCCATCCCCCTATTCTCCTATCAAGCAAGCCCTCAGCAATATTTTAGCCCACACGACTAACTCACTTTACATTGCCTCCTCATATCTCATCCCCGGGCATGCACTGCTCAAAACCTTTAAAAAAAAGCTCAAAGAGGGCTTAGAGATCAACATTTTAACTAACTCGTTATCCTCCACTGATGCGATTGTGGTTTATGGTGCGTGGGAACGTTATGCCAAAAAATTAGTCAAAGCCGGAGCGAATGTTTATGAAACCAAAAACGACTTTTTTAAGTATGTCAAATACACCTCCAAGGGCATTAAATATAAAATTAAAGGTCGTTTGAAAAACTCTTTACACAGCAAGATTCTCATTTTTGATGGGCGTAAAACTTGGATTGGTAGTTTCAACTTAGATGCGCGATCGGCGCAAATCAACACCGAATCGGTAGTGATCTTTGATAATAGCACCTTTGCTACGCACCTACAAAACTTGATGCAAGAACAAATGCAAGAAAGCTGGCACTTAGTGCTAGAAAAGTGTAAATTACGCCAGCATTTAGTATGGGAGGGTGTGGAGGGTGGGCAGGTGATCTGGCACACCAAACCCCCCAACACTTCCCCCTTTTTACGCTTCATTAAAAATTGGTCTAAGATTTTGCCCGAGAGCGAGCTATAAGCCCAAGCCCAGCTACGCTATAATACCCTTTTTACAAGGAGTTCCCATGTCCCATAAATATAAAGACAGAGTTAAGAATCTCATCGCCGAGTTGGAAAAAGATTTGTTCGAGCGTGAGGAATGCGTGCGCTTGGTGTTGTTAGCGATGTTTGCGGGCAAAGCGATCTTTTTATACGGACCGCCCGGCACCGCAAAATCCATGATCGCCAGAAAAGTCAGCCTTGCCTTTGGCACACCTGAAGATATTTTTGGTCCCCTTGACATCGGGCAACTCAAACAAATATAAGTTGATACGCAAGACTGAAGTCTACCTCCCTACAAACTCTTAAGGCTCAATCCCCATTAACACCAAAGGCACGGCTGGGGTGTTGCGCCCTTGTCTGTAGAGATTATACACCTCACTTTCATAATAGGCGATCCCGCTTGACATTTGCGCGCACATCGCTTTAGTGGGGACGATCTCAATGCCCACATCAATAGCATTAGCGACAAAAAAGGCCATGTGTTTTACAAAGAGATCGTAGAAGGCATATTTGCCAAACTGCAGTTCTATAGCGATGCGCTCTTTTAAAAAGTCGGTTTGGTTATAGGAAAAGTAGGCGATCTCTCCTTGTGCCTCTATGGCTTGCTTTTGCATTTCAGGGTTTAAATACATGGTTTCAAAGGCTAGAGATTGGTGGGGTGTGAGATAATAACTTTGCCTATTTTCTAGCCAACCCAAAGCATTTAAAGAAACCTCAAAAGCCTTGTTGATCTCTGCTGGAGAAAATAAGCGATTGCCTTGTCTGCCTCTTTCTTGCGAGATTTTTGTTTGGCACACATAGGCATTGGTGTTAAGAATAACACTCTGTATCTCTTGCCACAAATCCAAGTGATGGACTTGTAAAAACTCTAGTCCATTGAGATGGGAGTGCCAATACGCGATTTTCAATACACCCCCAATCCGCGCCACTCCTCTGGCACGCGCGCCACGCCATCGTTCTTGGGAGTGTAAATTTCTTGACCCATTTTGCGCCATTTGAGCGTGCCTTTAAAGAAATCTAGCACCCGCTCTTGAGCGATTTGGCAATACAGCTCTTCTTTTTCCACACAGAGGGCTTTTCTGCCATTTTTAAGCGCGCTGATTAGCGTTGTCCCCACCCCACCAAAGGGATCTAAAATGCGCTCCCCGGGATTGCTCAAAGCTAAAATGAGGCGATCAACTAATTCTATGGGGAATTGGCAAGGGTGGGCGGTTTTTTCTACATGGTTGCTCTTGACATTGACAATGTCCCAAATCTGGCGCTCCCAATCTGTAGCCACAATCTCCCACACATCTGCCGGGTTCTTGCCCTTGGGGTTGCCTGAGAGCTGCCCTTTTTTAGCTCCCTTAAAGTGGCGTTTTCCCGGGTATTTGGCCGGCACGCGCACGCTGTCCAAGTTAAAAGTATAAGTATCGCTCTTGCTAAACCAGAGTATGGTTTCATAACGCCCGCTAAATCTAAGCTTGGAGTGCAAGCCATGCCCAAACTTCCAAATAATGCGGTTTCTCAGCCTAAAGCCCAAATCCTTAAAGAGGGGGTAAAAGTAAATGTCTAGGGGATAGACTTCTTTATCTTTGATGAAATTACCCACCTGCCATGCAACACTCCCACTCTCTTTAAGCACCCTTTTAGCCCCTTTAACACAGGTTCAAACGCGCTTAAATAGTCATCTAAACTCTTGGTCTTTTCATAGTCCTTGCCCACATTATAAGGGGGGGAGGTGATGATGCAATCAAAGCTAGAATCTTCTATTTGTGCCAAAATATCCAAAATAGAGCCGTTGAGAATCATTGTATTAACCCTTTATAGGTAGCACAACTTCCATGTGTGCTTATATTTAAATTCGCTTAACTCGCACCCATGTCCACAACACCAACGCAAAGAGAGCAGAATGTCTAACAAAAAGGGTGTTTTAGTCTAAAAGGCTTTAGAGTGCAATAGAACCTTAATTAACTTCAACTTAGATGCCCTAGAGAAATATTATAAGGACAATGGGCTAGATTCTGAGCAGATCACCCGCGCGCTTTATCACGATCTAAGCACGATGAG
>NZ_QXQP01000033.1 GCF_003660265.1 Helicobacter mehlei
GGAATTTTTAAGATAAGCGAGTTACTTTTGTTCCTTTGTCAAGTGTTTTTGTAATGCCAAGCATAGGGCATTGTTAGATTTAAAGGTTTGGAGTTGGTCTTGCGCGTCTAAAAAGAAACAAGGCTTATTACTCACATTGACCAAGCGCAAAGCTTGGATATAGGTTTCAAGCGTGTCTTTATCATAAGTATTCTCTTCAAAGAGGCGCAAACGAGTTTGTTGGGTTGTGGGGCTAAGGTCTTTACCCAAGGGCATGTCAAACTTCCAAACTAAAAGATTAAAGGCGAAGTCCCACTGCGCGTATCCGATTGCTCCTCCCCAGCAATTCTCTTCGGTAAGGATACAAGCGTGCGTGGCTAGCTCGTAATCTTGCACGATCTTAGGGATAGGGGTTTTCTCTTTGTCGTGTTTATCCCAAATGCCCTCTTCATAATTATTATAAAAAGCAGGCGGATCTTTAAGCCCTTGTGTTAAAGATTTTTGCCATTAGTTCTTTGCTTGCCATATAACCAACTTTCCCCCCACATACACGACTTTGGCTTTTTTGGCGTGCAAAAGCCAGTTGAGCGCATCAGCAGGTGTGCCTTTGCCCTTAAAGCTAAAGATCGCCAAATCGGCTAATTTTCCTGCCTGCAAGCTCCCATTATTCAAGCCCAATGCCTGAGCGGCATGCCAAGTTGCACTCAGGATAAGCTGGATGGCTAATTCTTTCAATGGGGCTTGATAAGCAAAAAGGGCGGTGCGTAATTCCTCTAAAAAATCTAAGTTGTAGTTGGAACTTTTACCATCGGTGGCGATGCTAAGAGGGATACCTAGTTTTTTAAGTGGGGTTGGGTCTAGCACTTGCCCGCTTAATAAGCGGTTAGAACGGGGGCAACTAATTAAGGTCAGTTGGGCGGTTTTTTTAGCGTATTTTAAATGTTCTTCTTTAGCAAAAAGCCCATGCACAAGCAAGAGGCGTTGATTTTTAAAGAGGTCTAAAAATTCCGCCACGCTGTGATACAGGGGCTTGGGGTTGGGCACGCCTAAAATGTCCGTATAAAAGCGCGCAAACCAGCCCTTTTGTTGCTCTAGCCATTCTAATTCGGCTTGGGATTCTAAAAAATGTGCCGAAATAACGGGGCTTTTAATGGTGCTTAAGACCTTTTTGGCTAAATCTTTATGTACCGAGTAGGGCGCATGGATGGCGATTGCGGGCGTGAATGTAGGGCTTTTATGTTGCAAGGAGAGAGCATGGCGTTCTTGGAAAGTTTGCAAAGCGGGCTCAATGGGTGCACTGCCACCAAGCAACTCATCAAAAAACACCACCCTTAGAGGGGAGTTGGCTAGCAAAGTGCGATCCAACCCGTAGCTACTAATTGCCCCCACGCTTGCCACCCCGCTTTTGAGCTGTTCAGCGATGGCTTGTTGGATACTTTTATGGGAGTGGCGTAACACGCGATCGCGTTGTTGGATAACACTGGTTAGCCATGCCTCAAAACTCCCATACGCAAAGCTATCTTGCTGGTTAGAAAACTCAAAATGCACATGGGGGTTGATCAAAGCGGGCAAGAGGACACAATGGGGGTAAAACACGCTCAAGGCTTTAGGGTGTGAATCCACCAAGTGCGCATAATCCCCCACTCTGGCAATATGCCCCTCTTGGATTAAAAGTCCGCTATTTTGAAGAATGCTAAAATTAGGATCGCAGACCCAAAGCCAGCTAGCTCCGATGATTTGCATAGACAATCTGCTCTCCTTGTAAAACCCACTCCACACACCCCTGTAACATTTGCCCCTCATAAATGCTGATCGGGTTGGAAACTTTAAAGGTTTGCTCTAAATCCACCAGCATTAATCTAGCTTGCTTGCCCACAGCCAACACGCCATAATCTAGCCCTAGCAAGCGTGCTGGGTTGGTGGCCATCAATTCTACCAGCCGTGCTAGAGTGGTGATTTGGGACTTGATCAAGAACGTATAGGCTAGCGCAAAACTCAGATCAATGCTATTCATCCCAAAGGGGGCATCTTCAAAGATTTGCACACGGGGGGTATGGGTATAGTGTAGGCTGGTTAAGATGTCAATTTGATCCAAATGTGCTTGTAATTGCTCTTGGTGGGCTTTGCTTTTGAGGGGGGGTAAAATCTTGCTACGGGGATCGTAATGTTTATAAATGCTCTCATCTAGGATCAAATGGTGCAAGGGGGTTTGCACCCACAAAGGCGCGCCCAAAGATTTAAAGGCTTGGGCTACTTGCAACGCATCTAACTCCACCACGCTATCAAGCAACACGCTTAATTTTGTGTGTAAAGCTAACCCAGCGTATTTGCCCACTTCTTTAACTTGAATCAAGCGGCTCACAGAGGGCAAACCCAATTCATAGGCTAAGGGGCTTTCATCAAGCATCGCCAAACTGGATCGCCCCTCATACCCACGCACCCCACACACCAGGGGCAAGTTTAACATTTTGGCATAATCTAGGGCGGGCAAAAGTTTTTGCCCCTCTATATTGTAAATGTAGAGACAAACCTTTGTACGCTCTAAGAGTTGATCGCAAAGCATGCTCAAGTTTTGCAGGCGTTGCTGGCTGTTGAGCGGATGCAAACAAAGCAAATCCCCATCAGCTAGGGCTCTTTGCACCGCGCCATAGTCTAGGGGATTTAAATTGTCTTGGTGATCCTCAAACACGCTTAAGGGCTCCATGCGGGGCTCGCTGAGCGAGTAAAGCGGGGCTAGAGGGATTCCCATTAAAGTCCCCACACCTCCCTTATAGGCTTGTTGCTTGAGCTGGGTATAAGTGGAGGTGTTGAGATTGTGTAAAAACACACCTAGATCGATCAAACTGGGTAAAAGGGTCTTGTTTTGGCAATCTAGCACCACCTCATCTGCTTTAGCTGGCAACTGGGGGCTAATTTGGGTGATCACCCCCTCTAAAACCCGCACGCATGTAATTTCCCCATTTTCTAACCTGGCATTTTGGAGCAACATCACACTTCCTTAAAATTGCAACAAAAATGCGCCCAGATCGTCCATCTTGCCACTGATAATCAATGCGCCCATCAACACTAAGACAAGCCCTGAGGCGATCTCAAACCAATGGGCGTAACGGCGTGCTTTTTTAAGCATTTCTAAGGCTCTTTGCACCATCAATGCCACCACCAAAAAGGGCAACCCAAAGCCCACAATGAACACAACAAGTAGTGCCATCCCATAGACTTGTTGCGAGCCACTTAAAATGACAATACTGGTAAAAATGGGTCCAATGCATGGAGTCCAACCCAGAGCAAAGCCCGCCCCTAAGATAAAGGGCATTAATGCCTGTAAGAATTTATTTTTAGATTCAAACGAGAGGTTAAAATTTTTGGAGCGGTATAAAAAATTAAAACGCAAGATGCCCAAAAAATGCAAGCCAAATAAGATCACAATCCCCCCAGAGACATAACGCACCCATGCACCAACTAAATAATTGTGCATGATTTTAGCCATGGATGCACCAATGAGCCAAAAGATCAGCCCAAAGCCTAGCACAAACAAACAAGCCTTGCCCAACACCGCAAAGCGGTTAAACTGGCCACTCTTAAGCTCATCTAGGGAACTTTGGGAGATGTAGGACATATAGGCAGGGAGCAGGGGCAACACACAAGGGCTTAAAAAAGCCAATAGCCCCGCTAAAAAAGAGGCAATAAGAGGCATGCGATCAAAAATAGAGAGCAAGGCATCATCAAACATTCAGTTATCCTGCTAGAATTTCTGATATAATACTATGGATTTATTTAAAACTAAGATCGCGATCAAACCTTAAAGCAAGGATCAAGAAAACCCCCATGCCAGAACAAAATCCCACCCCTCAAATTCCCCAACCATCAGATATTGTACCCCGTTCTTTTAAAGATTTGGGCTTGAACTCGAGGATTTTAAAATCCATCGCCGATGTGGGTTTCACCCAGCCTAGCCCCATTCAAGAAAAGGCAATCCCCGCTGTCCTAGAGGGTAAAGATGTGATTGCCCAAGCCCAAACAGGCACGGGCAAAACCGCCGCTTTTGCTCTGCCCATTATCCAAAATCTCAAAAACGACAAGAGCATTGAGGCTTTGGTGATCACACCCACTAGAGAGCTAGCCATGCAAATTAGCGATGAGGTCTTTAAGCTGGGTAAAAATTCCCGCACCCGCACCATTTGTGTTTATGGCGGGCAAAGTATCAAAAAACAATGCGAGCTTTTGGAGCGCAACCCCCAAGTGATGATCGCTACGCCGGGCCGCCTCTTAGATCACCTCAAAAACAAACGACTCAAGAACTTCTCCCCTAAAGTGGTGGTGCTTGATGAGAGCGACGAGATGTTAGACATGGGCTTTTTAGATGATATTGAGGAGATTTTTGACTACCTCCCCAGTGAAGCGCAGATTTTGTTATTCTCCGCCACCATGCCTCCACCCATTCGGGATTTAGCCAACAAGATTTTACAAGACCCCATCTCCATCCACATCGCCCCCACCCATGTCACCAATGCGGACATCTCCCAACGATTCTATGTGATCAACGAACATGAACGCAACGAGGCGATCATGCGTTTGTTGGACAAAGAAAACCACACCAAGAGTATTATTTTTATGCGTATGAAACGCGAAGTTGATGAGTTGCACCAATTTTTGAGTGCCAAGGGCTATAAGAGCACACCCCTACATGGTGATATGGAACAACGCGCGCGTCGTGAGTCTATTCAGGCCTTTAAGACCAAGCGTGCCGATGTGTTGGTCGCTACCGATGTGGCTAGTCGGGGCTTGGACATTAGCGACGTCAGCCATGTGTTTAATTACCACTTGCCCCTCAACACCGAAAGTTATATCCACCGCATCGGGCGCACGGGGCGCGCGGGCAAAAAGGGCGTGGCGATCACTTTAGTAACCCCTTTAGAGTATAAAGAACTTTTGCGCATGCAAAAAGAGATCGGCTCTAGCATTGAGCTTTATGAAATCCCCAACATGGATGAAGATCGCTTAGTGCAAGCCTTAAACAAAGTCGATGTGGATGCGGAAGTGGTGAGCTTGTATGAACAACTCACCGAGCAATTTGAGCCCTCTCAGCTAGTTTTAAAGCTCTTGAGCTTGCAATTTAAAAGCCACAAGATCAACCTAGAGGAGGTCCTCCACACACGCACAGCCACGCCACACGCCTCTAAGGGCAAATTTAGCAAACCACACGGGCGATCTCATAAAAACCGCACGAGGAGATAACATGCCAATCCCAGCTACTTATGCCAACTCCCCCTATATTTGGCAAGATGGAAAATTAGTGGATTTTAAGGATGCTACTATCCATGTTTTGAGCTATAGCCTGCACTATGCCAATGCCGTTTTTGAGGGTATCCGTGCCTACAAAAGCCCCGAGGGTATGTTCGTCTTTAGACTGCACGATCACCTCCAACGACTCCTAGACTCGGCTAAAACCCTGATGCTAGAGATTCCCTATAGTTTAGAACAGCTCGAACAGGCTACTCTAGAACTTTTAAGGGCGAATCAATGTGGTGAAGATACCTATATCCGTCCCTTAATTTTTATGGGTTTGGGGACTTTGGGCGTATGCAACCCCACCCCCCCCATCCATACAATCATCGCTTCTATGCAATGGAGAGCGAATGAGATACATGGTATTAAGGTCAAAACCAGCTCATTTAGTAAGCCTAGCGTGCAAGCTAGCCCTAATCGCGCTAAAGCCAGTGCGCATTATCTAAACTCGCATCTAGCCAAACAAGAGGCTTTGTTATGCGGGTGCGAGGAAGCCTTGCTTTTAGACACACAGGGCTTTGTGGCAGAAGGCTCGGCTGAAAGTTTGTTCATTGTTTCTAAGGGGACACTCGTTGCCCCGCCTTTGGATTCAACTTTGGATTCGATCACCCGCCAAACCATCCTAGAGTTAGCCCACCACCTCAAAATCCCCACTTTGCAAAGACGCTTGGTGCGTGAGGAAATTTACACGGCACAAGAAGCCTTTTTTGTGGGCACGGGGGCAGAGATCACGCCCATTAAATCCCTAGACTTTAGAGAAATCGGTAACCCCAATAACGCCCCCATCACCCAAGCCCTATCCAAAACTTATATGCAACTTGTCAGAGGACAACTCAATCATTTTAATCACTATTTAACCCCCTTGAATTAAGAAGGAAATGAATGCCCATTGATCTAAACGAGCACCTGAAGCGCAAACAGACCCCTAGCCCTGAAAATAATACCCCCAATCATCCAAACCCACCCAAGAGCAACAACCCCAAGCCCCCCACCTTGCCCTCTAATTTTTTGCAATCTAAACGATTTACAAGCCTGATCATTGTCATTATCGTGGTGATCTTGCTCATCTTGGCCAAACCCTTCATGGTAATCCAATCGGGTGAAATTGGCATTAAAATCACGGCGGGTAAATACGACCCCATTCCCCTGCAACCCGGGATTCACTTTTTTATCCCCATTGTGCAGGATATTTTGGTGATCGATACGCGCGTGCGCACCATTAACTTTTCCCGCACAGAAGATATGGGCATTGTGGGCAAGAATCAAGGGATTTTCCGCAACGACGCGATCAATGTCATGGACTCTAGGGGACTCACGGTTTCTATCGAGCTCACCGTGCAATACCGCCTAAACTCTCAAACCACGCCCCAAACCATCGCCACCTATGGCTTGAGTTGGGAGCAAAAAATCATCAACCCGGTGGTGCGCGATGTGGTGCGCTCGGTGGTGGGGCGCTACCCAGCTGAGGATTTGCCCATTAAGCGCAACGAGATTGCCGCCTTGATCAATACCGACATCAATAAAGAGGTCTCTAAGCTCCCTAACTCTCCGGTGGAATTGACCTCTATCCAGCTACGCGAAATTGTCTTACCCGCTAAGATCAAAGAACAGATTGAAAAAGTACAGATTGCACGTCAGGAATCCGAGCGAGTCAAATACGAGGTGGAACGCGCCAAACAAGAAGCCCAAAAGGCGGCGGCCTTGGCTAAGGGTGAGGCAGATGCTAATCGCATTAGGGCACAGGGTGTTGCCGATGCGATCGTGATTGAAGCTAAAGCTAAGTCGACTGCTAACTTGAACATTGGGCAGAGCTTAAATGAACGCCTCTTGCAATTACGTCAAATTGAAACACAAGGACAATTCAATGAAGCCTTGAAAACGAATAAAAATGCCCAAATCTTTTTGGTCCCCGGTGGTGCCGTGCCCAATATCTGGCTAGATACTAAAAGTAAGCCCAAAAGTCTAGCTGGGCATGTTGAAGGGAAATAACTAGGGCGTAAGTTGCATGGAGAGCATTTTAGGGAGTATCCAAGAGCACTTGCGGATTTTTTGGAATTACACCAGTTTATTTGCGGTGGTGATCTTTTGTTTGCATTATGCGTTTTTTCTTTGCTTTTTTATCTTGGGATTGGCGGTGCGTGGGTATATTGCCACTTTTTTGTACATGCTCTCTTTTATCTGTCTTTTTGGTGCCCCCTTTGGCGTGCATTATCTCCTAGACCAACAGCTTTTTAAAATCCATGCTCAAGTGGAGCAAGCCTACGCCTTTACCTACACCGATGCATTTGAGGCTAGAGTGCAAATCACTAATGAAGGACGCATGACAATCCACCAATGCGCCTTGCGTTTGGATGTGCTCAAACCAGCAAGTAACAAGCTTCAAGAGTTTCTCTACCAATGGCTTTTTGAGCACACCTATATCCAAACTTTTAAAGTGGTCCTAGCCCCCAAACAAACACACCTCTTTAGCCTGAGCATTGAGCATTACCCCCATAAACAAACTCCCTTCAAACTCTCTAGTGCTTGTTATTAATCTGAGATTCCAAAAATTTGGATAGAATAGCACCAAGCCAGCTTTGGCTTGGAAATTATCAATCAAAGGAATGTTATGGCAGTTGGTATTTTTTATGGGACGGATAGTGGTAATTCTGAAACCATTAGCAACAAGATCGCAGGGCACTTTGGTGGTGCAAAAGTCTTTGATGTGAGCAAAGCCTCTAAAGCCGATTTTGATAGCTTTAGTTCTGTGATCTTGGTTGCACCTACAGCTGGTGCGGGTGATTTGCAAGCCGATTGGGAGGAATTTTTGGGGACCTTGGATGATGCGGATTTTGCTAGCAAAACCATTGCACTTGTGGGGTTAGGCGATCAAGACACTTATTCAGATACCTTTGCGGAAGGCATTTTCCATATTTACGAAAAAGCCAAAGCGGGTAAAGTTGTGGGCTTTACTTCTACAGATGGTTATAATTTTGAAGGTTCTCGATCTGTTGAAAATGGTAAATTTGTCGGCCTTGTTTTAGATGAAGATAACCAAGATGACCTCACCGATGGGCGCATTGAAGCGTGGGTCAATGAAGTCAAAGGTGCGTTGAGTTAAACCCAACTTGCAGTTTTTCGCAAAATTCGTTAGAATGGGGCCAAAAAGGATTTTTGATGTCTCCACAGTACAATGTGCGTTTTCTCTTAGCTTCTAGCGTTTTAGGGGCTTTGATTTGGAGTGCTTGCGCCTCTAGTCCCCAGAAGCGGGTTTTTTTGCAAAACATGCCCAGATGGATGATTGAAGATCAGAGTATGTATGTCAATCGGGGAATTGATAGCTCACATATCATCGATGGGCAAGTGGTGCGTTCTGAGGGCATTGCTAGAGAGCGGGCCAGATTCCGTGTCGCCATCCACATTGCTAACAAAATCAAAGAGTTTTACAAGCAATCTCAGAACGCCCGGCAAAAGCCCTATGATGAGGTAATTTTTACCCAAATCACCCAAGCCATCGCAGCCAGCCTCGATCAGGAAGTCCAATTAGGCGAATATATCAACCCTAACAACCAAGAGGTTTTTATGCTTGTGCGTGTTGATGGTTATCAACCCGCCCGTTTAGAACGCTTGTTGCTTGATATCAAGGCCCTGGATGTTGCAACCGTGCGTCTTATTTTGGCTAAGGTCCAGACTATCTTCAAAGCCGCTTTGAGCTATGACGAGGTGGAAATCCCCAAAAGCATGTAGTTTTTAGGGGGGTGGGGCTTAAAATAAGAAGAATAGTTATATCTATTCTTGTTGTTATAAAAAAAACTTTTATATTGACTTTTTATTACAAAGACAATACAATACACACTTCAATTTTCTAAGATTAGAATAGAAGGATGGTTATGGGCGAAGGATTCTCTGTCAAATTGGTGGGCGAATATGTGGATATTGGCATCTTCACGGCTTTGGGGATCATGAGTTTTATTGCGCTGTGGTTCACCATTGAGCGCATTATCTTTTATACGAAATTGGATTTCAATCTATATGAAGACCCCGAAAAATTGGATTTGGACTTGACCAAAAACCTCACTTCGCTCTACATCATCTACTCCAATGCCCCCTATGTGGGGCTTTTAGGGACGGTTTTAGGTGTGATGGTTACTTTTTATGACATGAGTACGAGCACCACTGGGCTAGATGCTAAGGCAATCACGCTGGGCTTATCTCTAGCCCTCAAGGCTACCGCTTTTGGGTTACTTGTGGCAATCCCTACCTTGATGGTGTATAACGCCTTGCTCAGAAAAGTAGATGTGTTATCCGAACAATTTAGGCTTTTAACCAAAAAGAAGGCCTAGGGCATGCGATCTAGAATACGGCGCGGTGATGGACTCAATATTGTCCCCTTTATCGACGTGATGTTGGTCTTGCTTGCCATTGTATTGAGCGTCTCAACTTTCATCGCGGAAGGCAAGATTAAGGTTAGCTTGCCCAGTGCTAGTAGCGCGCAAAAACAACAAAAAGAGGAGAAGAAAATCACCATTGTGGTGGATAAAGCCGATGGGATTTACATTGATGACAAGCCCAAGAGTCTAGAGGATTTGCGTGCCCTCATTGCCAAGACGGACCCTAAAGTCTTAATAGACTTGCGGAGCGACAAAGACTCTAAATTTGGGACTTTTATCAACATTATAGACATTCTCAAAGATCAACATCATGAAAACTTCTCCATCTCTACAGAAAAAAAGTAAGTTTTCAACAAGTGTTAGTTTTGCGATTACGGCAGTCCTTTATGCCGTTGGGCTATGGTTTATCTTTACAAATGACCCTTTCAAGGTGGAGAATCTAGCCCAAGCAGGTACCCAGAGCATGACCATGAGTTTGGCAAGCATTGATACACGCTCCCAACATCTCCAGCACGCCGAATCTACACCCCCCACCCCCAAACCCATCGAAAAACCCAAGCCTAAACCCAAACCAAAACACCATGAGAA
>NZ_QXQP01000034.1 GCF_003660265.1 Helicobacter mehlei
GATTGGTTTAAACTAAGGGAGTTTATATTCGTAGGCTGGATCACCCAATCATTATCCCCTTTGCCATGGGGGTTTTTAAGTGGGGATTTGGCATTCTTGCTTGCGGGGTTTAACGCACTGCCATGTGATGGTGGGGTATTAATCTGCAAGTCAGAGGGCTTAATGGTAGTTCCGCCCGATTCTAATATATCAGACGCACCGGCAACTTCTCCACCGCTAAACCCCGTTTGGCACAATTTATTATCTCTAAGCCGGATTTAGATTTGATTGGACTTTGATGGTCATTTTTGAGACTATTTTAAGAGAGTTAAGGGTTGCGTGTCTTAGCTAGAGTATAATTAAGATCATCTCAACAAAAGGAAGTTCCATGCAAGACTCCTATGAACGCGTTCTCTTTGATCAGATTTCTCAACGGCTCGAAGCACTCACTAGTTTGGAGGCTAACCGCCCTGATAAAAATATCCATGAGGAATTAGCCAAGCAAGGCTTAGAGAGACGCGACTTTATGAAGTGGGTGAGTGCCATGACAGCCACTCTAGCCTTACCGGCTAGCTTTGTGCCCTTAACTGCCAAAGCCGTTGAGATGGCCAATCGCCTCCCAGTCATTTGGCTACACATGGCAGAATGTACGGGGTGTAGCGAAAGCTTGCTTAGGAGCGAAGACCCCAGCATTGATAGTGTAATCTTTGATTATATCAACCTAGAATACCACGAGACTATTATGGTGGCTAGTGGCCACCAAGCAGAACACAACTTAGAGCAGGCGATCCAAAAACATAAAGGGAATTATATTCTGATGGTAGAGGGGGGGATTCCTCAAGGCACAGAGTATTTTTTAACCATTGGGAGCGAGGGGCGCACGGGGGCACAAGAGTGTATCCATGCGGCCAAATATGCCAAAGCCATTTTAGCCATTGGGACATGTTCGAGCTTTGGGGGCGTGCAGGCAGCTTACCCTAACCCCTCTAATGCACAGGCTTTAAACAAGATCATCAGCCAACCTATTATCAATGTGCCCGGCTGTCCGCCTAGTGAGAAAAACATTGTGGGTAATGTGCTCTATTTGCTCATGTTTGGTACAGCCCCCAGATTAGATGCCTATAACCGCCCCACTTGGGCTTATGGACACCGGATACACGATCAATGCGAACGCAGAGGGCATTTTGATGCGGGCGAGTTTGTCCAGCACTTTGGAGATGAAAATGCCAAAAATGGCTTTTGTCTTTACAAAGTGGGTTGCAAGGGCCCTTATACATTCAATAATTGCTCCAAATTGCGCTTTAATTCCCACACAAATTGGCCTATTGGGGCTGGGCATGGCTGTATTGGGTGCTCTGAGCCCAACTTTTGGGACACCATGAGTCCTTTTGAAGAACCCATCTCTAACCGCTTGATCACACCCATTACCAGTGCTTTTGGGGGGGTGGGGGCTGATAGGGTGGCAGATAGTGTAGGCATTGTAGCTCTGAGTGCTAGTGCGATTGGCATTGCGATGCATGCGGTGATCTCAGGGTTAGCCAAAAACAAAGATCAATCCAGTGAGGATGAAATGAGGAGTTCACATGGCTAAGAAGATCATTGTCGATCCCATTACCCGCATTGAGGGGCATTTGCGCATTGAGGTGATCGTAGATGATCGCAATGTGATCACCGATGCGTTTTCTTCTTCCACTCTCTTTAGGGGGCTAGAAACCATCATTAAGAATCGCGATCCACGCGATGCGGGCTTTATCGCCCAACGCATTTGTGGAGTCTGCACTTATTCACATTACAAAGCGGGCATTAGTGCAGTTGAGGATGCTTTAGGGATTGTGCCCCCTTATAACGCCCAGTTGGTGCGCTCCTTGATGAATATTGCGCTTTTGTTGCACGACCATGTGGTGCATTTTTACACTTTGCATGGGCTAGATTGGTGCGATCTATTGAGCGCGCTGAAAGCCGACCCTAAAAAGGCTAGCCAAATTGCCTTCCAATATAGCGATTATCCCTTAGGCACGGGGGAAGATGAACTTAAAGAAGTGCAAAAACGCGTGGGGGATTTTGCCAAACAGGGGGCATTAGGTCCCTTTGCTAATGGCTATTACGGGCATAAAACCTACCATCTAAGTCCGGAGCAAAATCTCATTGTGCTCTCCCACTATTTGAGGTTGCTAGGCGTCCAAAGAGAGGCAGCCAAGATGACCGCCATTTTTGGGGCCAAACAGCCCCATCCGCAGAGTTTGACCGTGGGCGGAATCACTTCTGTTATGGATGTGCTAGACCCTACCCGTTTGGGTGAGTGGAAAAGCAAATTTGAGGTTGTAAAAGATTTTGTGCAACGGGCTTATTACCCGGATATTGTGATGGCAGCAGGCATGTTCAATCAAGAGGACAGCGTACTAAAAGGTTGTGGGCTTAAAAATTTCATCGCCCATGAGGAGATTTTATTGAGTAGGGGCAAGTATCTTTTGAGCTCTGGGGTGGTGCTCAATGGGGATTTGGGCACTTTGCATCCCATTGATGAAAACCTCATCAAAGAGGAGGTTACGCATTCATGGTATCAATATGACCATGATGCGGTAGCTTTACACCCCTATGATGGAGAGACCACCCCCCATTATACTGGCTTTAAAGAGGGGCAGAGTGTAGGCTTAGATGGTGAAATGGTCACCAGTAAGGTTTTGGACACGCAGGGCAAATATTCTTGGATCAAATCCCCCCGCTATAATGGCTTACCTATGGAGGTGGGACCTTTGGCATCCCTAGCTGTAGGATTGGCAGCTAAAAATCCCCATACGACCAAAGTAGCCCACCAATTCTTAAAAGACACCCAATTGCCCATCGAGGCGATTTTTAGCACTTTGGGGCGCACCGCCGCGCGTTGCTTAGAGTCCAAGATTTTAGTGGAAAATGGCTTACAAACTTGGGATTCTTTGGTGGAAAACCTCAAATCCGATCAGAGCACATGCGCGCCCTATAAAATTGACAAGAATAAAGAATACAGGGGGCGTTACATCGGGCAAGTGCCAAGAGGCATGTTAAGCCACTGGGTACGGATCAAAAATGGGGTGGTCGCCAATTACCAAGCGGTCGTCCCCTCTACTTGGAACGGAGGAGCTAGAGATGCTCAGGGGCAAAAGGGACCTTATGAGATGAGCTTGATTGGCACTAAAATCGCAGATTTAACCCAACCCCTAGAGATCATCCGCACGATCCACTCTTTTGATCCCTGCATTGCATGCTCGGTGCATGTGATGGATTTAAAAGGGGCTCATTTGGGGGAATTTAAAGTCCAACCCAGTTTTATTAAGGGGGTACACCATGCCAAAGAATAGTTACCACGCTTACCAAGAGTTTTCCGGCTTTGTGCGTTTGTTCCATTGGATGCGTGCCTTTGCCATCTTTTTTCTAGTGGGGAGCGGGTTTTATATCGCCTATCCCTTTTTACAACCCAGTTCCAGTGTTTATAGTGGCATGTATTTTTTGCAAGCCTATATCCGCAGCGCGCATATCATGTTGGGCTTTATCCTCATTGCTGTCTCTCTTTTTAGGTGTTATCTCTTCTTCTTTGATCGCAAAAGCCATGCAGAACGTTCATCGGCTAGGAATGTATGGGATTTGGACGCTTGGATCAAGCAACTCAAGGTGTATTTTTGGATCAGTAAGGCGCATAGTGGCGCAGGGGCTTACAACCCCCTCCAATTCATCGCCTATTTGAGTTTGTGTATCTTGTTGGTCCTCATTTCTCTAAGCGGGGTGGTGCTCTACTACAATGTCTATCACAATGGCTTAGGCGCATTTTTAGCCCCCTTGTTTAAATGGTTTGAGGTGTTGTGTGGGGGGCTTTCCAATGTGCGTTATATCCACCACTTGAGCACTTGGGGGATTATCCTCTTTGTGCCCGTGCATGTTTATATGGTGGTTTTCCACTCCATTAGGTTCCCCGATGGTGGGGCTGATAGCATGATTAGTGGCATGCGTTATGTCAAGGATTGATCTGAAAATCCTAATCTTGGGCATTGGCAATATTTTACTGGGCGATGAAGGGGTGGGGGTGCATTTGGCCAACTTCTTGGCATGTAATTACCGCTTTGGGGGCGCACACAAGGTGGAATGCATGGACGGGGGGACTATGGCGCAGGCGTTAATCCCTTGGATTGTGGAATGCGATCATCTCTTGCTTTTGGATTGTGTGAGCGTGGCGGGGGCTCAAGTGGGCGATCTCTATTGTTTTGACTTCCAACAAATCCCTCCAGACATCACTTGGGCAGGGAGCGCGCATGAGGTGGAGATGTTGCAAACCTTGAAGCTTACCGCCTTGATGGGCGATTTGCCTCCCACCACCATCATCGGTCTAGTCCCCTCCATTTTGCAAGAAAATACCAGCTTTGATCTCAGCCCTTCCATGCTCAAGGGGGCACACCTAGCCATAGAAAAGGCTTTGGAGATTTTAACGCAATGGGGCGTGTGCGTTACTCCCAAATCCACAATCAAGAGTCTAGAGGCAATCGCCCAAACTTCTTATAGGATGATCTGAATGGAAAACTTTGTGTTTAAATTTGAATCGATTGGGGAGTTAGGCACACAAGTGGGGGCGTTGTTAATGGATTTTTTAAGCGCGCATGCACACGCACAAAACTTATCCTATGCCACTACCCCAGAGGCTTTCTATTTGCAAGCCACGCCACAGCAAGCCCAAAGCTTTGCCGATTTTTTAAGCCAACACCTGCCTCTAGCACTCAGTTTTAAGTTTGTAGGCGTGGAGGTAACCGGGCAAACTCTAGAGTTCAATACCTCCCCTAAAATGGCCCCTCCTATAGATGTGCTAGAAGAGCGCAATGCCCTAGAACATGGCAATTTAGATGGGATTGGAGAAGTCATTTATGAGCAAAAACCTTGCTTGGACTTTGCAGAAATAACACATGCTTTTCAAGATATTTTAGATCGCCTCCAGCAAAAACAACATGTGATCTTAAAGACCTCTAGGGGAATTTACACCCTCTCTTGCACCCCCCTAGAAAACTCAAGCGTACTCTTTATGGATTTGGCCAGTGTCCTCTCTTTAACCCGTTTGGATCAAAGAAGCGCGCAGGCACTTTGCACGCTAGAGAAGCCCCAACTTGTAGCGACCCTCAAAGAAGTCTTTGTATCTGATTTTAAGGGTCTAGAGATTTACGCCCAATTGCCCTATGATTTTGGGCTTGCCCTCTTGGCACACTTGGGGCTCAAGCGAGACATCTCTTATTTGTTTATGGCACCCAGCCCAAATACCCCGCATTTGAGCTACACCACAAAAGCCCCGAGTTTTCCCCATCAAGTCTTCAGCGTGGCCAAAAATGGACTCCTATTGCCCCATGCCCGCACACATGCCAACCCCACCTTAGAATTTGTGCGCCAAGAAGCCCCCAAAGAGCCCCATTTGGTCTTGTATTTGAATTTTGAACGCCCCACTTGCTGTTGGGTCTATGATGGGGTTTATAAAGAATTGTTGCGCTGGCAAGTGCCCACCTCTCCTAGCACATTGCTCCAAGAAGTGCAGAAAAATGCTAAGGGGCGTAAGCTCTATGCCAACTACCAAAAAGCCTACCCGGAGTTATGCGCCCGCCTAGAGCAAAGCCCTATCACAGAGCCAAGCCATAATCTTTTAGACTTCTTGGCTGGCTTGCTCCAAGTTTTGGGTTTGAGCAAGACACACGACCCATACGCACTCTTCGATCAAGCCAAAAGCTTTCTACGCACCAAGGGACCTTATATTGATTTTAAGCTGGCTAAAGACCCCCCCAATCTCAACCCCGCTCCCACACTCAGAAGCGCGATGAGCTATGCATTAGGGGGCACGGACGCACCCACCATGTGTTTTGGTATCCTCGACTCTTTGGCGCAATTTTTAGGCAATATCATCTATGACACACATACCCAATTCCACCTTAATCATGTCTATCTGTGTGGGGAAGTGTTTTTGCAAAAAGTCTTTTTGGATCTCTGTGTTGAATATTTCCCCAAAGAATGCACCCCTATCTTCCCCCTCAAACACATGGATTACCTAGCCTAGAGAATACGCTCTAAATCAGCCAAAATAGGCTAAAATGTGCCATTTCTGGAGGTTTATGCCATGGATTTGAGGTATGTTAATGGGGCTCAGATGAAGAGGAATGCCAAAAATCGCTTGGATGCCTATTTTACCAAACCTGAAATCGCCCAAAAGTTATTGACTAAAACTAAAGAGGTGATTAGCCAATATGAGGCGTTGGAGCAATACACTTGGCTTGAACCCAGTGTGGGTGATGGTTGTTTTTACACCCTTTTGCCAGAAGCCAAAATTGGCATTGACATTAGTCCAAGCAAGTTTGACACTATACAAGCCAATTATTTAGATTTTACCCTACCCTCTAAACCCCTAATTGTCATCGGCAATCCCCCATTTGGACACCGCGGGGTGCTAGCATTAGAATTTATCAACCACTCCAAAGACGCTGATTTTGTCTGTTTCATTTTGCCCATGTTTTTCCAAAGTCTGGGGAAGGGGTCTGTGCGTTATCGCGTGCGTGGTCTGCACCTGCTCTATGAAGAGAGTTTGCCCAAAAATTCTTTTTACTTGAGCGATGGGAGGGAAAAAGATGTGCATTGTTGTTTCCAGATCTGGAGCAAAAACCACCAAAACAACACAGAGGAATTTAGCTGGTACCGCCAGAAAGAAAAGCACGAACCTTTTAGCAGCATTGTCAAAGTGGTTACCGTGTCCTTAGCCAAAAATAGAGAATGTGGCAAGGAATGGATTTTTAATAAAAAGGCAAATTTTTACCTCTCCAGCACATTTTTTAAAGAAAACGCCGTTGTGAGAGATTTTGCCCATGTCAAGTATAAAAGCGGGATCGCCATCATTTATACGCCAAATGCACCCAAAGAAAGACTGGATACTCTGTTCTTAAACGCCGATTGGATCAAGTATAGTTCGCTAGCCACAAATGGTTGTAGGCACATTGGGAAATCCCATATTTTTAGACTTTTGCAAGATGGAGGCTTATGATGTCATTGGATTTTAACCAAGTTTTGTTAAACCTAGTGGAGAAAAAATACGAGGAAATCGAAAGCAAGCGGAGGAGTGGCATTTTTGAAAAAATTTTGCGTTTTGAGGGGAATGCTATAGGTCAAATCGGAGAGAGTTTTATGAAGGAAGTGTTCGAGCTGTTGGGTTTGCCCCTAGACCCGTGCAATAAAGAGATTATTCATGATGAATATGATCTGCTCTCCAAGGGCAAGAAAGTGGAAATCAAGACGGCTCGAAAGGGTCTCAACAATAATAATTTCCAATTCAATGGGATTAACCCCAAATACAACTACGATTATATTATTTTGTTGGGCATCACGGTTGAGAGCGTGCATTACTATATTATTGACAAAAAACAAGACTATATCTATAAACACAAGGAACGCAAAGAGGTGATTCGCATCCACAATAAAGAAAAACAGCTGGTAGCCATGAATCCGGGTAACCAAGCCAATTATAAACTCACCCTCACCCTCAGCGATCTAAAACCCATCACAAGTTTTGAAAAGGATTTACGGGCTTTTTTGATTCATGATGGTTTGTGTGTTTAGTTTTGTGTAGGGCTTTGGGGGGGTAGATTAGGTTGTATCCGCTAAAAGGGGGCGGTTTGGAGTGTTTGATTAGCAATGGTGCAGATTAAGTATCTATTTGGGAGAGGTTGGCATTAACAAGATCACAGATTTAATGGGTAAAGTTGTTCTAGACAAGTATTTTTGGCTGATGTGGCTTATGCCTATAGTCGCTAGTGGGTTTTCTGTGTCGGTGCAAGCAAGGGGCGAGCTTTTTGCACAAATACTCTTGGTGGCTTTTTATGGCTTTGCCTTCTTTTATGTTTTTTATTTTCTTTTGACCTTTATCCCCTCGCATAAAATCACAAATATCTTAAAAGGCACTCTATGCCTTATCAGTCTGGTGCTCACAGGCATTGATTTTTTCAGTGCCTACTATCTGCACACAGGTTTTACCCCAGCTTTAGTGGGGACTTTATTGGCCACCAATCTTAGAGAAACCCAAGAATTTATGCATGCCATGTTATTGCCCCATTGGGGCTTTGTGTGCGCTTATGTTCTTGCTTGTGGCGGATTCTTGGGGTTTGTGCGGGGGGGGGGGGGGGGGGAATCAATTTAAGCCGCAAATTTAGCTATGGGCTTTTAATAGGGCTTTTTGGAGTTTTTGGCGTGCATACAGGGATCAACTATTACTTACAAGGCATGCATGGGATTGTGATTAACCCCAATATCACCACGCATAATATCCCCGTTGTTAAAGAAATCTTGGCTATATCCACCACCATTAAGGACTACACAGGAAGCGCAACTTTATACAAAAACCTTAGAAAGCCCTTAGAAAAGGATTATTTAAGCGTGGAGAGCAATAGCGTGCCTAATGTGATTTTAATTATAGGGGAGGGTGCATCTAGGGATTTTATGGGGGTTTATGGCTATGGTGTACCTAACACCCCACTAGCTAATGCCCTACAAAAAAGCCAAAACCTCTTTGTTTTTGACGATGTCATTTCTGCTTATGCTATCACGGCAGCCGTTTTTCCTACCTTGCTCAGTTATGGGGATTTTGAGCATAAAAACACGCCTTGGTATGCCTATAACACCATAGGGAAGGTGTTCAAGCAAGCTGGGTATGAAACATTTTGGATAGATGTCCAAGATGACTTGTCTAGGAACAATATTTACGCCCACCTAGCCCACCCTTTCACCCATAAATACTGGACAAATGCGCCCTTAGACATCCCACAAGCCACCCAAGATATTTGGGCGTTTGAAATGTTAGGGCATATACGCCCCCAATTACAAGATAAAAATTTTATCCTCTTACATCTCTTTGGGAGTCATTTTATTTATAGCCGGCGTTTCCCTAAAAGTTTTGCCAAATTCACCACCACAGACATCCCCTATCAAGGCTTACATGTCCAAAATGAGGGTGATAAACAAGTTGTTGCTGATTATGTGAATTCCATTTACTACACCGATCACATACTAAATAAAATTTTCCAGTTTTTCAAGAGTAAAGACGCTATCATTTTTTACCTATCTGATCACGCTCAAGACATTTTCCAAAGCTCCAACACTTACGGGCATAGCTGTTCTAAACATGGTGTAGAAATCCCTTTTATGGTCTATGTTACAGATATCTTCAAGCAAAAGCACCCCGATAAAGTTAAATTAATCGCTGGAGCGGTGCATAAACCCTTTATGAGCGATGATTTAATCCATGCCCTTTTGCCCATCGTTGGGATACACACCAAAGATAACTTAGAGAGTAAAAACCTTTTTGACCCGCATTTT
>NZ_QXQP01000035.1 GCF_003660265.1 Helicobacter mehlei
AAAAAAGCGCGTCTTAGTCCTAATGATTTGCTTGAGCTTGTATTACCGCCTTTAGAAAGTGTTTTGGATTTGCGTTTTAAGCGCGTTAAACGGCTCTTGCATAGTGAGGATAGGGTTAGTAAGACGATTATGCTGGCTAACCTAGAAGTGCGCTTTGTGTGTCATTTTGGGATGGCTGAATACTCTACTTGGGATAGCGGGTTTAAAAAGCTGTTTGGCAAGGACTTTAAGATCATCCGCAAGTGTCCTATTACGCTTTTTGATAGGGGGTTTAATCACATCTTGTTGCCTTGCAAGTTGCGGGGTTGGGGGAATAAGCATAAGCACTATATCAAGGCTTGCTTTAGTGATACCTACTTGCTTTATGGCGGTGCTAGCTTGGCTAAAGTGGGGGGTTTAGTGGGCGTGCCTAAGATTGAGGTTGCTGAGTCGGATATGGCTGATTTTGAGGGGTTTATGCAAAGAGAATGGGGGCGCGCGCTTGACTATGCTATAAACGATGCCTATGTTACAGCTAAAGCCTTTGGCGGGGTTAAGGATTTTAATAGTGAAGTCTATCGCTTGCCTGTGGCTGGTATCACTGCCAGTGATGTGTCCGCTAAAGCCTTTAGACAATTTCTCAAGAGTGATAAGAAGTATAAGGGGGTTTATAAGGATATTAGACTAAGTCAAGGCAATTCTGTCAATATCGTTCTTTATGCTATGGATAAGGCGGCTTATTTGGGGGGGTTAAATGGTGTGCTTAATGGGGGTTTGCACTATAAGGCTGTGTATGACTATGACTTTGTGAATTGCTATGGCATGATGATGTCTAGTCTGCTTTTGTGTGATTTTTGGGAAGATGTTGAGGAGCTAAAGGTTACATCTAAAAAGCGTGTTAGAAACATTGATGAGCTCAGTTATGACATGTTGGGTGTAGCTGAAGTTACGGGTGAGTTTAAGCCGGGGGTTACAATCCCTTATGTGAGTGTCAAAGATGACCGCGGGCTTATTAATGCTATGTCCTTCAAAAATGTTACCATTGATTTAAACACCCTTACCTATTGTCTAAAGAACAAGCTGTTTAAGAGTTACAGCGTCAGTTATGCCCGCTACTTTAAGCCTTATGATGATTCTGTGAAGGCTGGTGCGCTCAATGATTTTGTTAAGGGCATGATTGAAAAGCGTAATGAGTTTAAGGGCTTAAGAGATCAACATGGTGAGGGCTCGCCTGAATGGATTGACTATAACCATAAGCAAGAGTTGCTAAAGCTCCACACTAATAGTCTTTATGGCAAGTTCGGTCAGGGCGTTAATAGTAGCGTTAGCAAGTCTAGTATTACTAATCCCGTGATAGCCGCCGCTATTACTGCCCGTGCTAGGATTATGTTGGCTGAAGTGATTAACTTTCTTGTGAGTAAGGGTGTTGTCGTTCATAGCTACACCACTGATGGTTTCACATGTGATAGACGCATTGATGAATACATGCCCGAAATTTTAGAGTTGCCTATGGTGAAGTTTGTCTTTGGGCGGTTTAAAAAGGTTATGGGTAACCCTAATTTGAATCTTTTAGAACTCAAGCACTTTCAATGTGATTCTAATGTGCCCTTTACTCTGTTTCTAAGAACTCGCTTGTTGCTTATGGGTGAGTTTGAGGCTATTGAGTCTTCTAAACGCTATCTTGCTAAGGGGGGTATTAAATTGCCTGCTGAATGCAAGAATGACATTGATAAAGCTTTGGAGTATTGCCTAGAGGCCATCTTTAAACACGGCGGGCTTAATACACAAAAGAATTTTACTAGCGTTAAAGATGTCTATGATAAGGGCAAAGACTTGATCACAAGGGTTGAGTTTAAGCATTTAAATGTTGAGACAGATTTTAAGCGCAAGATGATTTTAAAAGGCTTTGATGATCTGTGTTATGGCGACTTGGATATAAAGAATATCCCCCGCTTTGAAAGTGTGCCTTATAAGAGTGTTGATGAGGCTAAGAGTTTTCTAATGGCTTATGGGCGTTATGAGGCTTCTATGAAAAGAAAAGCTAAAAGAAAAGATGAGTTAGATAAGCCTTTTGCTACTAAAAATTTTTCACTTGCTGGGTTTAAAGAGTGCTGGCACTACATGTTCTCTTTGTCTGTCATGTCTCTTTATAAGGGCTCTGACAATCCTATTGATGATGTGCGGGCTTACATTGCCGTCCAACTTAAAGCAAAAGGGTATAAAGAAGTTGAGATAGAAAGATTACTGGGCTATAAGCGTAAGAATAAAGATGACCGCGTGGCGCATTGGGTGTTAGATAATTACAAGCGTAAGAGTGCAGATAAAAAGCCCGCATTCAAGTTGCCTATAGATGTGTGTATGCACTTCAAGCCTTACTTTGATATGGTAAGTCCTTATCTCTTTGATTGTGTGCTGGATTATGCTTGTGATATTGAAGCTCAACACTATTCAGCTTGTGAAGTGGAAAACACAAAGGAGGGTGGCTATTCACTTGGAGTTGGAATACTTTCATTGTTGGGGTCGTTATCTGTGTCAGCCCCCCGTTTAAAAACAACATTTGTTGATAGTGTTTCAAGGGTGTTGGTTGATAAGGTTTCAAGGATAGTTGATAGGGTTTCAAATTCTAATAGCCCGCCTTAAAGCCCCGCAGGGCAAACTAGCCAAACGAGCTTGCGAAGTGTCTTGCGTAGCAAGTGGATAGTTTGCAAATTATCCACCTTGCAGGTGTCGCTCACAAGTTCGCTATAATTTGCTACTCAAACGCCGTAGGGGCTTAAAGATTTGGTATAATAAGACATCTTAATACAAGGATTTATGATGTTACCACAGAACAACCCACAAACGGACAGCGAAACACAAGCCACTAGCACACAATCTTTAGTGCCCGCTAAAGTTTCTACAGACAAGAAAGACAAGAAGCCTAAGAAGCCTTTAACTGAATTGACAGAGCGAGAGCTACAGCGAAAACTAAACATTGTATGGGAACAAAAAGCGAAAGTAGAGGCCGAGAAAATAAATTTAGAAAAACAACTGGCTAAGATTGATAAGCAACTTGAGTTGTTAAAGGTGCAGGAGGATGAGTTAGACAACGCGCGTCATAAGGTAGCACAAAAGAAAGCACCAAAGAAGTAAAACTTTAAAAGGAGGGCGAGGTAATGGGTAACACATCTTCAATCAACTTCAAGCAAACTAAGAACAAAGTCCAAACACAACATAACGACCGCTCAAAAGAACCCAGCTACTTACTACCGCAAGAAGATGTTGAAAAAGTGGGCGGTGGTGTAGAAGTTAATAGGAGCGCAGATCAAGCAGAGGCTTTAAAGAATGCTATTGTCAAAAAAGCCATACTAGATTACAACGCATATAGAGGACAAAAGTTTCAAGCCAAGAGTTATCTTTGGAGTGCCGTAGCCAACATCAAGCCCGAAACGACTATGCAAGACTTAGAAAGGCTAGCCGACCACTTCAAGAGCAAATACGGGTTTCAATGTTACCAAATCGCTATCCACAGAGATGAGGGCTACAAAGATGAGGAGGGCAATATCCGCCTTAACCATCACGCGCACTTAGAGTTTGTTACGCTAGACGAGAAAACGGGCAAGAGTCTTTTTAGAAAGCAATACATTAGCAAGAAAGTTTTAAGGGATATGCAAACCGAGACCGCCGACATCTTAGGCATGCAAAGAGGGGAAGATGTTAGGAAAAGTGGTAGAAAACGCATAGAGCCTAGAGCTTACGCCCAGTTAATGAATGAAGTGAGGCAAAAACACAATGCAGAGAAGCAAGAGCTAAAAGCAGAAGGCAAAAAGTTAAAAGCAGAAGGTAGAAAGTTAAAGACAGAAAGAGACAACGCCCTTCAAAAGTTTGAGACTAGAGACGCACTGCTTGACATATCTATCAAGACATTTAATGTCTTACGGGATAGCGAGCTGTTCGCTCCGCAGGACACAGCAGACCTATCTTTTGTTTGGGACGACATGGAAAGTAGTGCTAAAGAGATGACTAAGAGGGCTATAAAGCGTTATGCAGATCGAGAGGCTACCCTAACCCAACAGAAGCAAGAGCTTGAAGCTTCTAATGCCGAGCTCAACAAGGAAAACGACAAACTAGCACGCATTAACACAATCATAAGCAGACAACGCGATAACTTCGAGCAACAACAGAAACAAGAGCTAGAAGCCAACAACGAGGAGCTATTAGCCACACTCACAACCACGCTCACAGACCTAACGGGTTTTGTAGTGCCACATAACAAGAAGCTCACCATTGAAGAGATGAAGTCCTTGATTGAAAATGTAAGACTGCAGTGGAAAGACATTAACCAGCGCTTAGATGAATACAACAAAGTCTTTACCCAAGAGGATTACAAGGCATTGCTAGCGTTAAAGAAAGAACGCTTAACCATTGATGACCTAAAGAAGCGCATTGTCGCCCTAGAGCAAGAAGCCAAAGAGCGCGATAAAGCCGTGAAAGAACTCATAGACCAACACGCCAAAGAGATTGAAGGCTTGAAAACAGACAACGCGCTGAAAGACGCACAGATAGCTAGCTACAAAGACCACTTAAGCCCCGAGCAAGTAGAGGGCAAGATAACAGCCACAAAAGAGCAATACAAAGACTATCTAAGCCCTAAAGCCGTGCAAGAGCTCAAACAGAAACACACTGAAGCTTTAGAAGCCAAAGACACCAAGCACGCCCAAGATGTTGCCAACTTGAAACAAGAGCACTCTAAAGAGCTTGATAAGGTGAAACAAGAAATCACCACACTTAAAACCGCCAATGCTAACCTAATTGAGGACTTGAAGCAGAAACACGCTGAAGCAGTTAAGGACTTGAAAAACGCTAGCACGCTGAAAGACAAGCAGATCACGGAGCTTACACAGCAGAATACAGAGCTTGTAGCCCAAAAGCAAAAGGCAGAGCAAGAAGCCCAAGCCCTCAAAACAGAACTAGAGTCAGTCAAGGCAGAAGCAAAAACCATTGAGGCTTTTGAAAACAAGACAACCAAGCTCATCAACAAGCACATAGCCCTTATCACAGACCTTACAGAGAATGTAAATGCAAAAATCCAAGACACTGACAACAGGGTTACAGAAATCCACAAGCAAGCCCAACAGGAGATGATCCAACAAGCCAGTAATTGCGCCCTACTCAACGAGGAACTGATAGCAAATAAATTCCCAAAAATTAACGCCACTGCTATTCTTTTTGGCAAAGGTGTTAAACAAGAATACACGCCAAGCTACGACCCAATTAAAGCCAAGTCGGGTTACAGAGAGCTCAACAGACGCGAGCAAGCCATACAAGACAATCTAGCCAACACCCTTAAGAAAGACAGGCAAGAGGCACAAACCGCCAACAACGAAGCCCATAAGCTTATTTTAAACGCTACAAACAGCGTGGCGACAGGAATTAACAACCTTGTCATAGAACTTAAAACAAGTGCGGATTATGGAATGCAACTGATCACAACACAAACAGAAAACGCAAGATTGACAGGGGAAAACGCCAAACTCAAGCAACAGATAGCAAGCGAGCAAGAGAATTACAAACTCATGGAGGGGCATAAAGACGCGCTAATTGAGATGAGGGACAAGGAGATTGACAAACTCACCAACGAGAGAGATGACCTAAAAGACAAGGTAAAAGAGCTACAAGAACAGACCAAAGATGACACCCCCACACCCAGCAAGAGCAAGGACACGCCTAAACCCACAGAGCCACTCAAAAGCCCACAGCCTACGCAGAGCACGACACCTAAGAAGCCTTTGGGGATGTAACCTTTAACGCCCGTCTTATGTTTCTTATAAATTACACTTAAAGGGTTGCCTAACTTCAACCATAGAAATATCTTAAAACAAAGGTTAAAGTGCAAAACAACGAGGAGTTTAGCAATTACGATCTGAAAACACTTGCAAATTACATAAAATTACACTATAATACACATCGCAAGCCAAAATCAAAGGAGAATAACAAACATGGCAGACGAACTATTAAAGGCGCGGGAGGTAGCAGACATCTTAAAAGTGCATATCCGCACACTCTACCACTGGCGTGTCATAGGCAAACCCCCAAAAGCGGTTAAAGTCAATGGGCGTTATTACTACCCACGATCAGAGCTTGACAAATACATCAATGCAAAGGACGACAATGCCAACTAAGAAGTCAGAAAAGACACAAGAAGCACAAGTTAATGTAAATGCGGTCGCTTTCGGGGACTACACAGACATATGGATTGGCTTTAAGGATGGAAACAACACCATAGCTACCAGCCTTCAGAAATTCGGAAAGTGGCTTTTGAAAGAGGACAAAGAGGAAGCAGACATCGTAAGAGGCAGAAAAAAAGGCGAAGACGACAGACCATTTATAGCCGCACGACTTGCCAAAGGGAAAGAGAACACCATAGACTTTCGTAGCGTAAGAGCCACAAACAGCGAAAAAGCCGAAGAGCTCTTATCCGAAGCCAAGCCCATCTACATCAAACTAAGCACCCAAACGCTCAAAGACCTTGAAACACTTTGCAAAATCACCAAGAAGTTTGGCGAGCTAGATGCAGACCAGTTTAAAAGCCTTTACATTCACAACACCCAGAAAAAGCCAACCGAGAAAAGAAACGATACAATAAAGCTTAAGGATTATGAGGAGGGAGAGGAAAGCTAGAAAGAATGGGCTTAGCCAACGACCAAGTTACTAAGCCCACAAAACGACCATACAGGAGCTAACCAATGACCAAAACATTTATAAAAAACCAATCAAAGGAAAACTCACATGTCCAAAGACATTACCACGACTTTACTTAAAAACAACAAATCCTACCAAGAACAATTTGAAAAAACCGACATCACTCACATCCTCAATGCCTACCAAGAACGCAATTTTTCTAGCTACAAAAACACCAAGATGAAAGGGGTCAAAGAAGCCTATTTAATCACCCACAAGAGTAGCACTTTTTTACATGGTGCTACTTTAAGCATTAATGACACCCACTCACAAACCCCGCACAGCACGGGACTACAAGGGCTTAAAAAAAATGGCGTAAAAATTATAAATAGGGACACTCCCAAACTACGCCATACTCCGCCATTGAAAAAATCCGCCCTTTTTGAGCGTGTGGATTCTCTTGTTTTGAAGTATGTTGATTCGTTGGGTTTAGCTACCCCTTTGCGTAAGCTCACTTTGGGTTATGACACTGAATACACGGCTGTTGATTCTGAACGCAATATGATCTTGCTAAGTCAGATTTGGATTCTTGAGCTTGATGTGGGGTTTGTGTTCGTGCATAAGAAAAAAGCGCGTCTTAGTCCTAATGATTTGCTTGAGCTTGTATTACCGCCTTTAGAAAGTGTTTTGGATTTGCGTTTTAAGCGCGTTAAACGGCTCTTG
>NZ_QXQP01000036.1 GCF_003660265.1 Helicobacter mehlei
CCATGAATTTGGATTTTATCTACAAAAAAGCCCTAGAAATTCACGCCCAAAAGCTCAAGGATTTGCACTCTCAAACTGCGCCAAAAACGCCCAAAAAAAAGCCCAAAATCTAGCACAAATTTACCCCATTCTCAAGCCAATTTACACACCGCTAATGTGGAAAAAATGAAGGCAATATCAATCGTTTATCTAATTGAAAAGCTGGAAAAAGTCCAGCGCATTTACAAAGAAGGTAACTACCTCATGGTCAAAACTTTAAAAGCCAAATACTCCATTATGGATGGCTCAAATCTAGCCCATGATTTCAAAAGTGGAGAGACTTACGGCGTGATTCCTTACCTAACTGCACACTTCAATGACCACAATATTAACAACCTCGCTCGCCATTTAGAACGCCTTACAGGCAACACTTTTTTAACCCTAGATAGCGCGCTTTTTGATGTCATCGAACACGCCATAAACGGCGCAAAAAACTTAATCCAAGTCGAGCAAAAAATTAAAAATCACTATGGTGTGCGCTTTGTAAAATTTATGCGACACGGGGTAAAAATTGCCGACAATCTGATCACATATCCGCCAAATTTTGATACAATGCGCGTATTCAATTTACCCCTAAAAGGAGACACATGAACGCACAAAATGACCCCAAAAACCCCGCCAAAAACTCACAATCTAGCACACAAAAAGACTACCAAAACCCCGCGCAAAAAAAGGAAATTATTCAGCCTAAACTCACCATCTCTGAGAAGTATATCCGCATTGGAAAGCTCTATGAAAAGCTGGAAAAATTAGATGAAGAACGGGCAAAAATCTTAGCTGAAATCAAAGAACTTAAGTCATCCTAAGTGGCAAAAAGATATAATGAAACTGCTCCATTTTCTGATCCTCTTTGCCTTGTTTGAGGTGGCTTCAGCCCACTCTATCTACTTCCTCCCCAAACAAAACAAAGAGGCAGAAAACGCCCTATTGACGGGCATTGAAAACGCTAAATCCACAATCGACATCGCTCTCTACTCCTTCACACACAAAGACCTAGCAAAAGCTCTACGCCAAGCCAGTAAGCGTGGAGTTATGGTAACTCTCATCCTAGACACCAGCCAAAACGCAGACAACCCCCAAAGTGTACTAACCACACTTGCCAAACTTTACCGCGTAAAAGTCTGCTTGCTGAGTGGTTTAAAATCCAAACGCTATAACCGCTACACCCAGCAATACATGGGGCTCATGCACAACAAGATGATGATCATAGATAAAACCCTTCTCTTCACTGGCTCGGCTAACTGGAGCACGAATAGCTTTCACAATAACTACGAAACTATCTTTGTTGATGATGACCCGCACATTCTCCAACAAGCTAATGACGCTTTTAAGGACATGACTCAAAAATGCCCGGGATTTTTGTAAAATAACCATCCACACCAAAAAAAGGATTCTGATGGACTATTTTAAAATTGGACAAGAAGCCGGCACGCTTTGGGTAGAACTCTACAACAAAACCCACCAACTCAGCGCGCTACAACAAAGTGCGATGTTGATCTACTACCACCTCACAAATGGCTATAAATTGCTCTACACAAGCCATACACAAGCAGACAAGGAACAAACCGCCCAAATCATCGCCAACACGCTTAAGCCCTTTGCAACTCAAAACATGAGCCAAAAACGCCTAAGCCTAGAAGTGCTCAAAACTTGGGCTCGTGATCCGCAACGAGAGGAGGAGCTAGCAGAACACCCAATTCTACCCGACCGCCCTTTCAGAAACACACCGCATTACAACACGCTAAGAGAAATAAATTCGCTCCCCGCAGATGAGTTACACGCTCTGCTAAAAACTGCGCTTGAATTTGCTAGCAACCTTGACACGGCAAACGCTTGAAAATTTTAAAATCTCTCCTTAAATTTTCTCTTGCGATTTTTGCCCCGATTCTGCGCCAAATTTTGCGCGCGGAGCGCGTAATTCCAAACCCTTTGGGTTTGTGCGCGCGCGTATGCATGCGCATGAGAACACCCCTTAAAACTCCAAAAAAATAACCCTCCTAGAATGCCCTACAAACACCACCCCCTTACTCACTCACGCTTTTAACTTCTCAAAGCGTTTCTAGGGCTTCTGTAGGCTTAAGAAAATTTGACTTTATCTCAAGGAAATTCCTCGCCTCAACTCCCACAATAAAAACCCCCAACATGCCAACACCAAACTACCCAACTTCTCCAACAAAAAACACCACTCCGCTTGACTTGCTCTAGCTCAAAAAAATACCTCCTTTCATCAAGGAAAACACCCCCCCAAAACTCCCACACTCCTACCCAACTAATCCGCTCCGATCTGCTCGCTCAAACACACTCCGATCCGATGAGCACCCGCCTTTTGAATTTCTCTCTCTGCGCCTTCCCTGCCTGCGCTCATTACAAAGGTGCGACCGCGCCAGCGGGAGCACGAGCGCAGGCATGGGCGGTGGGTGGGGGGAAGGCGCAGGCGCGCGCAGGTGGGCTGGCGCGCGCCCATAACCCATGCGAAGAGACCGCGTCAGCGGGCTCTGAGCCGTGAAGTGCGACCACACGGGCGCACGGAACAGCGTAGCAAGACAAGCAACGCGAAGGCTTGCGGAGCGCCCCCCAACTGCCCCCCCCCGCTGACCCCGCGCCAACACCGCCTAAGCAAGGAAGGGGACTAACCGCACACGGCACGGGGGTGAGTGCAGGGCACACGGGGGCGCAAAAGTGCCTATTTTGGGGCACACGGGGCACGAGCACACGGGAACCCGGGAAAGCAAAGGAGCTTTACCCTTGCGTTTTCTGGGGGGGCTGGAGCTCTTGGGCTCTTAAAGGCGCGTAAAACGCCCGTAAAGCGTTTTTGATGGTCGGGGGCTATGGGGGTAGCCTTGTGGGTGTTGTTGCGCTCTACGGGCACGCTAGGGGGCAAAAACGGGGCTTTTTTGGGTCGGGGTGCGTGCGTGGCACATCTGCCCGCCTTCCTTGCTTAGGCGGTGTTGGCGCGGGGTCAGCGGGGGGGGGCAGTTGCCCCCCACGCCCGCAAGCCTACACCGCCCCTTAAAGCTTGGGATACCAATCACAATTTTAAGGAGTTTGGCTAATGTTTCATTTAACCCGTATGCCCTTAGCAATTTGGCTAGGTTTTCTTACAGCCTTCAGTGTCAGTGGTTGCCTACAGCCCGAACATTGTCAGATCATCTATGACGTGATAAAACACATCACACGCCATGTGTGCCAGTGAAGGGAAGGGTTTTTATGTTGAAAACATCAAAGACTAGAACTCTACACAATCACGGCGGACACACAGAAAACACGGCTACGCGCCACATCGATAAGATCATCATTCACTGCAGTGCGACAAAAGCGGGAAAAGACTTCTGCGCGCGCGATATTGACCAGTGGCACAAACAAAGGGGGTTTCAGTGCATCGGATACCACTTTGTGATCTTGCTAGATGGCACGATTGAAGTCGGCAGAGCTCTACATGAAATCGGGGCGCATTGCAAAGGGCACAATAAAACCAGTGTGGGTGTTTGCTACATCGGGGGGTTAGATGAGTCGGGCGCGCCTAAAAACACGCTCACAGATTCCCAACTCAGTACACTGCTGACTCTGTGTCGTGATCTGCAACAAAAATACCCACTTGCCAAGATTTATGGGCACAAAGATTTTAACCCTGCTAAAGCCTGCCCATCGTTTGAAGTCAAAGAAGTGTTAAAGGAGCTCTTTCATGCTGAATAATCCACGCTTGTTTGTGAATCTTCTCATTGTCTTGTTGCTCACTTTGACGGGCGCGAACATATATGTAGCTTGGGTGTTAGAGCGACACTCCCAAGCTATCGCCAAAACAATCAAGGAAATACACTCCCTAGAATCCATTTTAAAGGCACGGCATGGAAGAACTTAATTGGGCTTTGTTGTTGGAATATGGAGTCCTTTTATGTGTGGGAAGTTTTAGCGGTTTTCTCTTTGCCATGAAAACGATCGGGGAGCGGAGCAAATTCACCGAAGTGCTCCAACACATTTTCTTAGCCGTTGGGTCATCCATGTTGGTCGCATGGATTGCTTACGAAATCATCAAAGAATACTTTCATCTCAGCTACGGATTATCAGTCTCCATCAGTGCAGGAGTTGGCTACTTAGGTGCGGAAGTTTCTATCGGTTTTTTAATCGACTATCTTTCCTCAAAATTAGGGCACAAGAATGATCACGACTCACACAAATAAAACCCTTCCCTTCACTGGGAAAAAAAATCTTTAAGGTAAAAAAATGGTAAAACAAAACAAAAATTTTACAAAACACAAGCATTTTAGGGTTTTTTAGTCTGTTTTGTTATGTTTTGCAAAAAATATTCTTTTTCAAATTTTTGGGGGTAAGATGTCTCTAAGTCCGTTGTCATCGGTGTTAGAGCCAAAAAAGGGGGGGGGGGTCGATTTTTAAGATTAGGGGTTAAGGTGGGCTTAAAAAAGTTTTTAGTAAAATACAAATCAAAACATAACAAAACGAGTTGATGAATGCGTAGATGTCGGGGCTAAAAATAGCCATGTTTTGTATCTCTGGCAAGGAGAGTAAAAATTATATGGAAAATGGGGCAAAATCGGTTAAAGCCACTTTGGCAAAAAATGTAACTGAGGAGAGTCAAAAAATGGCGGGAAAAGGCTTGACAAACTTAGAAAAATTGAAACAAAAATTTGACAAAATTCGCCAAGAATTTAAGCAATATTTAGCCAAAGTTAGTGGGGTTGTTGATGGTTTAGGGCAAACTTTAGCCGACTATTTTATCACGCGCGTTTATCCCATGATTCCAAGTTATTTGGTCTGCGGAGATGAGAAGTTTCGTATCTTTTATTGCGATTTAGAGACGGGAAAATTAAAGGCAAGATTGGTCGAAAAAGTCGATATTTTGCAACAAGAATACGAGCTAAATTCCGCTGTTGAATTTAAAAATCGTAAGGAATTTTTGATATTTTTAAACGGCACTTGCAAGCTCCACAACTTCGCTGGAGAGTATCCAAAAAATCTAATTGGCGATGAAATTCCAGCAAAAATGCGCCCTAAACCGGGGACAAATTGGCTAGTAGAAAGTTTGTCTTATCCAGTCGGCGCATTTGAAATTTGCAGACCATCTGATAAGCGTATAATTTGGATTGATGGCAATCGAAATATATTCATAAACACTTTCACTATGCCAAAAAGAATCAAAGAATATCGCCGTTACCGCTTGGCTGAAAGTGCGCCAAAAAATGTTAAAAAACACTTGGAATGGGGCGCAAAATTTCCTTTCATTGCGCGGGTAATTGACAATGTTTTAGGCGCAAAAAATGACTCAAAACCACGGGCTAAATTCGTGCATGATCTAGCCTATCACCTAGAGACTTTTACGCCATGTTTTAACCTCTGGTTATTCCTTGATAAGCAAGGAACGGGTAAGGGAGTTTTAACATCTCAGATACTCATGCGTCTGTATTCTGACGAGGATAATTTTAGTAATGTGGCGCGCTTAACGGGTGCAGAATTTACATCAAAATGGGGCGATTCTTTTGTCAATCGGCTTTACTTAGACATTGACGAAGTGGAGGAAAATACAGACAAAAATGGGCTAACAATCAACCAAAGAGTTAAGGTCATTGTAGCTAACACACGCTATGCCGTGCAACTCAAATTCAGAGACACGCAACAAGTTGAAAACCACGCTTTTATCGTGATGAGTTCTAACGAAAAAATGCCATTTAAGATGGATGCGGGCTTGAATCGCCGGTATAACATTGTGCGTGGCGGTGGTGAATCTTTGGTCGAAATGTTTCCCCAAATTGGTGCAAACCATGATGACTGGCTTAACAAGACCATAGAAAAAGAAATCCCGCATTTTCTGCACTTCTTGGCCCAAATCCCACTAGACTTCAAAATCTACAGCACTTGCCTAGAAACAGATTATAAAGCCTTTATCGTGGATAGCTCTACCGGGGACGCGCAGAAAGTCGCCGAGCTTTTCATGGGGCAAAGAACGTTGCGAGAAACACAAGAATACATGTCGGAATTGGCTTATGAATATATGCAACACTTGCTAGCCAAAAACATACGCGGTGTAGCGGTGAGTGATCTTAGGAAGTTGTTTCCCCAAGATTTTAAAGAGATTATAGGAGTTCTCAAGTTTAATGGAGTGTCCTCAAAAGTCTTACGGGTGAATTGGCTTTTAGATGAATACAGCAGTTTGATCAAGCTAGAGACTTCAAAGACTCTAAATGGCTACACGATTACGCTCAAAGGCTGACAAATGATAACCCTTTCCATCCACCGGGGAAACTCTTACATGGCGACTTTGGGATGGGTGGTCGAAACATTTTCTAGCCTGCAAGAAATCGCTAAAATTTGTATCGCATGCGACACCAGTCCCGCCATCTTTAGCCCCGCTAAACCGGGCAAGTCTCAACGCTCCAGCCATAATGTGCAGGGCTTCCATAACCTGCTATTTTTTGACATTGATAATGCCCCCGACTCTGAGTATTTTTCCGTGCAAAATGCCCTAGATTTAATGCGCTCTCACCCGATAAGTTTCGCCCTCATTCCCACCCGAAATTACCTCCGCCAAAAGTCCAAAGACCCCCGCCAAAATGTCGAGCGATTCCGTATTTTAGTGCCCACCCTCAAGCCACTGCCAACCGCTTTAATCAACCGGGAAAAGGGGAGGATTAATTGTGATCTGTACCGCATTTTTCAAACTCTCATCGTCAAGGCTCTTAAGCTAGAAACTTACGCCGATAGCTCTCCGTTAAGAGACATTGCCCGCTACTACGCCCGCCATGAAAACCCACCTTTAATGCCGCCCATTATCGTAGAAAAACGCCCCATGAATTTGGATTTTATCTACAAAAAAGCCCTAGAAATTCACGCCCAAAAGCTCAAGGATTTGCACTCTCAAACTGCGCCAAAAACGCCCAAAAAAA
>NZ_QXQP01000037.1 GCF_003660265.1 Helicobacter mehlei
CAGCATGGTGGAAACAGGAATGCAACAGAAACCGCTAAAAATTTTTTGTTGATATAATTTTATAGGATTTTATGCGGTTTTATAGGTTTGTAAGAACGGTTAGATGGGATAGCCTCTTTTTCAAGCATTACGGGCATTTGGAACAACATGGCTATACTAGTGGATATAATGCCTTTTTGTTGGCTAATGTCAAACTCTTATCTATTGATGTCTTTGAGGGTGGAGAAGTGGTGGGCTTACCTGCTTTAGAGGATATAGCAGAGGGGAATGACATTGTGCCTTTATGGAAGGAGGACTAAATGCAGACATACCTTGCTCCCCAATGGCGGATTAAATCTAAGGTAGGGGTTGTGGTGGAAAGTTTAGATTATACTGACTATGAAAAAGACAATACCGATACACTCAGCCTCAAACTCGCCCCCAATTCTAAAATGCCCCAATTTGGCGATCGCTTGGATTTGTTTTTGGGGTGGGATAAGCTGTATTTTTTTGGGGGCTTTTATGTTTCTGCCATTAAAGAGAGTTACAAGCACAGCTTTAGCATCGATGCGACTAGCATTAATTTTAACAAAGAGCTCAAAGAGAAAAAGAGCCGCACTTTTAAGAACAAAAGTGCCGCCGATATTTTACGCTCCATCGCTAGGGAGCACGGCTTGAAGTCCAAAATCTCCTTTGAGCATGCGAGCAGTGTTTGGAATGCTTTAGAGCAAGTTGATGAGAGCGATAGCGCGTTGTGTATGCGTTTGGCAAAAGAATACGGGTGTAGCTATGCGATTAAAAATGACACATTGATTTTCATTGACAGAGATATTAAGCAATACAAACGCCCCCGCTACCAAATCAATGCCGATAGCTGTATGAGTTTGGATATTGAATACATGGTAACCAAGCATTTTAAAAGCGCGGAAGTGGTCTTTACTGATAAAAACGGGCAGGAGCATACGATCATCATCGGTTCGGGGCAACAGCCCAAAAAGCGTATGAGCGTGCATGCCAGCACCAAACAAGAGGCCTTAGTGATTGGCAAAACCCGCCTTAAAGAGGCCAATACCGCTAAAACAAAAGGCACATTACGGGCGTTAGGTCAGGTGCTCTTTGCCGGTGGGCTTTTAGAGCTCAAAAAGGGCAAATCTAAAGAAGTGCATTTGATCACCCAAGTGCAACACAGCCTAGATAAAAGCGGGTGGGTGATGAATTTGAGCTTTGAGAGTGCGATTAAAGGCAAATAATGGCAGATATGGGGAAAATCATTAAGATTGACAAATTCACTTTCAGGGTGGATCACAACATCCCTAGTTTGGATTTTGAATACTCTTTAGGCATTAATAAGGTAGAAACGCTCTCTAAAAACTTCTATCTCAAACTGGGGAGCAATGAAAAACGGATCAGTTTCACCGCCACGCTGTATTTGGAGCAACTCAAAGACTTTGAGGAACTCATAGCCAAAGTTGAGGCTAGAGGAGCGCTTAAATTCTCCACCCTAGAGAGCACGCGCACGCAGAAAATCCTCATTGACAAATTTTCTAGCAGTGTCAAAGATTGGGTTTTAGTGGCGCAAAACAAAATCAGTTTTTACACCCGCACCTTTAGCATTGGAGGTATAGTCATATGAATGTGATTTTGCCCCTTTTTGCAAAAAGGGTGTCATGTAAAGCTTCTCATAGGGGTAAAAGTTAGGTTTTTTGTTAGCCTTTTCAGAGGAGTTTGGGGAGTGATTTTATCGTTACTTCCCCCCGTTATGCACCCCACCCTATGGGGATACAATGGGGATGAGCCCCAAATAAGCCCCATTTTAGAGGGATATGGTGTAAAGAGACGTTATATCGCAAATCAGTGGCATTCATCCAACCTGCTAAGGACGAGTGGGATTTCTGCCAAGAGAGATATTGGGGTTTAAAGACACAAATAAGCCTGTATCTTAATCCCCCGAAAAATGCCCCAGCTGTTTTAAATTCCGGAGCATTTAGCAAGATGTTTGGCAAATCCTTAGTGAGAAGATTTTACAATGTATGTGTAGAGATCAGACATCGCATCGATCCGATTGATTAAAAGATTGGGTTGTGAAAGGCTACTCTTGTGCTCCTCGCCTAGTCTTAGGGTTGTGATAACGGCTCGCTCCACATGGTAGAGATGCTCTTGTTTGCGGGTTTTAGAAATAGAGATAGACCAGATATTATGCGCCACAATCGCTTGGTTGTGATAAGTGCCCAGATACAGCATAATATGCCCTTTGAGCCATAAAATGGTAGCAAAAGGTGTAGCGTGCTTGATAATATAGGCCTCTTTCTTAGTTGCAGACATTTTGTGCAAATCAATGGCATTATGCGCGTAGCGCACTTGAGCGTGGGAGTTTCTAGGCAAAAACACCCCAAAGCTAGCAAAACTATCGCGAGTGAAAGCCGAACAATCGCGATGGTGATTCATCCCACCCCAGCCATAGCGTTGGCCTAGCAAAGTATCGATCACAGCCGCCATAGTTTTAGGGGTAAAAGGACGTGGGAAGGGGGTGAAGTTTTGGGGGTTAATAGGGGTTTGTATGAGTTGGGCAAAGCCTTTTGTGTCTTTGATAAAAGTATAAATTTGATTAGGCGTGCGGGGCACTTTGAGAAAAATCTGTCCCATGCGGGCGTTAGGGATGTTATCGTTCAAAGGGGTGAGGTAATTTGATAGACTTAAAATATTCTTGATAGTTTTGGGCTTAATCGGGGCGACATCTTGGATACGCACCCAACCGACCACGAAACTACTTTGGATCAGGGCATAAGTCTTGGCTTTGTTGTAGTGGGTGATGAGAACGGGCGTACCTGCAAAAATCAAAGAATTTTGCCACAGATCAGAGGGATAATCTTGTGGTGTGGGGTAATAGGCTAGATCGGTTGGCACAGCGCGCACAGAGGTATTAGCCAAAATCACACCTTTTAAATGCACGCTGGGATAATGGGGCATGTCCATGTCTGCTTCAATATGGCGTAGGACTTTGAGGTCGTGGGGTGTGCCATCTTCTTGATAAGCTGGCGTGAGGAGACTATAGCGCATCCAAAAAACTTCTTTGCGCTTAATGACTTTCATAGTCTTCCAAGGGGCATACCAACGCTTCAAATAGGCACTTTTGAGTTTGCTAGGAGAGGGGATAGGTGGGGCGTTTGGTGGAGAGTAGTAGCTAGCCTTTTGTGGGAGACGGAGCAGATCGAATAAAACCCCATCTTCTATGGGGGATTTGGGGGTGTGTTTGGCTTGGGTGTAATATGCTTGGGCGCGCTTAAGATTTTTGGCAACACCATAGCCATTAACATACATATCGCCTAGCAGAGTGTAAGCAAGAGCACTCCCCCTATTGGCTGTTCTCTTAAAGTGATCAAGAGCTTTGAGGGGCTCTTTTCGATCTCTAAAGAGAACACCCAAAGCCAGCCCGGCAAGCACGCTACCCTTATCTTCTGCTTTGCGAAAATAGGCGATCGCCTTGGGAAGATTTGGAGGGATGCCCTTACCATCGCGATATAAAATCCCTAACTTGTAGTAGCCTTGCACATCGCCTAGCTTGGCACCTTCTAGATAGTGTGTAGTGGCTTTTTGAGGATTTTGGAACACTCCTTTGGCTTCTGTATAAAAATCCCCTAGTTTGGTATGGGCTTGTGCATTGCCTAAATGGGCAGCTTTTTGCAAATAGTCTAGGGCTTTGGGGTAGTTAGGGGGAATATCGCCGTCTTTATCATCATAGGCATAAGTGCTCCACAACACACCCAAGCCATAATAACCTCTAGAATCCCCCAAATTAGCTAGTTGTTGGTAATAAGTTTTGGCTTGCTGGTAATCTTTGCGGGCATAGGCTTTTTGGGCGAGTTGCCAATAGTCAGATATAGAGAGATTTGGCTTTAAGGTTTGTTGTTCTAAGTAGTTTGGGGTGTTTGCAAAACTTGGTGTAGGCTCTTGGGCTTGTTGAATAATAGAATTTTTAGGACTTTGTGTTGGGGCAAAACACCCCGCACATAACAACACAGCCACGAAAATTGTGGCTAAGAACTTCAAATTAGGCAACAACACCCACTCTGTGCCACTATTAGAAGTTTGATTGACAAAGGCAAACTAATCCCCCCCAAGACCTGCGGCTAAGGCACAACCACCATCACGCCCGTTTCCTCCTGGTTTGTGGGGAGCTTGATTGCACAAGTCTAGGTAATAAGACATTTTTTTCTCATCACTATCTTGAAATATTCCTGCTATGTTGCCATAGCCAATTCCATAGCCCAGTTTGCCCTCTTGTTCGTAGAATTGTATCGCTTTGGTCTTATCTTGCTTAACCCCTAAGCCGTATTGGTAAAGAAAGCCTAAACCCTCCAAAGCACACGCTTGGGTGTGTGGATCCGTGCTCTTAGAATCCCTCGTAAAAGTCTCTAAAGCTTTTTGTGCATCTTCTTTAGTGGTTGAAGAACCCATAGCGAGATACTTCCAGCCCTCACAACTATGCGTGTTGGCTTGTCGGGCTTCTTCTGCAGCTTCTTCTGCAGCCTTTTTACGTGCCTCAGCTGCAGCAGATAAGCCCTTAGGAATGGCATAACCATCAATTTGCACGCACTTTTGACCCATCAAGCCCCAAAACCACGGCCAAATGTTTTTGGTGATATTGACATTCGCCAACTCGGCTTCTTTGGCATCGGCTGCAGAGACAATAGCTTGTGCTTGTGCATTAACAGATTCCATCGCACGGCTTTTAAGTGCCTCATCATTCTTGCCATAAGGCCATGTGAAAGAATCACAAGCAACCCCATAGACTTTCTGCATTTTGGGATCACTGGGGTGGTTAGGATTAATGCTCCCGATCTTAGTGGTGCAACCTACAAGGAGAAGACCCGCTAAGAGTGTCGCTCCCCCCCCCATTTAGTTATCAAGGCCATAGAAACTCCTTCTCATCAAAAATTAAAAAACACGAGCGCAATTTAACGATATTTAATCTTAAAATATTATAAAACAAAAGAAACCATGCAGTTCAAGCCCTACAAACCCAACAAACCTTGTGGAAGCTGAAAATGGCAAACTTTGTATTACCCTAACCCCTAGTCATGATAAAAACGACATTATCTTATCTAATTGACGTACTCTCCCATAACTAAAGTTAGGGGATTCTAACTTTAGTGGAGATCGCGGCTTCAAGCAGGACAGCTCCGTTTGGAGTCTTACGTTCCCTATTCCAAAGGTTGATGCCCCAACCCCAAGGGTATTACCCTTTGATTGCACAAATATTAGCACAGCCATGCTGGTGCTAGCCTTATATCCCCATAGCTAAAGCTAGGGGCTTTACGGCGTGGCTGGTAAGGGCTAAAAATGCGCCACAGCGTAAAGCCCTTTTAAAAAAGCAATTAAAAACCCTACCATCTGCGCGCTAAAGCCCACAAGCTTAAAGCTAAGCGGAGAGTTGCCGCACACTCTTAAATATCACTGGGGTTGTGTATAATACCCCAATGTTAATCGCCTACAAACAGAAACTCTACAATACAAACAAAAATAAGCACATCGGCAAACTGCTACGCCTTTATGGACCATTGTATCACCTTACATAAGAGGCATTATAGACTTTTAAAAAACACTTAAAGCCCTACACCTTGCAAAAACACATCACTAAACTAAAGA
>NZ_QXQP01000038.1 GCF_003660265.1 Helicobacter mehlei
GGTACCCCAGACAATAACTCTTTTGGGATATGGTAATTTAAAACCAAATTTTTAAGAGCGTCTGTAAAGGTTTGCACATTGGAGGGGCTGAGTTGGTATTTTTTGTTAGCTATAGCTTTAAAAGCAAGTTTTAAATGATCGCGATCGCAATGCCAAATATCGTAGTAAGCATTGAGATTAGTCACAAAAGGTAGGGTTCTTAGATCATGAAGTTCAACATTTTTATAAGATAGGAGTCTAAGACTAAGAGTTTTGGGGAATAGTAGATTTTCTTGCTCAAAAAAGGCCTTGCTGTTGTTTTCTATGGTTTGATAATAGAGGATCGCAGGGAAGGGCACATAAAATAAGATGAAGTGCGTTTGTGGGTGGGACCTGATCAAACTCTCGAGTTCATTTTCTGCGTTCTGCAAGGCCTGCTCTTGAGGAAAGTGCTCATTGTGCGGGCCTGTATGGCGTTTCTTCCCATCTAAATAGATTTTAACAACATGCTCAGGACCCGGGTGTTTGTGATCTGGAAAAAATTTACAATCAAAGGCAAACATTTCATTATACTGCCTACAAGAATCAGCAGACAAATGTTCTTGGCGGAACAAAAAAGATTTGAGGTAGTCATAGGTCTTTTGGGTGGTCTTAGGATTGCTCAGATAGGTTAAAACTTGTTTTAAACGATCATTTGTAGTGTATAAAAATTTTGGAAAAAAGTCATCACCTGCTTTGCGCACAAAAAGATCGGGGCGCAGAGCATAAATCACGGTTTTAATGTTGGGTTTTGTGTGGAAGGCAAGATTCAATGCGGAATAAATTTCAAAGCCTGCAGAGCCTTCTATCGTAAATTTAATGAGCTTTTTGAGATGGAAAATTTGAGAAAGCGTATCAATTCCTATATTTTCTTCTGTGCTGGAACCGATGAGAATATTCTCATAATCAAAGTTTTTAGCCATACCTGAGATGAGCCATCTTGCATCGTCATCATAAAAATCGATGTTATACCAACTGGCTTTTCTAAGCTGCTGAAAAGGATCAACAACATAGTTAGAGATGATAAAAACACCAAAACCAACTACTATGAACGCAAAAACAGCTATTAAATAGGATTTAGCAGACATCGTCTATCCTAAAAGTTGAAGTAAATAAACTCAGACACCCGATTCACATAGCCAAAAATATAGAGCTCGATGCAAAAAATCGTGGCATAAATCCAGCCCAATTGTGGCCATGAGGGCTTGAAGTTTTCTAAGACTTGGCAACTATTTTTAAAACCAAAGGTGATCCCAAGAGCTAAAATAGCCGTAGTGCCAATAAAAAGCTTGCTGGTGTGATCGAGTGCTGTACTAAACAAATAATTCTTAAATCCACTCATTAAAAACATTGCCTTGAGCACTTTAAGCGCATCTACAAAATCTTTTGCTCTAAAAAAGATATTGGCAATATTCACATAATTAAAAGTGATGAACCAGCCCAGCCACACGGGTAAAGGCTTAAGCTTGTATTTTTTACGGATTTTCTTGGACCAATAGTGATTGATCACCACACCTAGCCCGTGCAAAAGCCCAAAGAAAACAAATAGCCAGCTTGCCCCATGCCAAAGCCCCGCAATCAAAAAGGCAATAAAAATAGCCAACATGGAGGTGTGGAAGGTGGGGTTGGAAAAAATCCTTGCAATAGACACATACAGATAATCAAAAATAAAACGGCTTAAAGTTATGTGCCATCTTTGCCAAAACTCTGCTATACTGGAGGCTTTAAAGGGGCTATTAAAATTCTGGGGCAAATGGATATTAAAGAGTAAGGCTGCTCCGATGGCCATGTCTGTATATCCGCTAAAATCAAAGTAGAGTTGGAAAGTGTAGGCTAAAGAAGTCATCCACCCTTCTAAAGCCGAGAGCACCTTAGAGGTGTCAAAACCCATTGTGGCGATTTTGGCAAGGCTATCAGCAATCACCACCTTTTTAAACAGCCCAATAGAAAAGATAAACACGCCACTAGCGATGTTGTCCAAAGAGATGCGTTTATTGCTGTCTTTAGCAAATTGGGGCATCATCTCCTTATGATGCACAATGGGACCGGCAATGAGTTGGGGGAAGAAAGTTACAAATAGCGCGTAATCCAAAAAGTTAGAGAGCTTGGTAGAGGGTTTAGCCCCTGCATTAGGGGAATCGATTTGGGCATAACTATCCAATAAAAAAAGTGATTTGCTGTAGAGTGAAAAAGCTGATGGCTAGAGGTAGGGCTAGGTGTAAGAGGTTAAAAGAAGTGCTAAAAGCGGTGTTGGAGTTTTCTATAAAGAAATCGGCGTATTTGAAGTAGCCCAAGAGGGCTAGATTAGCCACTAATCCTAAGCTTAAAAAGCCTTTAGCCAGCTTGGGTTTAGCCCACATCGCTTGCACAATGGCAAAATTAAAGACAATGGAGATTACAATGAGGGGGAGGTATTTGACATTCCAATAGCCGTAAAAAAATAAACTCGCCCCCACCAACCACGCTTTAGCACTCAGGGCATACCAACGGCTAAGTCCAAAATAGACAAAAAAACTGATGGGTAGGAAAATGAAAATAAATTCCACCGAATTGAAAAGCATAAAAACCTTTCTGTTAAAATCCTAGCCCACCGGTGATGGGGGGTCATAAGAGAGCAACATGGGCACAATGTCTTTTGGAGTGGCGTTGCGCTTTAAACAAGCGTCTTTCATTCTAAAACTTTGGCTAAAATGTCTGCTGTGCTCACTAAAAAGGGTTCATCATTGATATTCTCAATGCGCGCTTTTAAACTAGCTACTTGGAACGCTTCATTCAAATGCACGATGCGCCCGCTCACTTGCAAACGATCCCCCACATAGACGGGTTTTTTAAAGCGCAGATCGTAACTTAAAGACATGGCATATTCACCAGGTAGATGCTTACCCACTAACCTAGAATAAAACATACCTAGTGCTGCCCCATGGAAAAGCACCCCCTTAAAACCCTTGGCCTGCATATAATCTGTATTGGCGTGCAAATAGCTATCATCCCCGCTTAAGACATTGAACTTTTCTAACATCTCAGAGGTTATCACCACGCTAAAGCCCCCACACATCCCCACGCGCAAGTCTTTAAACTTATAAGCATACTTTAAGCCAACAGCCCTACCTGTAATTTGGTGTGGCTCACACATAGCTTCCCCACACACCCCAAAAGAGATCGGCAAAGCGGTAGGTTTTAAGCACGGGCAAGTTTGCGCGCAATCAAGGTGGCCATTTCACCCACATTTTTAAGCCCCTGCAATTCACTCAAATGGAACTTGATTTTAAAATGCTTCTCAATGGCACTGATCAAACTGATATGATTCAAGCTGTCCCATTCCTCAATGTCGTTAGCGTTGGTGCTCTCATGGATGACTAGGCTTAAATCATCAAAAATATCTCTAAAAATCTCTTGTAACTGGCTAAAAATCTGTGCTTGTTCCATCATTTACCTTTATGTAGTGGGGTTTATCTGTGTGTTTTTCTAAATCCAAACTAAAAACGCTCCCGCTCTCTGCTTGACTCTGTAGAGTGAAACCAAAGTTTGTATAAAGTTGGGCAACCATCGCATTTTTAGGCGTGGGGTAGTAGTAACCCTTGAGGGTTTTGATGCTCAATTCTCTAGCCCGCTTGGCTAGAGAATTGAGCATAGCAAATTCTAAATCTCTTTTAAGCACCCGACAACTCATCAGCCAGATTTCCAAATGGCAAATCTCCCCCTCAATGCGCCCCATACTAATAGCCACAATGCCATTATCCCCAAATTTATCCACCAGTTGCCCATAAAGAGTGATATAAGTGGGGCTTTGTGCCCATTCTTGCACTTGGGCTAAGGTGCATCTTTTTGTGGTGCAGTTAAATTGGTTGGTTTTGTTGATGAGCTGGGCTAGGCGTTCAAAAATATTGGGGTGAAAGGGGGCGATCACAGCCCGCATTTCTAGACTTTGCAAAAACGCGGCATAAGAGCTAAATTGTTGTTGGGCATTCTGACGCTTAGCGTTGGCTTGGTATTGGGCCACACGGGCTAAATCCTCTTGACTTAAAGAAATGGGCTCAAAATACCCCGCCTCATCAAGCCTTGTAATGTATTCCTCGGGTTGCCCAATATCTAGCACAGCCACGCTAGGCAATTGTGCGGACACTAAGGCGCGCTCTGCCGGGTTGTCATCTACAAAGACAAAACTATCCAAACCTAAATTGAGCTCTTTGGCAATCTGCTCAATGTTGCGATCTTTGGGCTCAAAATTGGCCTTGATGCAGGCAAAATCAGAAGGTTTTAAAAGCATGTTTTCATGAGATAAAGCCAAAAGCGCGTTTTCATGCGTGTTTTTAGAGCAGATTGCTAGCAACACCCCGCGTTCTTTGAGTTCTAAAATATAGCGTTGGAAGGCACTATAACTCTCTGCTAGCGCGCTCTCACTCCCAATCACCAAGCCGGCCAAGCCATCATCGGCAATCACCCCGCCATAAAGAGTATTGTCCATATCTAAAATCAGGACTTTTTTAGAAAGCCCAAAAATAGCACAGGTTAGCTTGCTCAAATTCAAAGCCACGCAAGCCAAGCCCTCATAACCCATCGCATACTTAGCACGATAATACAAGTTAGAGTCAAACCACTTGGACAGCCCCACTTGGGCAGAGAGATATAACAAATCTTGCACATACACTGAGGGGTGTTCTTTGACGAGCTTTATAAGAGCGGTGTTTAGGGCGTTAATAAAGTGAGTCTTGCCCTCTAAGTTGTCTAAATTGCCCAAAGACCGATGTGAGGGCAGATCGAAATTATTGATGATGATCGCACAAGAATAGCGGGTTTTTAAAGAGATGAGCATGATCTCTAATTTATTCATCTCTTGTTGGACAAGTTTGGCAATCTCTTCTGTCGGGGCGTTCAGTTTAGGAAAACATGCAATATTGAGCCAAGAGGTGTGTAAATAGATGAGATCGGGAGCAAAGTCCTTTAAGGGTGGGTTTTCAAACGCGCTTTCTTCGTAGTAGCGGTTGTAATCGCTTTCATAGAAGCTAGGAGCCATACCCCTTTGGAGCAAAAAAACCTCTAAGAGGTCTTTGAGTTCGGCTGTGCTTGAGCCCCCTAAGAGGGCTATTTTTTTAGAAAGCACCCCCCCCCCCCAGTTAGTAACTCTCTTTTGAGGCGTTTTTTATGGCGCAGAAAATAGGAAGTGTCTTGCATATACAACCTTAAAACATAAGTACAAGAGAACCACCCACATCGCAGTCAAGAAAGGCGAATAGGGTTTTTGCAAAAACCAGCACAATTCTAGCAAAAAATTTGGGTATTGTATCATCTGCACTCTCGGATTAGTGGTTTAGGTATTTCAAATCCCCACAATAAACCCGTTTGCGCCTTGTGTT
>NZ_QXQP01000039.1 GCF_003660265.1 Helicobacter mehlei
TTTATTAGGTTTGAATACAACTACATCAGGGTAGCAGATCAGTGCTTAGACTATCCAAGTGCGGAAGACAGAAAACACTATTTAGCATTGCCACCTATCTATAACGACGCCGAGCAAACTAGCCAAACGAGCTTGCGAAGTGTTTGCGTAGCAATGGTTAGTTTGCAAATTAACCAACCTACTTCGTAGGACATTCGCAAGCTCATTTTGGATAATTTGCTACTCAAACGCCGTAGGGGCTTAAAGACTTGGTATAATAGTAGCATTCTAACATAAAGGATTGATATGGAAACACAAGAAGCGAATAGCCCATTGGCTAGTATGGAGCAACACGCCGAGCAAGTGCAATCCAGCGTTAAAAAGCCTAAAGCGCAACCTAAGCCCTTGCAAGAAAAAAGCGCGCGAGAATTGCAGATATTGCAAAATGGTTTAGATAAAAAGATTGTTAAAAAGGAACATAGTCTTAAGGCCTTACAAAAAGACTTAGAGCGGGTTGAAAAAGAGTTAAAGGATTTGAAACAGCAAAAGGTTGAATTGGCTAGCTTGTATGCAAAGAAAGTAGCGCAAGAATACAAGGGGAAATAAAGAGGGGTAAGGGGGTTGTGTGGGGCTTGTCTCATCAATCAATTTTAGAAAAACAAAGAACGCAGTCCAAACACAACACAACGACCGCAGTATTAAGCCTTACTACTTACTACCGCAAGAAGACATTGAAAAAGTGGGCGGTGGTGTAGAGGTCAATAGATCAGCAGAGCAAGCCGACAAATTAAAAAATGCTCTTGTTTTAAAAGCTATGGAGGATTACAAAGCGCATGTAGGGCAGAAGTTTAGAGCTACAAGCTATCTTTGGAGTGCCGTTGTCAATATTAAGCCCGACACCACGATGCAAGACTTAGAGCGGTTAGCTACACACTTCAAAAACAAATACGGGTTTCAATGTTACCAAATCGCTATCCACAGAGATGAGGGACATAAAGATGAGGAGGGCAACATCCGCCTTAACCAACACGCGCACTTAGAGTTTGTTACGCTAGACGAGAAAACGGGCAAGAGTTTGTTTAGAGGCAACTTGCAAAAACCTAAAGCTTTAAGTCAAATCCAAACCGAAGTCGCCCACATTTTAGGCATGCAAAGAGGGGAAGATGCCAAAAAGAGCGGTAGAAAACGCATTGAGCCTAGAGCTTACGCCCAGTTAATGAATGAAGTTAAGCAGAAACACAATGCAGAGAAGCAAGGGCTAAAAGCAGAAGGCAAAAAGCTAAAAGCAGAAGGTAGAAGGTTAAAGGCAGAAAGAGACAACGCCCTTCAAAAGTTTGAGACTAGAGACGCACTGCTTGACATATCTATCAAGGCATTTAATGTCTTACGGGATAGCGAGCTGTTCGCTCCGCAGGACACAGCAGACTTATCTTTTGTTTGGGACGACATGGAGGGTAGTGCTAAAGAGATGGCTAAGAGGGCTAAGAAGCGTTATGCAGATCGAGAGGCTACCCTAACCCAAGAGAAGCAAGAGCTAGAGACTTCTAATGCCGAGCTCAACAAGGAAAACGACAAGCTAGCACGCATTAACACAATCATGGGCAAACAACGCGCTAACTTACAGCAAGAGCTCACCACACTCACAACCACAACCCAACAACTCCAACAAGAGAAACAAGAGCTAGAAGCCAACAACAAGGAGCTATTAGCCACGCTCACAACCACGCTCACAGACCTAACGGGTTTTGTAGCACCACACAACAAGAAGCTCACCATTAAGGAGGTTAAACCCTTACTTGAGAATGTAAGACTGCAATGGAAAGATATTAACCAACGCTTAGGTGAAGTCAAAATCTTTACACAAGAGGACTATAAGGCGTTGCGGGCGTTAAAAGATGAAGGCTTAACCATTGATGATCTAAAGAAGCGCATTGTCGCCCTAGAGCAAGAGGCTAAAGAGCGCAAGGACTACAAAAGCCCGCAAGAGGTGTCAGCACTTAAAGCAGAGCACGCCAAAGATGTTGAAGGCTTGAAAACAGACAACGCGCTGAAAGATAAGCAGATAGCTAGCTACAAAGACCACTTAAGCCCCGAGCAAGTAGAGGGCAAGATAACAGCCACAAAAGAGCAATACAAAGACTATTTAAGCCCTGAAGCCGTGCAAGAGCTCAAACAGAAGCACACTGAAGCTTTAGAAGCCAAAGACACAAAGCACGCCAAGGATGTTGAGAAGTTAAAACAAGAGCACTCTACCAAAGAAGCACAACTTACACAGGAGAGAGACAAGGCTATTAGCCAGCTTGATAGTGCCACTAAAACCGCCCAAGAGCTCACAGACGCTAAGACAAAGGCACAGACCGCCCTAGCAGACTTACAAACAACACACAAGGCGTTAGAGGCCAAATACAGCGCATTAGAAACCAGCCAAACAAGCAACACCCAAGAGATTGAGGAGTTAAACACCGCCCACGCCAAAGCAGTTGAGGAGTTGAAAACCGCTAGCGCGCTGAAAGATAAGCAGATCGTAGAGCTTACAGCCCAAAAGCAAAAGGCAGAGCAAAAGGCTAGCAGTTTAGAAAAAGAGATTGAGGCACTTAGAAAAAGCCAGTATGTGGTGAATGTCTATGCAAACAGCCAACTTAAAAACAGCCTTAACCATGAGCGATTCTTTGCAGTGGCTAGACATCAGGGATACCCCATTGTGGGCTTTTTAGTGGGGAAACACATTTGCTATTTTGCTTTGAAAGAGCCCGAATGGGAAGATTTGAAAGGGAGTGGCCTATTTTTGGGTAGAGCTAAAAAACCCGATTGTGAAGCTTTGCTCCTAGAAACCATTAAACGCTACTACGCCAAATTGCTAGACTGGGTAGGGGGAAACAATGTGTTAGAAGGAGTGGGCTGGAAAAGCGGGCTAGAGATTGTAAAAAGGGACGATGACAAGGGGATAGTGGGCTTGAATGTTGGGGGCGATGTGGATTTAGCGACCGCGATAGAGAAGTGCTATGACTACGACAGACTCGCCCATTGGCAAGAGAAAGATGAGGGGGTAGGTATCTTAGAAAATGTGAGAATCCCCCCGCCCGCTTCTAAATCTTTTGAGGCAAGGATAGCCCCCGTATGGTTTAAGCCACGCCTTGAAGGACTGAATATCCGCCTTTACGACTTCTTAGGCAAAGATTTACCGCAGATCGATGTCGTGGCTTTTAAAGACGATTGGGGGCTTATGCGCGAAACTATGGATTACATTGCTAGCCTAAACAGACAAAAGCTTAGGGACACGCACAAACAGAAAAGACAACAACACGCAAAAGGCTGGTATGCACGGAGCAAGGCAGAAAAACGGGCGAAACAAAGAGCACAAGAGCAAGCCAAACAGCTCAAAACCAACACCCCAACCCCTACCAAAAGCAAGCCCACGCCTAAACCCACAGAGCCACTCAAAAGCCCACAGCCTACACAGGACACCACGCCTAAGAAGCCTTTGGGTATGTAACCTTTAACGCCCGTCTTATGTTTCTTATAAATTATACTTAAAGGGTTGCCTAAGTATAATTATTGAAATATCTTAAAACAAGGGTTAAAGTGCAATGCGTAGAAAAGTAGAAAAGACAGCTAGTCGGGTGTTTGCCTACATCCGTGTATCCACAGAAAAGCAAGACATGCATAGCCAAGACCACGCCATAGAGTGTTACGCCCAGCAACACGAACTTAGCATAGATGAGAAAATCGCCATTGAGATCAGCGCGACCAAGACACAGGCTAAAAGACGCATTGAGGAACTGAAAGCCAAGCTCCAAAAGGGGGATTTACTCATTGCCACTGAGATCAGCCGATTAGGGCGCACCATGCACGAGATCATCAACTTGTTGCTAGAACTGGATAAGCGGGGCATTAAGTTTGTATTCATACGCCAACCCGAACTCTCAAATTGCAACAACGCCACTTCTAAACTCTTGCTAGCCATTTACGCCTATCTAGCAGAAGCAGAAAGAGAGCTCATCAGCGAACGCACCAAGGCAGGACTACAAGCACTCAAAGCTAAGGGCAAAAAGCTAGGCTGGCAAAAAGGACGGCTACGCAAACACCCCCAATACGACCCACACCTAGACTACATCCGCATGTTGCGCGCTAGAGGATTAGGCTACATGGCTATCTACAAGATGTTGGAAGTGCCTACCAAAGGCGTGTATGGCGGTTTTCTCAAGTGGTGCAAACGGCGAGGAGTTTAATCTTACACACGCGCAAAATAGACATACAATTTGCTAAAGCCTATATTTGTGGCTTGAAGTGTTTTGCTCCACATGCTCTAAGCTCTGCTCTTGGCAACTTTCTAAAAAACGAGCAAACCCGCCACAATCACCCTCTGCCTTACAGCTTTCTAAAAAGCTCAAATACTCCGCCCGCCGACTATCTACGATCAAAGGTGGGACTAAATCGTTTTGGATAGCTTGAAACGCCATAATCAACCGACCTGTGCGCCCATTACCATCAATGAAAGGGTGGATACGCTCGTATTCGGCGTGAAACATCGCAATTTGGGTTAGATCAAGGGCATTACTTGGGTATTGAAACAATAAGTTTTCTAACTTTTGGGCGATAAAAATGGGGGGAGTGGGAGCAAAATCTGCACCTGCCACAATAACTTCAGCGGTGCGGTAAGTGCCGATAGGCTTAGAAACAAATTGCGGAGTTATGTCTAAAGCAGTCTTAAACAACAGATAGTGCAAATCCTTGATAAAACCCGTGGTCAAAAGCGTGTCTTTACTGCTAGCCTCACGCACCACTAAATCATAGGCATTAGCAAAGCCCAAAATAATGAGCTGTTCGTGCAAGGGCTTATTAGGTGCAGTCAAACCTTTTTCTAAAAGTTGCTTAGTTTCGCCTAATTGCAAACTCAAGCCCTCTATAGCATTGCTGTGGTGCGTGAGTGTAACACGCAAGGTTCTAAAAAGCTGCTCCCTTTGGAGTAAAGATAAGTCGCTTAATTTGTGTGCCATTCGTGCCAAATATACCCAACCTTGTCTTAAGGCGTAGATCGGACAAAACCCACGAAACCTGCGAGCCTAACCCTTGCCAACAGCCTAAAATAGGGCACATCGTGTTTTAACTAGCCTAGAATGCCCTACAATCGCTTTGACCCCCAAAAGAATACCGACAAGCACCCCCCCCTCATCTTTTCGTTTTACGAGGCTTCTACGAGGCTAAAAACGCCATTGTTTCTCTCAAGCCACGATTGACATGCCAA
>NZ_QXQP01000003.1 GCF_003660265.1 Helicobacter mehlei
GAGTAGTCTTGCTCAACCCCTTCGCCCATGTCATACATTAATCCCAACTTGTTATAAGCATCAGCACTCCCCATTTCTGCCGCTTTTTGGTAGTATTGTAGGGCTTTAGAGTAGTCTTTTGCAACCCCTTCACCTTTTGCATACATCAATCCCAAGTCGGTATAAGCATTAGCACTCCCCATTTCTGCCGCTTTTTGGTAGTATTGTAGGGCTTTAGAGTAGTCTTTATTCTCATCGTAAGACTTTGCCATTTTGTAATACTCCTCTGCCTGACTATTGGCATAACAAACCCCTAAAGCCATTGCCAATAACAAGACCACTTGCCACACACGCTTTTTCAACACAACTAACATTTTTGCTCCTTGCAAGATTTAGATTTGAGATTTAGTTTTTTTGGGGTTTGGTGCAACCAGACCCCAAGTTCTTTTAGCTTTTCTTGGGCTGTTTTATTGCCCAATTCTGCGGCTTTTTTAAAAAAGGCCTTTGCCCTTTGTGGATCTAACTCTGTTCTTGAACCCACCATACAACTCCATGAGCTTTCATAAAAACAACCTAGTTGTAATAGGGCATCGCCTAATGCACCATGCACCCATCCGTGGCTAGGATAATCTTTTGGCATAATAGCTTCGAGGTTAATTTCTCCTGTTTGCTTGCTTAAATCTAAAACAGCACTGCGTAATATCTGAGAGATTTTTTGATCCAAAGACCGTTTTTCATACTCATACAGAGTAACGAGGATTTTTTCGGCATGCAATACCTTTTTGCTCTCATCACTAGCTCCCTGTATGTTCCCCATACGGATAGCCTTTTGGCAATAGTTGATGGCTTTTTCAGGGGATTGCTTGAGCGATCCACTGCCAGTTGCATACCCTTCGCACAACTTCAATGCATCATCAAGACTTTCAGATTTACTACTTTTACAACCATAAAAGCTAGTAGCCATAAAACCCATCATTGCAAACGCAATAAAACCAATCCGTATTAATTTGTTACCCCTAGTCAATCTAAAAATCATTTTTCCTCCTGATCTCACACTTACTCACCTTGTCCATGTTGGCTGAGGGTTCTAGCACCTCATAAAACACCCGCTCATGCTCTTTTTTATCCCTTTGGCTCTTAATGAACTCAAAGGCATCGGGGGCAAGCAACTTAGGGCTATTGATCACCACGATATTTTTAAAGAAACATTGTTTGTAATGCTCAAAATCATCGCGGTATAAATGGCTTTGGTATCCATGGCAATCCTCCAAGAACTTCTCTAAATACTTGGCATCCATCTTGTGTTCTCCCTCTGGATTCCAGTTTCTACACTGTGCAAAGATAATTTGTTTGTCTTTGCGCAAAATCAAATCGATGCGGGTGAATGCTAAATGTTTCTCTGGATGGCTTTTGCTCTCATCGTATCGTTTGACATTAAAACCTTGAGCTGCATAATGCCCGGCGACCAAATCCCTGTATTTTTTGGCGTAATCCATACTAACTCCTTCTTTGTGTTCTATGATTTTAAAATCCACCCGCAGGTCTTGGGTGTGTTCCTTGATAAATTGCCACGCCTCTTTTTCCAGCACAGGGCTAGAGAGTATGAGAAGTCTTTGGCAGTTTTTGCCCGCATATTCTGTTTTTTCCTTAGCATCGCAACTGTGCAAAAATGCTTTGACACCGTCCAAACCAACACGATGACCCGTTTTTTCATTCCAGTTTTTACACTGGATAAAAATCACCGCATTATCCCTCTCTAAGATGAGATCAATTTTTTGATCTTGTTTGCCTAGATCGCGATGAAAAATAAGCTCATAGCCTTGTTGGGCATATTTTTGGGCGATAAAATTTTCGTATTCCTGACCCTTTTTCATGTTCTCATCCACCTTTTTAGTGTTTTGATCAAAAAATCCATGGGGGTTCTCTCTTTCAAACAAGTGTAAATCACTTGGTGCGGGGTTGGGCGCGCTGGGTTGTTTAGGGGGTGGTTTTTGGAGAGTTGGGCTAGGGGTATGGGGTGGTGCTTTGAAGCGTTGGATTACAACAACACAAACGAGGGCGATTCCTGCAAGGATGAGCCAAGTCATAGGCACCCCACAGAGGCTAAAACAATAGAAAAATGAAACTTAGGGTGAGAACTTAACTTATTGGGGGGGGGGGGGGTGATAAGTTTAATGAAAGGCAAGGAAAACTCCCTATGGATTTAAAAAGAGAATTATAACACAAAAAATCAAATATAAATCCCCCCTATCTAGTGTCTGCTAGAGACCAATCCAAGGCAATACCCATCATGATTCTATGGTCTTGCCATGCGCCATCCAACTCCCTAGCGTTTTTTGATGTTCCTTTGAAGACTCAATCTCATTTTTAAGATTGCTAATGACTTGACTCAAGTTCTTTGCTGGCGGTCGCCTAAAAAATCGCAACTTTTTACTTAATATTTTCTTAATCAAAACTATATCTGGGCTCCAAACAACGCCCCCAATTTTTTTAGCAAAATGGGTGCATCATCCTTGTCCATGCATGCTTCAATCAGGGCGAGCTTAGAACTCTGCTGGGCAACACAGAGTGCCTCTCTTAGCCCAGCCACACTGGAAACCTGAAAGCTCACCACCTCTCTAGCCAAATGGACATCAAAAAAACTTGCCAGCTTGGAATAATGCCACATGTTGATGTGGTTGTATTGGCGTGTGGGTCCATGGATACAACGCTCCACCGTGTAGCCATCATTATTGATCACAATAATAGTGGGCGTGATATTCTCTCTGAGCATGGTGGAGAGTTCTTGAGCGACCAGCTGGAAGGACCCATCGCCAATGAGCAAGATATGCCGCCGATCAGGGCTGGCTAAAGCAGTGCCCAGCAACGCCCCAAAAGTATAGCCAATCGATCCCCACAGAGGCTGGCCAATAAAACTCACCCCACTGGGCAAAACCATAGAGATTGCGCCAAAAAATGAAGTCCCTTGTTCGGCAATCAACACATCATGGGGGCGTAAGTATTCTTGAATGATTTTAAAAAACTTATCTTGGGTGAGCTTGCCATTTAAATGGGGAGTCTTGGGGTGTGTCTCTTTAGGGAAACTGGCTTGGAACTTGAGCCGGGCTAGGGCTTTGAGGACATCTTGCATTAAAATATCATCGTAGGTTTTTTCCCCAATTTGGCTATAAAAGGGGTGGATTTGGATAGAAAGGTGGTGCTCACGGATATAATGAAAGCCCGCTGTGAGCGAGTCGGTCAGCTTGACCCCAATCAAAAGAGCGCAATCTGCATGTCTCATCAAAGAACAGACCCTAGCATCGCTTAGAATGCCATTATAAACACCAATAAAATTAGGGTGGGTTTCATCAAAGACCCCCTTACCCATCGCCAATGAAACGAGGGGCAAATTCACCGCCTCGATAAAGTGTTTGAGTTCTTGGTTGAGGTGGTAGCGATTGACCTCATAATCGGCCATCACAACTTGGGATTTGGATTTGCGCAATAATTCTTGAGCGTCCTCTAAAAAGGCGTTTAAAATCTTAGGATCGCTCCTCGTAACAAGGGGAGAGGAGGTGTAGGTTTCAATGGGGATATGTGTCACATCTACAGGTAGACCAATATAAACGGGTTTTTTGTGCAAAAAGCACTCTCCCAAAACCCGATCGATCTCACTTTGGGCATTTTGCTTGTTTAAAATTGTTTGGGCAACGCTCACCTCTGCATACATATTATAGAACTTCAAAAACTCCCCATCGCCCAAAGTGTGGTGCACCAGCTTACGGCTATGGACAACCCCCCTAGAGGGCATCCCCACGATTTTCACCACCGGCACGCTTTCAGCATAAGAACCCGCAATGCCATTAATGGCACTGAGTTCCCCCACCCCAAAGGTTGTGAGCAATGCCCCCATTGATTTTAGACGCGCATAGCCATCGGCAGCATAGGAGGCATTGAGCTCGTTACAATTCCCCACCCACTGCAAATGGGGGTCATCTTCTACCAAGTCCAAAAACGCCAAATTATAATCCCCGGGGACTCCAAAGAGATGTTGGACTCCATAACTTTTCAGACGATCTAAGAGGTATTGCCCGATTGTGGTTTGCATGTCGATCCTTTGGCAAGAAACTAAAACTAACTCTCCCCCATCATCTGCGCTACAAACTCGCTTAGGCGTGCCAGCATGCTAGGGGGGTGGTCCAAATTTTGCGCGATGATCTGCACAATGGCTGAACCACAGATCACCCCATCAGCCCCCATGCTTAAAGCACTTTTTACATGGGATGGTTGCGAAATCCCAAAGCCCAATAAACAAGGGGTGGGGCTGATCTTTTTAAGCGTGTGTAAAATGTGCTGGGGGGTGGTGGCTAGGTGCTCTTGTGTGCCTGTTACCCCCGCACGGGCAAGGACATAAATAAAGGCAGGGCAATTCTTGGCGATGTGCTCTAAATGCTTTGGGCTGGCATTGGGGGTAGCCAAAAAAACCGGGGCGACGGCGTTTTGGTGTGCTACTTTGACAAATTCTGCACTCTCACACAAGGGCACATCCGCAACCAGAACGCTATCCACCCCACTTTGAGCACATGCGGCATAAAAGCGATCCACCCCAAAGCGCATGATCAAATTAGCATAGACTAACAAGCCTATCGGGATATCGGGCGCAAGCCTGCGCACCTGTGCCAAGAGTTTAAAGTTGCCCTCCATGCTAGCACAGCGCAACGCCCTCAAATTGCCCTCTTGGATCACAGGTCCATCGGCTATTGGGTCAGAAAAGGCAAAACCCAACTCAAGCGCGCTCACGCCCGCATCAATGAGGGTTTTGAGAATCTCAAAGCTCCGATCATAGCTAGGATCGCCCAGAGTTACAAAGGGCACAAACGCGGGTTTGTGGGTGGTTTTAAGGGCTTGGAAAGTTTGGGCATATCTCATAACCTAGCCTTTAGGGCATCTTGCACGCTTTGCAAATCTTTATCCCCCCGCCCGCTCAAATTCACTAAGATCACGCGTTCTTGATCCTCTTTAGCCAGATTTAAGGCATAGGCTAGAGCATGCGCGCTCTCCAAAGCGGGGATAATGCCCTCATGTTTGCTTAAAGCCACAAACGCCTCTAATGCCTCTTGGTCGCTAATGCCCACATAACTAGCCCGCCCACTTTGTTTCAAATAGCTATGTTCCGGACCCACGCCCGGATAATCTAGCCCGGCTGAAATGCTATGACTCTCTTGTATTTGCCCCTCCTCATCTTGTAAAATATAGGTCTTGCTCCCATGCAAAATCCCCACACTGCCCTGACACAGCACCGCGCCGTGTTTGTTGGTCTCTAGCCCCAATCCGGCAGGCTCAACCCCCACTAACTGCACCGTGTGATCCTCTAAAAAGGCAGAAAACATCCCAATCGCATTGCTCCCTCCACCCACGCATGCGATCACCACATTAGGCAAACACCCTTCTTGCTCTAAGATTTGCGCTCTGGCCTCTGTACCGATCATACTTTGGAAATGTTTGACCATTTTAGGATAAGGGTGGGGACCGGCGGCTGTGCCCAAAAGATAATGGGTCGAAGGGTAAGAGCTTGCCCAATCCCTTAGGGCCTCATTGATCGCATCCTTGAGGCTAGCCGATCCGGTGCTCACCGGGATCACCCGTGCGCCCATTAATTCCATGCGGAAGACGTTAGGGGCTTGGCGTTCTATATCCTTAGTGCCCATATAGATCACGCATTCTAGATTCAAAAGTGCACAAGCAAGAGCGGTGGCAACCCCGTGCTGGCCCGCTCCCGTTTCAGCAATGATGCGCTTTTTACCCATTTTCTTAGCCAAGAGGGCTTGCCCCAGAGCTTGGTTACTCTTGTGTGCCCCCCCGTGCAATAAATCCTCACGTTTGAGATAAAGCCTGACTTTGGGGTTTGTGATGAGGTTTTTAACCCGTGTTAGAGGCGTGGGACGGCCTAGAAAGTGAGCTAAAAGAGTGCTAAACTCCACTTGAAAATCCCGATCATTTAAGCACGCCTTAAATCCCTCCTCTAGCTGGGCTAAGGGGGGGATTAAAATTTCAGGCACAAAGAGTCCGCCAAAAGCACCAAAATACGCTTCTTTATTTTGTTTGACCATCAATACTCCCGCAAGATTTGGGCTAGTTGCTTGATTTTAGAGGGGCTTTTTTTACCCGGTGCGCTCTCTGCTCCCGAATTAATATCTAGCCCCACAGCCCCCACACGCAGGGCTTCTTTGAGATTATCCAAGCGCAAACCCCCGGCTAGCATAAAGGGACTAGGGGCATGCGCTAAAATCTCCCAGCTAAAAGCAACACCATTCCCCCCTGCACGCACACCCTGACTATCATACAAGATCAGATCCGCCCCTAAGTTTGGCACATCTAGCGCGTTTGCTTTGGGACTAACGCGCACCACCTGCCACACCAGGCATTCTAAGGCTTGTTTTAACAGTGCAATTTGTTCGGCGTTGTAATCCCCATGCAACTGCACGGCTTTTAAATGGAGCTGGTAGGCTCTTTTGATGATGGTTTTGATGTTAGCATGCACAAATACCCCCACAAAGTCCAGTTTAGGCACTTTTTTAACCAGCTTTCTAGCTCTTTTGGGGCTAATGTAGCGTGGGGAGTGGGGATCAAAGATGAGTCCACCATAAATAAAGCCACAGCTGTATGCCCTTTTGGCATCTTTGATCCGCCTAAGTCCACAGATTTTATTTTCCCCCAAGATGAGTTTTTGGCAAGCCCTCTTTAAGTTGGCTTGTGCCATTAAAGAACTCCCCACCAAAAACCCATGCACATGCGAACATAGCTTTTTAATATCGCTATGGGTGTTGATCCCCGATTCGCTAATGATTATTATGCCCTTGGGGATCAAGGGTTGTAACCTTAAAGTCGTGTTTAAATCCACCTGCAAGGTGGCTAAATCCCGGTTGTTAATCCCAATGATAGGCGCGCCTAGGTTTAAAGCCCGCTTGACTTGGGATTCATCACTAACTTCAGTTAAGATCGCCATGTTGAGCGATTTAGCTAGTTTGGCTAGCTGGGTGTAAGTAGAATCCTCCAGCACGCTTAACATTAACAAGATCGCATCTGCTCCCATGTGGCGGGCTAGCAAGACTTGGAAGGGCTCCAAGATAAAATCCTTGCATAAAAGGGGCTTGGTGGTGAATTTAGAGGCGAGCCTTAGATTCTCATAAGAGCCTTGAAAATGCGCCTTATCGGTGAGGATAGACAGACAAGTGGCAAATTTGTCATAAATTTTGACAATTTTGGGCAGATTAAAGTCCTTGCAAATCAAGCCCTTAGAGGGAGAGGCCTTTTTACACTCCAAAATAAAACTGGTGCGTGGCTCTTGTAGTGCCTTATGAAAATCCCGTATGCTGGGCTTTAGGGTCGTGGGGATAGAAAAGCGCATTTTGAGGGCTTGGATTTCATCCCTTTTGCGTTCTAAAATTTGTTGGAGGTGATTAGGCATGGCTAATTGTAACGATCTTTTGTAAATGCTGGTAGGCTTTTTGGCTATGCATTTGCTCTAGGCTTAAAGCTGCGCCCTCTTTGAGATCGCGCGCCAACCCGCTTAAAACCAACAACGCCGCGCTATTAGCTGCAATGATTGCGCGGTGTGCCTCCTGCCCTCTGCCTTGCAAGACCTCTAAACACACCTGCGCGCTGTATTCTAAACTAGGGCTTATCATCTGTTCCAAGGCATAGGCTTGTAACCCAAAATCTTGGGGGCTTAGGGTGTATTCTAAAATTTTACTCCCTTGTAACTCACAGACATGGATTTCTCCATGCAAGGCAATTTCATCCACACCCGCCGTATGCACCACCATCGCCCTAGGCACGCCCAATTTTTGGAGCACGCTAGCTAGGGGCAGGCATAGGCTCTTGTCATAAACCCCCAAGAGTTGCGCGCTTAAAGGTAGGGGATTAAGAAGAGGACCTAGCAGATTAAACAAGGTGCGCACTTTGAGTTCTTTACGGATGGGGGCAATTTGGGCAAAACTAGGGTAGTAAAGGGGGGCAAATAAAAAAGCAAAGTTGGTTTTTTCTAGGCAGTTTTTGAGCTGTGTGGGGTGCATTTGGATATTCACGCCCAAAACCTCCAATAAATCCGCACTCCCCCGTCCCGAAGAGCTTTTATTGCCATGTTTGGCCATTTTCACGCCCATGGACGCACACAATAACGCGCTGATCGTACTGATATTAATACTAGAAGCACCATCCCCGCCCGTCCCGCAATTATCCACAAAAGCACCCGCCACCTCTGGCAAGTTGGTTTTTAAAAAAAGAGTTGCACTGGCGATCTCCTCAATGCTTTCTGGTTTCATCTTCAAGGCGATCAAAATCGCACCTAACATGGCAGGACTTATGTTGCCCTCAAAAATGGCAGATAAGAAGCTTTGCATTTGTTTGGGGCTTAAGTCTTGGTGCTGGCAGAGGGTAGCTAAAATCTCAGTCATGGCTATTTTTTTGCAAAAATTCCAAGCTTTGTTTTAAAAGCCGTGTGCCCTGCGTGCTCATAATGCTCTCTGGGTGGAACTGGTAGGCTAGGGCATTATCCTTAGCGCAATAAAGCCCCATCACCATGCCCTCATAATGCGCAATCACCTTCAGGCAAGGGGGCAAGTTGCTCGCCACCAAAGAATGGTAACGCCCCACTTGCAAGCTCTCCCCCAAGCCCTCAAAGGGTTCAAAGGGTTCTAAGAGTATGCGCACACTCTTGCCATGCATGATCTCTGGGCTTTGGACAATGTCCGCACCATAACTTTGGGCTAGGGCTTGCAGACCCAAACACACGCCCAAAATGCCAAAGTGCCCCCGCACTTGGGCAATCAAGGGCAAGAGTCGCCCCGAGTGTGCTGGATCACCCGGACCCGGTGAGATCAAAAGCAAAGGTTTTTGCTTTTCTTTTACCATGCGTTCAAAAAGCAAGCCCTCAGCCAAATCGTTACGATAAACCACCACGCTATGCCCCAAGCTCTCCAGTTCATAGACCAAATTATAAGTGAAAGAGTCAAAATTATCAATCAAGTAAATTTTCATGCTAACTTCTTTGGATCGCCTCAATCACCGATTGCGCCTTAGCCCAACTCTCGGCGATCTCAGCTTGAATATCGCTTTCTAGCACAATACCCGCCCCCGCTTGGACAATGGCGCGCCCCTCTTGCACAAATGCCGATCGGATCACAATACAGGTATCCATCGAACCATCTAAAGCTAAATACCCCATCGAGCCCCCATAAGACCCACGCCGTTTGCCCTCCAAAGTGGCGATGAGCTTGAGCGCGGCAATCTTGGGCGCACCACTGAGCGTACCCGCATTCATAAAACTTCTGTAGGCGTGTAGGGCGTCTAGCCCACTTTTAAGCTCCCCTTGTACCGCCGAGCATAAATGCATCACATGGGCGTATTTTTCTACCTTTAAAAGTTTGCTCACAAAGCGGGTATTGGGTTTAGCCACCCTTGCGATGTCATTGCGCGCCAAATCCAAAAGCATAATATGCTCGGCGCGCTCTTTAGAATCGCTTTGCAAGTCTAGCTCTAGGCGGTTATCCAAATCCAAATCGAGCGATCCATCAGGCTTTTTGCCCCTAGGGCGTGTCCCGGCGATGGGGTAAATTTGGGCGGTGTTGGTGGGTGAGTCGTATTTGAGCGCGCTCTCAGGGCTAGCCCCAAAGAGCACCCACTCAGGTGTGCGCATGTAAAACATATAGGGGCTTGGATTTTGCACTTTGAGGTGGTGGTAGGCATTGAGGCTATTGGCGCATTCTAAGTAAAAACTGCGCGCGATCACGGCTTGGAAAATCTCGCCCCTTTTAAGTTCCTCTTTGAGTCTGAGCACCCTTTGCCCAAAGAGTCCATCGTTACAATCGGTGCTGACACTTTTATTAGGCGCGTGTATGGGGGGGTTAAAATCTGTGGGAGCGTGGGTGGCTAGGTATTTTAAATGCGCGACCTCTGTTTGGATTTGGGCTTGAAACTGGGAATCAAAGCATGTCCCTAAAATCTGTGTGCTCTTGCTTTGGTGGTTGATCACGACTAGATTTTGTGCCACATAGAAGAGAAAATCAGGCGCGCTGTTATCCTGCACGCCCAAAAGGGGCAGATTTTCAAAATAGGCGATAAAATCAAAGGAAAATAACCCGGCACAAAAGAGGGCAAAGGGGTGATCATGCTGGTTTTTAAAAGGTGCAAAAATAGCCCTCAAAGCATCTAGGGGGCTGGGTCTTTGCAATTTAGCAAATTCATCGGCATAGGTGTGATCTTTGGGGTAATGCAAGTGAAGGCTTTGCCCAATAAGGGGTGTATTTAACCAAACCGCCAAATCTTGCAACAAGGCTAACCCATTGGCATTTAAGGCATGCATGCTGACACGATCGTGATGGCAAACAATCTTAGCGCATGCTTGGGTTAGGATCAATGATTGGGTGTGGTGCTTGTTTTCTGCCTGCGCGCTTTCTAATAAAAGCGTATCTGGCTGGCATAGGGGCGCATAAAAAGCCAACGGGTGGGCAATATAGGGGGCGTTTTCTTGGATACTAATCAAGGCTTGCCTTTAGAGTGTCATCAGACTCTATTTTAACACAATAGGAACAACTTATGCTTGATCAGATTAAAAAAGGACTTTCATGGCAGGTGTATCATCAATTAAGCATGCCCCCTTGTCCGCACCCAAAATCACGCCCGTCCCGCCCAAACCCAGCACACCGCTTAAGCCAACCACCACAGAAGTAGAAATTAAGACCAACCAACTAGCCACCGCCACCAAAAACACCAACCACACCATCGGGGCATTGCAAGTGGCTTTAAAAAGCATCGATCAAATGCAACCCTTAGCCCAAGATTTGGCTAACCTTGCTACCCCAAAGAATACGCAAGGCAACACCCTGAAAGAGCAAATCCAAAAAATCTACGATCAAGCCCTCTATCAAGGGGAAAATGTCTTCACAAAGAGCTATGAAAATCCAAACTTACAGTTTAAATCCATCAAACCCGATCGCTTGCTAGTTGGCGATCCGAGCACCTCTAAGGCATTTGTCAAAACCCTAGAAGAGCAAAAGATAGCCTTAAGCGATGCACTCAAAAAAATGACCCCCCCTAATCCAAAGGAGGATTTTAGCACCCTCGATCCTGATCAGCTCAAAGGACTAGACAAGGCGCACAACCCCCAAGCACTCAAGGCACAAAAAGTGCAGGATTTACTACACACATGAACCCCTATAGCACCCAATCCATCGATCAAGAGGACATTTTAGCGGTGGTGCAGGCTTTAAAGAGTGATTATCTCACGCAAGGTCCCTTGGTGGGGCAATTTGAGCACGCTTTGGCGGATTATCTGGGAGTCAAGTATGTTTTAGTCTGCCCCAATGCCACCAGTGCGCTTTTTTTAACCTACCAAGCTTTGGACTTAAGCCAACATCTAGTCATCACCACACCCATTAGCTTTGTGGCGACAAGCAACATGTTACTTGCCAACCACGCCACCCCATTTTTTTGCGACATTAAAGAAGACGGCAATATGGATGAAAACTTGCTAGAGAGCTGTTATCAGGCTTGCCCCCATAAGGAGCGTATTAAGGCGGTGGTGAGTGTGGATTTTGGGGGTAAGAGTGTGGAGGCTAGAGCGATTGCGGATTTTTGTCGGGCTTATGATCTATTTTTTATCTCGGATAGCTCGCATGCGCTTGGGGGGAGTTACCATCACCAAAAGATCGGGGTGCTAGCTGATGTGAGCATTTTTAGCTTGCATGCCATCAAGCCCATCACCACCGCAGAAGGAGGAGCGATCGCCACCAATGATCGCATGCTTTATGAGAAACTCCAGCTTTTGGCTAACCATGGCGTGCAAAAAAACGGGTTTGATGTGGAAGTTTCTAGTTTGGGGTATAACTTCCGTATGAACGAATTACAAGCTGCTTTGGGTTTAAGCCAGCTTAAAAAGATCGATGCTTTCTTGGCTGTGCGTGAGAAGATCGCTTGTTTTTATGATGATTTCTTTAGGGGCAATCCCTATTTTAGTTGTGTACATACCAGTTTGCCCGCTTATATCCAAAGCACCAATCACCTATATTCCATTTTGCTCAAGCCCTTTTTATGGGCGCACAAAGAAGCCATTTTACAAGCCCTGCTAAAGGCACAAATTGGCGTGCAGGTGCATTATAAACCCATCCACACCTTTAAGCTCTACCAAAATTTAGGCACGCCCACCCTCCCAAAGGCTGAAAATTTCTACAAGGCCCAAATTTCTTTGCCCTGCCACCAAAAAATGAGCCTAGCCCTAGCCCAGCACACAGCCCGAACCTTGCTGGACATTTTGGGGAGGTTTTAAAAAAAATGAAACAATCGAGGATAAAAAATATGCAAAAGGAGTTTTCATGGCAAAAATTACAAGCTTAGAAGGGTATGCTAAACCCGGAAGCGTTTTGTATTGTGATATACGCTTTTGGGTTGCACATTCGGGTATTTATCTTGGGGATAATCTCATCGCAGAAGTAACCGACAAGGATGGCAAGGCTTACATCAGATATGCCCACCCCCGCCACTTTTTAACGCGCCTAGAGGATGAAAGAGCGGGCAAGCTTAAAGAGGGCGGGAAAATTTATATTGCCTGTGGCAAAGATGGTAATTCGCTTGGCTTAGAAAAAGTAGCCCAAAGAGCTAGAACAGCTGTTGAAAGCGCAGGGAGTAGAGCAAGAGGCAAAGAATACGCGTGGATTGCTATTGATAATTCTGAACTAAATTGCCATAAATTCAGCGTAGGATGCTTACTGGGCAATTTTAAAAATGAATGTTGGGATTTTAGTTGCCTAGAAAACAAGATTCGTGGGACTTACGGCGAATTTAAATGGCTTCATGTGGAGATCGGCTAACCCTTAACTTTAACCACGCAATCTAAAACTATTCCCCACCACTAGGAGCGAGCTTAGGCTCATGCTCAGGGCTGCTAGGGGGGGATTGATGAGCCCACACACCGCACACGGAATCAAAAGCGCATTATAAGCGAGACTAATGATGAGGTTTTGCTTGGCAATTTTATAAGCATGCCTAGCGATCTGAAATGTTTTTAAGACACTGCTTAAGCGATTATTCAACACAACCACATCACTATAAATCAAACTCAAGTCATTGCCCGCGTGCATGCAGATAGAAACTTGACTTTGTGCCAGGCTAGGCGCATCATTCATCCCATCGCCCACCATGACGACTATTTGTTGGTTGCCAATGGCTTGATTTACAATGGCTAATTTTTCTGGCGGGCTCAAGGGGGCTTGGCAAGCAATGCCCAAATTTTGGGCGATGTTAAAGACCTCTTTAGAGGCATCCCCGCTTAAAATCTCCACCCCCAAACCCATTTTTTTAAGTTGGCTGACCAATTCTGGGGCATCGGGTTTAAGGGGGGCATGCAAGCTAAAGCTAGCCAAGAGTTGGTGATCCAAACTATAAAAAAAATCCCCCTCTGCATTCCCAAGTTCTACGCCCTTGCTTTGCAAATAAGCCAAACTCCCCCCATGCAAGATATGCCCTTGATAGATTCCCTCTAAGCCCCCTATCTCTTGGGTGATGGACTCTAGGGCTAGCCCCGCGCGTGCATGCTGGGCTTGTAAAAAGGTGCTGAGAGCAAGGGAGATGGGGTGGTTGTTGTGCCAGATCAAGGCTAGGAGCAAATTAGGATCATAGGGAGCGTGGGTGTGCTGGGCCCGCACACTTAGAGAATCTGTAAGTGTGCCGGTTTTATCTAAAAAAACCTGGGTGGCTTTGGCTAGAGTTTCTAAGCTAGAGGCTTGTTTGATGAGCACGCCTTGTAAAAAAGCGCGGTTAGTGCCTAAGATCAGGGCAATGGGGGTGGCTAGGGCAAAAGCACAAGGGCATGCCACCACCACCACGCTAATCGCCACGACCAAGCCCCTTTGTGCCCCTGCAAAAAACCACCATGCCAAAAAACTTAAGAACGCAATGGCTAAAACCACCACGCCAAAATAACGCACTAGCTTATTGGTATCCTCTTGGATTGCGGGCTTGCTCATAAAGCTTTTTTGCACTAATTGCACCATTTGGCTTAACAACGAGCGTTTAAAAGGCATGGTGGTTTGGTAAATGAAGGTGTTAGCATGGTTGGTGTAGCCCGCCAAAATATGATCGCCTTTTTGGAGGGTGGTGGGCGTATTTTCGCCATTGATCGCTTGGGTGCTCACCTGTGCGCTCTCGCTCTCTAGCACGCCATCTAAAGCCACACTCTCCCCAGCCAAAACCTCTATGTGCGCGCCCACCTCCACCTCTTCAGGGCTCACAAGCACCCTTTGAATCTGCCCCTCTATTTCTTTAAGCAAAAGCACCTGCACAGGTAAGCTACTTTGCAAACCATCCAGCACGCTATTAGCCCGTATCTTAGCCTTGAGTTCTAAAAATTTAGAGATAAAAACAAAGGTGATGATCATGCTCACCGATTCAAAATAAGGTTCTAGCCCCTTAAATAGCGCATAGATGGAGTAAAGATAAGTCCCTAGCGCGCCCAAACTCACGCCCAAATCCATGCCCAAAAAGCCATGTTTTAAGCCATAAAAAGCCCCTCTAAAAAAGCCCGCCCCCGTGATAAAGAGGGTCAGGCTACTTAAAATCCACGAGGCGATATGGAGCTTAAAAGCCATGCTAGAGTCCATGCCCGAAAAATAGCCCGCATAGGAGGCGATGGCAATCCACATGACATTCATGGTGGAGAAAATCCCCACCACAAGGGCGATATAGTGGCTCTCATGCTCTTTTTTAGCGCGTTTGTCTTGGGTGTTGGGATCGTAAATGCTGGCATGGTAGCCAATCGAGGCAATGGTGTTGAGGATATGGGGGATATGGGTGGCATTGGGATCAAAAATGACATACGCGCGGTGCGTGGTGTAGTTGATCTGCACGGATTGAATCCCCTCTTGTTTTAATAATACCCGCTCAATGAGCCAAATACACGCGCTGCAATGGATATTTTCTAATAAAAGAGCGACTTCTAAATCCCCATTTTCTAGATGCGTGGTGAAGGTTTGCAAAAAGGGCTTGGAGGTGTAACGCGCCTCATCATAATTAGGTGCAGGTGTAACCGGGCTTAAAGTGCCCTTGTCTAGTTTGTCATAAAAGGTTTGCAAGTTTAGGGAGTGCAATAACAAAAAGACTTGTTGGCAACCATGGCAACAAAAATAAAGGGGTTGGGGTTGTTCTAGTTTGATCGCCCCCTTAGGCGGGCATGGTAGGTGGCAATGGGCGCATAAAATTTCACTCAAGGGCAGCCTTGATACTATGGGTTTTGAAGTGTTGGTAAATGCGCGCCACTTCGGGGGTGTTGTCTTGCTGGGCTTTAGAGTTGTGGGTGATGAGGGGGGGGAGAATCTCTAATAAACTCTTGGAGTTTTTGCGCGCACAGCAAAGCACCAAAGCCGCCTTTTTATCCTTAAAGGGATGCACAAAACGCAGACACAACGCCTTAAAGCCTACTTGTTGCAAGGTATTTAAGAGCATGTCGGTCAAATTGGCATGGTAGCACATAATCAAATACCCTCTATGTCTTAGTAATTTAAAAGCTTTTTGGCAAAGGGCTTGCAAGGGCAAGAAGCGTTGGTTGGTGGCGCGCGCCTTTTGGGTGTTGGCACTCTCTAAGCTGTTTTTATAGTAGTAGGGGGGGTTAGAAATAATGGCATGGTAGTGGTTGTTAAAGGGGTGATCTAAAAAATCCGCACAGATCACACGGGCTTTAGGGTGTTTTTGGCTATTGAGCGTGGCAAAAAAGGCTAGATTAGAGTCAATCTCGATCAAATCTAGGGGGTTAGCAAATTCCCTAGCACAAAGTAGCCCCACAATCCCACAGCCCGCCCCCACTTCTAAAAGGGTGTCTCCCTTTTTGATGAAGTCCTTAGCAAAATGGGCGAGAAAGAGGCTAGCACTATTGTAGGCATAACCATGCAGGGGCTGGTAAAACCTCAAGATAGCCATAGTAACACATCGTGATCCCAAATTTGGGTGAAACGGGGGGTAAAATTTTTGTTAATAGTGTGCTGGATGGGGGTGTTTGTGGGGCTTAGGGCGGTGTTGGTGTGGATTAAAAGCATGTCGATTTGATCGTGCAGAACCTCTAAAAGCCCTAGTCCGCCCTCAATGAGATTAAAGCCACGATCAAGGGGCAAGTCCTCTAAGTGGTGGCACACCCAAGCACAACGTCCCGACACGCCAAAAAGAGGGATACTTTGATCTAAGGGGGCTAAATCTCTAGTTAAAATCGCCACATCACAGAGTCTATTTTGATAAAGCGGGTCAGCCAAGCGGTGATCAAGCAAGGGGCGATCGGTGCGGACACTTTGACCCGAAATAATGAGCGTGTTAGCTACCCCACGTTGGTTGTGGGTGAAAGTTTGGCTTTGAGTCCCTGAAATCTTGCCCTCATAAGAGCCATCAAGGCGCATAGCGATCTTAAAGAGATTGAAAAAACCTTTAGATTGTAAGCATTTGAAGGGGATTAAGAGGTTCTCACACTCGGCTTTAAGCACGCCTTGAATCACCTCAATGCCCGCACCCTCTAAACAAACCACCCCGCCCCTAGCCTTTTGGCTCTCCTCTAAAGCCCCAATCACCACGCACTTAGGCTGGATTGTGGCGAGTAGCTCCGCACAAGGGGGGGTTTTGCCAAAATGCCCGCAAGGCTCTAGAGTAACAAATAGAGTGCAGTCTTTGAAAAGCCCGCTGTGGTTTTGGGCTAAAAAATGGTAGGTCGCCTCACAATCTAATGGGTCTATGCTAGTCGGCATGGGTGTGGGACTGAGTGTATTAAAGGCTTGGGCTAGGGCTAAGACTTCGGCATGGGGGGTATTTGCCTTTTGGTGGGCTTGCAAGGCTAATACTTCATGACTACCACTTAGCACCATGCACGCCACGCTAGGATTAGGCAAGGCTAGTGTTTGGACCTCCCAAGCCCGAGCCACACAGGCGCGCATACAAAGTTGGTTAATCTCTAACATTAGTGGAAGAGTTGCAAAATCATGCTCAAAGAGCCTTGGATAGCCAGAGCATTGATAATATCCACAAAAAATGCCCCCACCAAGGGCACGACAATGAACGCCATGTGACTAGCTCCGTAGTGATTGGTAACCGTTTGCATATTCACCATCGCTGTTGGGGTCGCACCCAACCCAAAACCACAATGCCCAGCACTCAGCACCGCTGCATCATAATTTTTCCCACACATGCGGAAGGTTACAAAAATGCTATATAGAATCATCAACACCACTTGGCAGGTGAGGATCGCCGCCATGGGGAGGGCTAAATTCACCAATTCCATTAAATTAATGCTCATCAAGGCAAAGGCTAGAAATAAACTCAAACTCACATTCCCAATTACACTCACCTCCCGATCAAAAACATTATGGATTTTAGAATAAGATAAAAGATTACGCAGTAACACCCCCACAAACAAACACCATACAAAAGTAGGCAAAGTGGGCAAGGTCATCGAGCCTAAAGTGAGGGCTTTGGTGTGCTTGGCAATAAAAGTCCCCAACAAGAGGGCAATACTCACCAAAGCCAAACTCTGCACGAAACTATTGGCCGTGATCAGGCGTTCTTGTTTGGGGGTTTCAAAAGCCATCATAGGACCTTCTGTGCGCTCTTTTCTCTCTTGGACACTGGGTTCTAGGCGGTGCTTTTTAATTAAATAATGCGCCACAGGTCCGCCAATAATCCCGCCACTGACTAACCCAAATGTGGCGCACACAATCGACACCTCTAGGCTTTGGGAAAAATTAAAGGGGGCTTTGGAGAGCACTTCAGACCACGCCGCACTGGTGCCATGCCCGCCCACCAAGGAAATTGAGCCCCCTAGCAAGCCCATGAGCGGATCGACTCCGATTAAACGCGCAATCCCAATCCCTACCATGTTTTGTAACACCACAAACATAGCAACTGCCACTAGGAAAATGCCTAGCATTTTGCCCCCTTTCTTTAAAGAGGCAAAATCGGCACTCAAGCCAATGGTGATAAAAAAGGTGAGCATTAGGGGTTCCTTTAGACTGGAGTCTAAAACCAGCTTAAAGTTATAAAAATGGTGGGCAACCATAATGCCAAATGCCACCAATACACCGCCCACTACAGGTTCAGGAATGTCATAATCGCGTAAGAATTTGACCTTGGAGATGATGTAACGCCCCAATAACAACACGCCCACCATACAGACTAAGGTTCCATAAACATCTAGCGAGATTGTCTGCATCAAGACCTCCATTTAATTAAAGGGTAAAATATTTCGTATATAATAGCACACTCAAAGACCTATTATTGGATAAAGGGATAGAATGCTCACAGTCTTGCAAATTGGAGCGGGGGGAGTGGGGAGAGTGGTAGCCCACAAGCTCTGCCAAAACCGCCATTTGTTTGAGAGGGTGGTGTTGGCTAGCCGCACCCTTTCTAAATGCGAACAAATTGCCGCCAGTGTCAAAGCCAAAGGTTTGGGAGAGATCGTCTGTGAGCAAGTAGATGCCGACAGCGTAGAGGAAGTGGTGGCTTTAATTGAAAAATACCAGCCTAAAGTGGTGCTCAATATCGCCTTGCCCTATCAAGATTTGAGCATCATGCAAGCTTGTTTGCAAACTAAAACCAATTACTTGGACACTGCTAATTATGAACACCCCAGTGTTGCCAAGTTTGAATACAAGGAACAGTGGGCTTTTGATCAAGCTTATAGGGATGCACAGATTTTTGCCCTACTAGGGTGTGGGTTTGATCCGGGGGTAACCAATGTCTTTTGCGCCTATGCCCAAAAACATTATTTTGATGATATCTATAACATTGATATTTTGGACTGCAATGCAGGCAACCACCCCTACCCCTTTGCGACCAATTTTAACCCTGAAATCAACTTAAGAGAGGTGAGCGCACCCGGGCGTTACTATGAAAATGGGACATGGATAGAAACTAAGCCCTTAGAGATCAAGCAAACTTGGGCTTACCCCGAGATTGGAGAGCGTGATTCTTATTTGCTCTACCATGAAGAGTTGGAATCTCTAGTCAAACACATCAAAGGCTTAAAACGCATCCGCTTTTTCATGACTTTCTCGCAAAATTATCTTAACCACATGCGTTGTTTGGCCAATGTGGGGATGCTCAATATTGCGCCCGTGCAAGTGCCTACCACAAATGGGGGGCAAGCTGAGATCGTGCCCATTCAGGTTTTAAAACAACTCTTGCCCGATCCAGTAAGCTTGGCGGGCAAGACCACGGGTAAGACCAATATTGGTTGCTATATCCATGGCAATAAAAACAAGCAAGAAAAACGGATCTATATTTACAATGTGTGCGATCACCAAAAATGTTATGAAGAAGTCGGCTCGCAAGCGATCAGCTACACCACAGGCGTGCCCGCTGTAGTGGGGGCGATGATGATTTGCAAAGATATTTGGGGTGGGGAAAACTCCAAGGGGGTTTTTAATTTAGAACAGCTCAACCCCGATCCTTTCTTAGAAGAACTCGCCAAACAAGGTCTCAAGTACGAAGTGATCGAACGCTAAAGCTCCTTGCAAACCAATATCATTTTAAAGGGTAATTGTGTCGCCCTTTTAAAGACTTTGCCCAGTAGCAGTGTGGATTTTATCTTTGCCGACCCGCCCTATTTTATGCAAACTTCAGGGGAGCTTTTAAGAGTGGGTGGGGCGAAGTTTAGTGGCGTGGTTGCAGAGTGGGACAAATTTAAAGACTTTGCCCACTATGATAGCTTTTGTGGGGCATGGCTAACAGAGTGCAAACGGGTTTTAAGGGGGAGTATTTGTGTCATTGGCTCGTTCCAAAACATCTATCGCTTAGGGGCTTTGATGCAAAATTTAGGCTTTTGGGTGATTAATGACATCATTTGGGCAAAATCTAATCCCGTGCCCAATTTTAATGGCAATCGCCTATGCAATGCCCATGAGAGCTTGCTTTGGTGTGCTAGGGATAAAAAAACCCCCTTCACTTTTAATTACAAAACCTTAAAAGCCCTCAATGGGGGCAAGCAAGAAAAATCCATTTGGGAAATCCCCCTATGTGTGGGGGCTGAAAGACTCAAAGACACCAAGGGGTGTAAGCTCCACCCCACCCAAAAGCCCGAAAAGCTCTTAGAAAAGTTGCTTTTAATGGCAACAAAACCAGGGGACTTAATCCTAGACCCCTTTTTTGGTACGGGCACCACAGGGGCGGTGGCTAAAAGATTGGGGCGTAACTTCTTGGGCATTGAAAAAGACCCTATTTACATCCAAGCTGCTTTAGAGCGGATAGCCAAAATACCTGTATCTATGGACTCTTTCAGTGCTTTAGAGCATGAGAGCAAGCCCCCCAAAGTGGCGATGAAAACCTTAGTCAATTCAGGGTATTTGCAAGTGGGGCAGGCTTTATATTCCCCAAGTGGGGTGGAGCAATGCCAAGTTTTGCCTAGCGGACATGTGCAAGATAGTAGCGGGGTGGTGCTCTCCATCCACAAAATGAGTGCCAAGATTCTCAACAAAATCAACCACAATGGTTGGGACTATTTTTACACAAAACACAAAGGGCAACTAACCCCCCTGAATGATTTGCGCTTGTTGTATGCTCAAGAACATAGGTGAGCAAGATCAATAACTCTTTAACTCACTTAGAAGCCCCTTGGCTAACCCCAATATTCAACTATTTTTGTTAGAATAGCTTTCTTCTTAATGGGCCAGTTTGGCTGACACGCTTTTAGGGCGTATTCTCATTTTAGGGTTTTGCGTGCGTTTTTTCACACAGAAATGGGCGTTTTTACCTTGTGCCTTGACTCTCTGCGTGGCTTCTGTCTTTTACTTTGGTCTAACCGGTACCTACTGGGCACTTACGGGAGAATTGACCCGTTGGAGTGCTCATATTTTAGACTTGTTGGGCGTGGATACAGCCCACTTGGGCTATTTTAAAATCATTGGCTTATCGGGTGGTGTTTTGGAACGCGTGGATGGGATGATGGTTTTAGGGATGTTTGGGGGGGCTTTTTGTGCGGCTCTATGGCGTGGGGGTGTGCGCCTCAGATATGCACCACATTTTATGCGTGCCTTGCTGGGGGGTGTTTTAGCAGGCTTTGGGGCTAGACTGGGGATGGGCTGTAATTTGGCAAGTTTTATGACGGGTATTCCCCAATTTAGCTTGCATGCGTGGTTTTTTACGGGGGCTAGCTTAGCGGGTATCTATTTGGGGCTTAAAATTGTGCGTCCTGTAAGTTGCCCCAAATCTCTAGGGGTTGTTTTGCCCCTTAAAGTTGGGGTCATCTTGGGTTTAGGAGTGTTTGTCGGTGTGATTGCTCTAGCTTGGCGCGCTCCCTTAGCCACGCTGGCATGGGCGATAGGCTTTGGCTGGTTTTTTGGCTTTGTGATTGCCCGGGCACAATTTTGCTTCACTTGTGCTTTTAGAAATTTATTTGTGTGGGGCAAGACAGGTCCGGCTTGCGCGTTGGTTGTGGGCATGATGATCGCTAGTATCGGGGTGTTTGGCTATATCCAACTGGGCGTTCCGGCAAAAATCATGTGGGCTTCCCCGGGGATTTTGATTGGGGGTTTGTTCTTTGGTTTTGGCATTGTGCTAGCCGGTGGATGTGAATGTGGATGGCTTTTTAGGGCCATGGAGGGGCAGATTCATTTTATGCTAGTGGGAGTGGGCAATATCATTGGGGCGGGTTTGTTGGCACTCAGTTGGGATCGTTATTCTAACTGGATCACTAGCTATCCTAAAATCAATCTCTTGCTCTCTTTGGGGCATTTTGGCGGGCTTTTGTGCCAATATGCCCTACTCTTGCTACTTTTACTCTTTGTGCTGGGCGTGGGGAGAATAAAAACTCAAGCCGTTGGTGCAAGTAAGGGTTAAGAATAGAGCTTTAAAAACTCCTTGCATTGTTGCAAAGCCAAAAAGCGATGCGAGAGGGTGTTTTTTTCTGGAATTTGATCCATAGTTAGGGTGTGCCCCTTAGGGATAAAGAGTGGATCGTAGCCAAAGGCTTTTGGGTTTAGGGGGGCTTGGCAAATTTTGCCCTTGCACTCCCCCCTAAAACTTTTTTCTTGCAACACCCCACCCACACGCATACACAACGCCATGACACACACAAAAGAAGCTTTAGACTGGCTAATCCCCAACTCTTTTAAACAAGCCAGGAGTTTGAGATTATTGCTTGTATCCTCCGAGTCTTTTTGTGGGGTCGCAAAATGCCCTTGGGCGATTTGGTGGGCATTTTCAGAAATGTTTGCAAAGCGTGCGCTAAAAATTCCGGGCATTCCATTGAGAGCATCCACACATAAACCGCTATCATCAGCCAAGACACACAGATCGTTTTTATGGGGGAGGCGATCATAAATGGCGCGTGCCTTGAGGTGGGCATTCTCACTAAAACTAGCCCCTGTTTCAACCACCTCTAGAGGCTCCAAAAAGACGCGGTAACTCTGGACTTCAAATTCGGACAAAATCGCGCGCAGTTCTTGGAGTTTTTTGGCGTTGTTGCTGGCAAAAATGATGGTCATGGATTAAGACTTAAATAAATGTTGGGGGAGGGGCAAGAGCACGAGCAGACTGGCTAGCAAACAAAGCCCACACACCACAAACATAGCAAAAAAGCTCACCGACCCGAGTGCCCAAGTGAAGATAAAAGAAAAAAGGGCTTGGAAGATGGCAAAACTCAAGGTGATCACGCTAGAGGCTTGGACAAAATGTTCTTTGCCCATGATGTGAAAAGCCATGGTGCTAGTCAAGGTCAAATTCCCCGTTGTGCCCAATCCCATGAGAAAAATGGAGAGATTGAGCCAGTAGAGATTGGTTGAAAAGGCTGCCAAGACACAAGAGAGGGTTTTAAGGGTTAAAATAATGCTGGAGGCGTTTTTTAAGCCCACCCGTTGGGCTAGCCAGGCACTTAATATTGTCCCCAAAGCCGCGCCAAAGCCAAAAAATGCCCACGAAGTCCCCGCACTCTCCTTGCTAAAGTGCAAAAAACGCACCAAATAATCCACCCAAAAAAGCGTGTGGGGTAAGTAACCAATGGCGTTTAACACGACTGAAACCAGCAAGAGAGCAAAAAAATAGGAGATTTTAAAAGGGTGATCGTGTTTGGTAGCCGTTTTAGCAGGGTGCAGGGTCCTTAGTGAAAAACAAGCCAGACCAAAGGCAAATAGACTAATTGCACCTAAGAAAATCCATGCAAAGTGGATCGCATGGGCAAAATGGGGCAAAATGAAGCCACTAAAGACAGCCCCGACCCCAATCCCGCTAAAAACAAGCCCACTGACCATGGATCGCTTGTATTCGGGCACAAAGGGCAAACACAGAGGAGCGGATAAGACGATCAAACACGATGAAGCCACGCCAGCTAAAAAACGCCAGGCCCAGCTCCAAGCAAAGGGTAAATAATCAAAAAAGCAAGCAAAAAAGCTGAGGGCAATTACTAAAAAACTAATTTTAGCGATACTTTCTAAAGAGAGATACTTTTGCAAGAAACTTAAAGTCACACTTCCAAAGATGTAACCAACCATCACCGCAATGCCCAGCTGGATACTTTGGTTTTCGCTTAGTTTCCCAGAGAGGATGAGCAAAGGGATCAACACCACATACCCAAAACGCGCCAAGCCATTTGCTACAAAAGTAGCCAAAAAGCACGCCAAAATGCGCAAGCCCACGACAAATCCTTCTAAAAGACTTGCACGGATTTTACATAACTAAAGCCTATTTTTGGTAATTCTCAATCGCCTTTTGCAAAATTTCTTGGGCTTTACTCTTATTGCCAAAGTCCTTGACCTTGACCCATTTTTCGGGCTCTAAATCCTTGTAGGTTTCAAAAAAATGTTTGATTTTTTGGAGCACAATGGGGGGCAAATCCTCTAAATCTTGGATTTTGGCATAACGCGGGTCGATCTTTTCTAGGGGCACAGCCAAGAGTTTTTCATCCATCCCGCTTTCATCTTCCATCACCAACACGCCAATCAAACGACAAGGGATCACGCTCCCGGCTTGCAGAGGGTCTTCACCTAGCACCAAAATATCGGCTGGATCGCCATCGAGACTCAAGGTGTGGGGCACAAAGCCATAATTGGCTGGATAGACCATAGAGGCATACATGATTCGATCCACCAAAACCGCACCACTCTCTTTATCGACCTCATATTTGATATTGGAGTTGTAGGGGATTTCAATCACCGCATTAACTTTATTGGGGTTGTTCCCAGTGGGGATTTTTGAGATGTCCATGTTTTTCCTTAAATGTTTTCTTGGATACGCGCTTGCAAATCGCCTACAATTTCTTCAATGGCGCGCTCACCATTGATAACTTGATGCACTTCCTGCACTTTGTAAAACTCCACCAAATGTTCTAGGGGTTTCAAATAAACTTGCATGCGGTTGTTGAAAACCTCAATTTTATCATCATCGCCCCGCGCACGCCCTAAAACACGCTCTCTGGCCACTGCTTCGCTGACCTTGACCTCAAACACGCCTTTTAATTTCACTTCTTCTTGGGCTTTAAGTACGCGATCCAAAGCGTGCATTTGCTCTACACTACGCGGATAGCCATCGATGATGATCACATCTTTGTTAGCCCCTTTAATGGCATGGATAATGGTATCCACGACAATTTCTAGGGGCACTAATTCGCCCTTGCTGGTAAATTGAGCGATGTGTTGCCCCCGCTCACTTTGACTAGCAATCTCAGCACGCAACAGATCACCTGTAGAATAATGCACCATGGTGTCTGGATTGCGCTCCATGATTAGTTGTGCATCTGTGGTTTTCCCGCTACCCGGGGCTCCGATGATTAAAAATAAAGATTTCATTGATCTCCTTTAGGTTTTTTTGGGGTTTCTTAAACGGATATGCAATTCTCTTAATTGTTCCTCGCTAGCGGGGCTAGGGGCTTGGCTTAATAGACAAGTTGCCTTTTGAGTCTTGGGGAAGGCGATCACATCACGGATACTGGGCACCTTGGCTAAGAGCATGATTAAACGATCAAAACCAATCGCAAAGCCCCCATGGGGGGGTGCGCCATAACGCAGGGCATCCAGCAAAAAGCCAAATTTTTCTTGCGCCTCTTGCGCGCCAATGCCCAAGATTTCAAAGACCTTTTTTTGGATTTCTTCTTTGTGGATACGCATGCTCCCCCCGCCCAGTTCCACGCCATTTAACACGATGTCATAGGCTACCGACTGGACTTCCTCAGGGTTGGGGTTGTCAATGTCTTTAGGTAGGCTAAAGGGGTGGTGGGCGGCACTTAACTTCCCTTCGTTGCGCTCAAACATGGGAAAATCCACGACCCAAAGCAGATTAAAGGCATCTAAATCAATCAGGTTGAGATCGCCACCCAATTTCAAGCGCAAACGCCCCATGTAATCTAATACGATCTTTTTCTCGCCTGCGCCAAAGAAAATAATATCCCCATTCTTAGCTTGCAAGCGATCCAAAAGCGTTTGCAAAGAGTGGGGTGGCATAAATTTGACCAAGGGTCCCTTAGCCCCTTCGGGCTTGATTTGGATATAGGCTAGCCCCTTAGCCCCAAACTGGCGCACAAATTCCTCCGCTTGACCTAAATCCTTGCGGGTGAGCAGACCATCGCCACCGGGAACTTTCAAAGCCTTAAAGCGGTTAGTTTTGGGATCGCTGGCGATTGTTTTAAAAATCTCATTGCTAGAATCCAAAAACAGATCGCCCACCTCCACTAAGGGCAACCCAAAACGCAAATCGGGCTTATCGCTCCCATAGGTTTCCATCGCTTCATGGTAATCTAGGCGTTTAAAGGGGGGTTTGACCTCTATGCCCACATTGGCAAAGACTTCTTTTAAAAGCGTTTCGGCAACTCCAATGACATCTTCTTGAGTGCAAAAACTCATCTCCACATCAATTTGGGTAAACTCGGGTTGGCGATCAGCGCGCAAGTCTTCATCTCTAAAACATTTGGCAATTTGGTAATAGCGATCCATGCCCGCTACCATTAAAATTTGCTTGAAGAGTTGGGGGCTTTGGGGCAGGGCAAAAAATGCCCCGTCATGCACACGGCTAGGAATTAAAAAGTCGCGCGCCCCTTCGGGGGTGGTTTTAGAGAGCATGGGAGTTTCAATCTCCAAGAAGTCTAGGCGATCCAGACAATCCCTCACGGCTTTAGCCACCTTGCTACGCATTCTAAAAATCTCATAAGCCCTAGGGGCGCGCAAATCCAAAAAGCGGTATTGCAGACGCAGATCCTCATTCACACTTGGATCGCCTATGGCAATGGGTGGGGTTAGGCTTTTATTTTCAAGTCGCAGAGATTCTAACACCACCTCGATTTTGCCCGTTTTGAGCTTGGGATTTTCTAAGCCCTCTCCCCTAGGGCGCACTACACCTTCTATAACCAACACGTCTTCATGCCTAACCAAGCTAGCTTGCTCGTAGGCGGGCGAACTAGGATCGCAGACCAGTTGCACCAACCCGCTTTTATCACGCAGATCGATAAAAACCACACCCCCATGGTCGCGGTAGTTATTGCACCACCCACATAACTCCACCTTTTTTTGGATATGTTCTACCCCCACCTCTGCACATAATTGCGTCCTCAGCATGCGTTGCCTTTATTATTTTTTTAAATATCCTTGTAAGAGTTCTTGGATCTCATGAGGATGGGACTTGATCACAAACCCATCAGCGTGTAACGAGTCGGCAAGTTGTTTATTAGATTCGCTACTCATGGAAGAATTGACGATGACGGGTAAATGCTTGGTGCGCGCGTCGGCTTTAATGCGCTTGAGCACCTCAAAGCCCGATACAACCGGCATTTCTAAATCCGTGATCACCGCCCCGACCTCATCGATCATGTTGTCTGAAAAAAGCCGTTTCAAGAGCTCATCCCCATTAGGAAAGGTTTCGTATTTTAAATGCAAACTCTCCACGATCTTTTCTAAATTTTTCATCGCCACTTGCGAATCTTCAGCAATAAAGATCGTTTTATCGCTCTGCACCGCTTCAACAAACTGGGTTTTGAGGAAGTCTAATTCTTGGATCGCCGGGAAAGTCTCTACTAACATCTTTTCGACATCTAAAATCTGAATCACCCGCTCTTGCTCAAAACGCGTGATTGCACTCACCTTCCCCCCCGCATCAAAACCCTGCTTGTCCCCCACGCTGATCTCCCCCCAACTCTTATGCACAATCCGCTTGATTGCAAAAATCTTCAAACCCACCACATACCCCGAAAACTCGCACACAATGACCAAGTTTTTATCACTCTGCACAGAAGAAGTGCTCAAATCCCGATTGGGCATGCGCGCATCGTAGTAGAGCCAACGCCCCACATCAATTAAGGGCACAGATTCACCCCGAATAGTCAAAAAACCCAACATCATGCCCTCATTGCCCCCCACCGTTTCAGTTACATCACCATCATAATGGATGATCTCGCGGATCTTAAAAATATTAATGCCATACAATTCGGCATCGTTGTTTCCATCGCTCGTTAGCGTGAAACACAAGAATTGCGCTTCGTTATTGAGGTGTAAAGAAATGGTGCTATCAATGTCGCTAATCAAAACTATCCTTTAGGCGATATAGTCGCTCAAGCTATTTTAACCTAAAAAGAGATAAAATTTACCCTAAATTAACGCCATTATAGCAAGAGCTAGCAAATGATACAAACTTTTAAGGGCTACCAGCTCTTGGTTTCCCAGTTGGTCAAGTGGGCACATCATTATTATGTCTTGGCCGATCCTTTGGTCAGCGATGCCCAGTATGATGCGTGTTACCGCCAAGCCCTAGAGTATGAAGCCAAGCACCCCCAAGAGATTTTGCCCCACTCGCCCACCCAGCGTGTGGGCGGGGTTATTTTGGATCACTTGCCAAAAAAAGTGCATTTGGTGCGTATGTGGAGCTTGGACAATGTCTTTAATGGCACCGAGTTGCAAACATGGCTTAGCCGCGTTTTCAAAGACTATCCCAATGCCACCTTCACTTGTTCGCCCAAACTTGATGGCGCATCACTCAATCTCTACTATGAAGGCGGGCAATTGCAGAGTGCTACCATGCGCGGCAATGGCACAGAGGGCGAGCTTGTAACCCATAATGCCAAAACGATTCAATCTATCCCGCTCAACATCCCCTACACAAAGCCTATCGAGATTCGCGGGGAGGTAGTGCTCAAAAAGAATGATTTTTTTACCCTCAACAAGCAACGCCTAGAACGACAAGAACCCTTATTTGCTAACGCTAGGAACGCTGCTGTGGGGAGCTTACGCCAATTAGACTCCAGCATCGCTGCCAAACGTAAACTCAGCTTTTTACCTTGGGGATTAGGGCATATCGATTCTAGTAACCCAAGTTTTAAGGCGATGATGGATCAAGTGATTAGCTGGGGTTTTTTGAACCTAGAGTTTATCGCCTGCCAAAACGCTGGACAAATCCAACAAGCCTATAGTCAGTTATTAGCCAAGCGTGCCCAAGCCCCCTTTGAAATGGACGGGATGGTGATTGTGATTGATGATTGGGGCTTACAAGAAGAATTGGGTTGGACGATCAAAGCCCCGCGTTTTGCGATTGCTTACAAATTCCCTGCCCTAGAGAAACACACCCGCTTATTAGGGGTATTGCCACAAGTGGGGCGTAGCGGGGTGGTAACACCTGTAGCGCTTTTAGAGCCTATAGAATTGGAGGGTGCGACTATTTCTAGGGCTACTCTGCACAATTACACCGAAGTGCAAAAAAAAGATATTTGCCTAAATGATGTCGTAGTGGTGATTAGGAGCGGGGATGTGATCCCCAAGATTATTAAGCCCTTAACCCACTTGCGTGATGGTACACAAACCCCCATCACCCCCCCCACGCATTGCCCGGAGTGCCAAAGCGAGTTGGCTAGCCAAGAACCTTTTTTGATCTGCACGCACACCACTTGCCCAGCACGGATCAAAAAAAGTCTCGTTTATTTTGCCTCTAAAGAAGGCTTAGAGATAGAGGGCTTGGCGCAAAAAAGCGTCGATCAACTCTATCAAAGGGGCTTACTTTCCAATATTGCCAGTCTTTACGATCTCAAATTAGAAGATTTGCTAGCTCTGCCTGGCTGGAAACACAAAAAGGCTCAAAATCTCATAGAGAGCATTGCCAACACCAAGCACGCCCCGCTGTGGCGTTTTATCAATGCGCTAGGAATCGAGCATATCGGCAAAGCAGCCAGTCAAAAATTAGCCCAAACTTTCGGGTTGGAGGTTTTTTTGCAGAGTGTGGAGCAAATCCAAGCGATCGAGGGTTTTGGGAGTCAAATGGCGAACTGTTTTGTGGATTTTGCCCACCAAAATATTTCTTTGATCCAAGAACTTTTAGAGCGCATCCAGCCACGGACCCCCCCAAAATCCCAACCATCTTTTTCTTTTCTGGCGGGTAAAAATGTGGTGATCACGGGCACTTTAAGCCAGCCTAGGGCACAAGTGGTTAGTCGCCTAGAGCAACTCGGCGCGCATGTCCAAACAGGGGTGAGCCAAACGACAGATTATTTAATTTGCGGAGAAAACCCCGGGAACAAGCTAGAAAAGGCGCGTAAGCTAGGAATTGAAATCCTAGATGAGGCTAGCTTGCTAGAAAAACTAGGTGCACTCTAGTGTGAGCACCCACACCCACCCCCGCAACATTTTTTAGTACCCCCGCCATGCCCGCGCAAAATCTCTTGTTCAGAGGCCTCTCTAAAGCCTAGTACCTTGAGATCAAAAACCAGTTCCTTGCCTGCTAAGGGGTGGTTATAATCCAACATCACCATTTTATCGCTAAAATCTTTCACACTCACCTGCACGCTCTGGTTATTTTCGCCCTGTCCAAAGAGGGTCATGCCCCGCTCTAACTCAATCCCCTCAAACTGATCTCTGGGGACTTCTTGGAGATAATCGGTGCGGTATTCGCCATAGGCTTCATGGGGGGGGATGGCAACACTAAAGCTCTCGCCCACTTTGGCATGCAAAACTGCCTTTTCAATCCCTACAATCACCTGTCCAGCACCCATCAAAAACTCTAGGGGCTTTTGCCCCACATTGGAATCTAAAATTTCTTGGGTGGCTTGATCGCGTACTTGGTATTCAATGATGGCAACTTGTGCTTGTTCTTGCATTAGATGTCCTTTCTTTTTAGGTGGGCTATTGTAGCATAAACCTAGTGTTTGGACTCTGTTTTCTGCCTTTTTTGCAAAATCTCAGTGGCTTTTTTGCCCTGCTCGCTTTGGGGGTAGAGTTGGCTTAAAGAGCGCATGAATCGTTCAAAATTAGCCTGATCCTTCAAAAACCCAAAAGACCAAGCGGTGTGCCAAAGCAAAATGGGCATGTAGGTGGTTTTATCCTTGATGAGGGCACTATGCTTGTAAAAGCTAATCGCTTGGGTGTAGTGCTTTTGTTCATAGGCGCATTCTCCAGCCATGTAATAGCTATAGGCAGGTCGGTACTTGATTTCGCCCAACCACTCAAACCGTGCGCCCGCTTGCTCGTGTTGCTTGTGGCGGAAAAGTTTCAAAGCCTCTTGAAAAATCTCTTTGCGCTTGCCATAATCTTTGATAAAGGACTGCGGGACTTGGGGAGCGGACTCTTTGGAGGGGGAGGAGGAGGTGGGGACGATCACGGGCGGGGTTTGGGGGGAGGGGGTAGTTGCTGGAGCTGGAGCTTGGGATGGTGGGGTAGGGACTTGGGGGGGGGGTGGTTTTTTCTTGGATTATCTTTTCTTGGATGCGGGCAAGCTCTTGGAGTTTTTGGGCATTTGCCTGCGCTTGATCATCAATGGATTTTTGGATAGTTGCCAACTTACTAGCAAAATCGGTATTCATCTGCGTGATGAGCTGGTTGGTAGCGGCAATTTTTTGATCGAGTTGTTGGAGGGCGTTTTTATTGCTCTCCACTTGGGTTTTGAGGGTTTCTAACAAGTTGGCTTGGCTTTTGAGCATGTCTGCTTGCATCTCTTGGGTTGCCTTCAAGGATTTGAGGGCTTGATCGTGGCTCTCTAGCGTTGTGGAGAAGTCATGCAACTTGGCTGCTTGGCCTTTAAAAAGATTATTGAGCCCATCTTGGTGTTGTGAAAGCGCATCGGTTTGGTTTTGTAGAGTGGTGAGGATATTTTCTAAATTCCGGTTACTGGATTTGAGCGTGTTGAGCTCTTGTTTGGTCGCACCACTCTGCAAATCAAAAGCAGAGGGCTCGGCACAAAGAACCCCCAAAAGCCCTACATACAGTCCAAAACGGGACACCACAACACCCACCTAATCCACCACTTTAATATTCACTCTTCTGTTCTTGCGGTAACACTCTTTGACTTTTTCTTGGCATGCTGGCTTGGTCTCTCCATAGCTGACAATCTTAATCGTCTCCTTGGGAATGCCCTTGACAATCAAAGCCCGCTTGACGCTCAAGGCACGTTTTAAGCCCAATGCAAAATTATATTCGCCCGTGCCAAATTCGTCCGTATTGCCTTCTAAGAGGACTTTCATGTGTGAATCTTTAATCTTTTGCACACTCTCATCGATCACATCTTGCATGTCTGTGCGCACGCTGTATTTGTCAAAGTCAAAGTAAATTTCTCCAATGATCGTGCCACTAGGGAAAGTAGCCTTGGGGGGTTCTGGGGTTGGAGCGGGTTGGGGTTCTGGCTGTGGCTGTGGGGCGGGCTGTGGAGCTGGTGTGGGTTGGGGTTGCACCTGCTCTTTTTGCATGGTCTGATCCTGCTTAAAGGCGGGCTGTGGAGCTGGTGTGGGTTGCTCAGGAGGTAAAGTTGCCGGGGGCACATGGCGACCAGCACAGCCCACAACTAACAAACCAAGCAAAAGAACTCCCTTCATCGTTGCATTCATAACCATCCTTGAAACTAATTTTCTTGATTATATAACAAAACTTTAAAAAACCAGTGATCACCAATCAAAGGATTGGATGTTAATGCCCTTCAGCGGAAAAAGATAGCTTTGGTTATAATCTAGCAAGATCACACCTAGCGCACTTTGTTGGGCTGCTTTTTTGACAAACATGATCGCCTTGCCATCTTCAGAGAAGTGGGGCATTTGATTGACTCCGCTAGCAGTCAAACGGCGGACATGGTTGCTTTTGAGCGTGATCATGTAGAGATTGAAAGCACTTTGTCCATTCTCATCGCGTTCTTCACGGCTCACAAAGGCAATTTTATTTCCAAAAGCACTCACCGAATCGTTATTTTGGGCATAATAGACCACCTGCTCGGCGGGAGCATTGGGGTTAAGCTTTTTGATATAAATATTTGGCTGACCAGATCGATCGGAGACAAAAACCATGGACTTGGCATGGTTGATAAAAATACCAGAAACATCAATCCCGCTGTATTGGGTCAAGCGTTCTTGGGTTTTTTTGGCCGTGTCGTATAAAAAAATATCAGATTGCCCCTCGGGTGCTAGGGTTAAAAGCAATTTTTTTCCATCAGGACTTACACTAGAAACGGCAGCCATCCCCTCGCTTTGGGCAATGACCTCACTAGAGCCATCTTGGATATTGTATTTAACGATGGTGGGTTCTTGGAGATATTGCGTATAATAGATCTCTGTTTGTTCGGTATTGGCCCATTTGGGGAAGAGATTTAACAAATTGTTTTGGATGATGTCCTTTTGGTAGGTCAGCGTGTAGTCTGCCACCGCAATATTGGTAACCCCGGGTTCGATATAGCGCGCAAAGACCACTAGGCGATTCATCCAAGCCACAGAGGGCAAGTTTAGACTAGCATGGGCATCTGTTGCCACATGGTGGGCGATGAAGGGGTAGAGGGTTTTATCCTCAAAGGCATAATCCTTAATGCTCTGAATATTCTTGTTTTGGACATCATGGATACGGACATTAACTTGAGTGGGCTCTTCCATGCTTAATTCGACCAATAGGCGCACACCCTGAGAAGCTAGCGCATTGTAGTTAGGGTTGTTAGGTTGTTGCAACCCGCCCGTAATGACTTTAAAATGCCCACTGATCTTCAAATCGGCTAAGAGCATGGTGTAAATTTTTTTGAGATAGGGGCTTTGGGGGTTGGTGTAGCGCACTTCAACTTTAGAGAGTTTTTGAATGGTTTTGATAATATCTAAATCCGCATCGGCAGCAAAGAGGCACGAGGCGCACAGCACAAGCCATAAAATCCGCATCATTAATCCTTTGTTTTAAAATTAACTTGGAGAGTGATCGCCCGTCTGCCCGGATAGGGGGGGAAGGTTTTGTTTTTTAGGGCACTTAAGAAGGTGAACACTTGTTGGTTAAAATCGGCAAAAGGAGAGGGTTTGACCACGCTAAACTGCAGTTTGCCCTCCTCTGAAATGTAAATTATCACACTTGCTTGGGTTTTTTGGTAAAAGTGCAAATGCCATTGATCGTCTAGGATTTTGTAAATTTGTTGCACCCAAGCTTTAAATTCTTGATCCGATGTGTTTTCTTTTTGGGGCACTTGGAAATCAATGTCCTTATTTTTAATGACCTGCAAATGCTCCTGAAAATTATTTAAACTGCTCTGCAAATCCTTAAAGGCTTGCTGGTGTTGGTTGAATTGAATCCCTTGTAATAACTCTTGAGCTTGCCGCATTTGCTGGATTTGCTCCTTGCTCACGCTAGGCTGAGGCGGGGGTGTGGCTTTTTTAGGGCTGGGTGGGGCATGTTTAAACCCCTGAATGGATGAAAACACATCTTGCACGCCCAAGTCTTGTTTAAAGGGGTTTTGGTCGGGTTGAGGGGTGTTTTTGGGAGGGGTTGGGATGGGTTTAGGGGTCTCTTTGGGTGCAGGCAACTTAGCAGGAGTTTCGACTAAAAAATCAATATCCATAGTTTGCAAAATCGTAGGGGTAGGTTTAGGGGTTTGGATTTGTATTAAAAGCAGACTTAATAAAAACGCATAGGTTATGCATGCCAAAAATCCCGATCCCACAAAGAGAACTTGGTTTTTCATCACGCACTGGTTACTAGAGAAACCTTATGAAAGCCCGCCTCTCTAATATTTTTGAGTAAAAAAATGATGTGATCGTAGATCAAGCCTTTGTCGGCTCGGATATAAACGGGGGTGTTTTTAGGGTATTGGGTAGCAATTTGCAAAAATGCTTTGGGGAAGGAGGCAAGTTGGTAGGTGTCTTTATTGATGTAAATATTGCCCTTAATGTCCATGCGGATTTCCAAAATCTTGTTCTTAGGGGTGTTGGTGTTTTTGGAACCTTTGGGCAATTCTATCGATTCGTGGTAAGTGAGGGTGGGCGTGGTGATCATCAAGATCGCCAACAAAACCAACATAATATCCACTAAGGGTGTGATATTCAGTTCTGGTTTGTCATTGTCCCAATCATCTACTACATAAGACATTACTTCTCTTTGGCTACCAAAACATCAATTTGCATTTGCACGAACACGGACAGATCATAGACTTTGCGCTTTAAGATCAAAAAGAAGGAATAAGCCGGAATAGCGGTTAAAATGCCCGCTGCAGTGGCTACTAGGGCTTTTGAGATGACCGGGGCGATGATCTCAAAAGAGACTTGCCCACCTGTGCCCAAATGCCCAAAGGCATTCAAAATCTCCACCACTGTTCCAAACAAGCCCACAAAGGGTGCGGTGGAAGCCACGATACTCAGCACCACTAACCCGGTGGTATTTTGCTTGAGCACCTGCCCCTTCCACACAGACAAGAGCTCGTGGGATACCCGTGCGCCAATTTCTTTAAATAACTTGAAGTTAGGCATCTCTTGGCGGCCATCAATAATGGCTTCTAGGGAATCCTTCTCACGCATAATATTGCTTTTAATGGAAATATATTTGTAAAAAAATATCCACAAGGTTAAAATAAAATACAGTGAAAGCAAAGCGATCACCGCAATGGTTACCCAGCCACTCTCATTAAAAAAGTCAGCGATCACGACGGCTACCTTAAACCATGTGCTTCAATTTTGGCGATCACGCTAGAAATTGCGATGCGATCGGAAGTGGCATCTTCTAGGAGCTTTTTAGCCTTATAGACCTCATCGTCACCCTTGATAAACACTGCCCCATCGGCCAAAATATCCACGCTCGCATGCTTGACTTCAACATACCCCCAGTTGATCGCAATCAAACTAATTTGCTGTTCCCTTTCAATTTCAACCACCCCACTTTTGAGCAAAGAAACCATGTTGCTATGCCCTTTGAGCACGCCAAATTCACCCTCTGCTCCGGGTAGAGTGATGCGATCCACTTGACCGGCAAAAATCTCACCTTGTGGCACCACAATGCTAACCATTAAGTCCATCGCACCCATCACCTAGCCTTATGCGCTTTTTTCTTTTTTGTCCCGCCCCTCAGTTTTCATTTTCTCATGTTTTTCGATGACCTCTTGGATACTCCCTACCATGTAGAAGGCGTTCTCGGGAATATCATCGTATTTGCCCTCCAAAATCCCCCCAAAACCTTCTAGGGTTTCTTTGAGGGTTACATACTTGCCCGGGCTACCCGTAAAGACCTCTGCTACAAAAAAGGGCTGGGATAGAAATTTCTCCACTTTACGGGCGCGCTCCACGATTCGCTTATCTTCCTCAGAGAGTTCATCCATCCCCAAAATCGCAATGATGTCTTGCAAATCTTTATATTTCTGCAAGATCTGTTGAATCCCAGTAGCGACTTTATAGTGCAAGTCCCCGATCACTTGGGGGTCTAAGATGCGCGAAGTGGAATCGAGCGGATCGACAGCCGGATAAATGCCCTTCTCAGCAATTTTGCGGTTTAAAACCGTGGTGGCATCCAAGTGGGCAAATACAGAGGCTGGGGCGGGGTCGGTCAAGTCATCGGCGGGCACATACACCGCTTGCACGGAAGTTATCGAACCTTTTTTGGTGGAGGTGATACGCTCTTGGAGTTTGCCCATTTCGCTGGCTAGTGTAGGTTGGTAACCCACAGCAGAGGGGATACGTCCCAATAACGCCGACATTTCTGCTCCTGATTGGGCGTATCTAAAGATATTATCAATAAACATGAGAATATCCAAGCCCTTTTCATCTCTAAAGTATTCTGCCATAGTCAAACCCGTAAAAGCAATGCGATTCCTTGCCCCCGGGGGTTCATTCATCTGCCCATAGCACAGCGCGACTTTATCTAAAACGCCCCCCTCTTTCATCTCGTGGTAAAGGTCGTTGCCCTCTCTAGTGCGCTCGCCTACGCCCGCAAACACAGAGTAACCGCTGTGCTTATAGGCAACATTGTGGATGAGCTCCATGATGATCACGGTTTTACCCACACCCGCACCCCCAAACAAGCCTACTTTACCGCCCTTAGAATAAGGGGCCAATAAATCCACAACCTTAATCCCGGTTTCAAACATTTCGGTTTTGGTACTTTGTTGTTCAAAGGCAGGGGCGACGCGGTGGATAGGCCAAAGGGTGGGTTCTTTTAAGGATTCTTTGTCATCAATCACTTCGCCCACAACATTAAAGATACGCCCCAAGACCGCCTCCCCTACGGGCACTTCGATCATCTTGCCCCTTGCGACTACCTTTTGCCCCCGTGTGAGCCCCTCTGTCATGTCCATCGCAATGGTGCGCACGCGTTTATCCCCCAAGTGTGCCGCCACCTCTAAGACCAAGTGTTTGCTCTCCCCATCAAAATCATAAACCACATCTAGGGCTTCATAAATCATGGGGAGATAGGAATCAAAATCCACATCCACCACAGGACCCATCACCTGAATGATGTGCCCCTCTTTTTTATCCTTGCCAACTTGCATGTTTTGATCTTCCATGTCTTCTCCTTAAACTATCTAATCGCTTCCACGCCGGCATTAATCTCGACAAGCTCAGTGGTGATCGCCTCTTGACGTGCCTTGTTATAAGAGATTGTGAGCGAACGCACCAAATCAGCAGCGTTATTGGTCGCTGTGTCCATCGCCTGCATGCGCGCGCTATGCTCGGCTGCTAGGGAATCGAGCAAAGCGTAATACATGTTAAACTCAATGAATTTTTTAGCTAAAGCATCTAAGATCACACCCTCTTCATCATCAGGTTCGACCATGATCCCCTCCTGTGTCTCTCCACTATGGAGACTATTTTCTTCTAGTTGGGTGCTATCAAATTCTAATGGAAGTATCTTTTTGATTTTGATCTGCTGGGAGATCATGTTTTTAAACCCATTATGGATAATCACCACGCTATCGGTCAAACCATTCAAATAATCTTGCACCGCCCTATCAATAAAGGCACTTGCGCGATCATAATCAGGTGAGGAGCTCAAATCTAAAGCCTTATCCAGTAAGCTAATCCCGTTGTAAGCAAAATACGCTACACCCTTTTTGCCAATCCCCCTTAAGCGCACCTTAATCCCTTGTTCTTTATAGTGGTTAATCAAACGCACCACTTCTTTGATGGTAGCAACATTAAAGCCCCCACAAAGCCCCTTATCAGCTGTAACAAAGATAATATCAATCTTTTGGATTTGGGTTTTTTCTAATTGGAAAAAATACTGGCTTTCAATACTTTTTAAACCCCTAGTCTTGATCTTGGCACAAATATCGGCAAAAACTTCGTTGAGCTTGCGGGCAAAAATCTTAGAGCGGCGTGCCACTTCTTCGGTTTTTTTAAGCTTAGAAGTGGAAACGAGTTTCATGGCACGGGTCGTTTTTTGGGTATTCTTAACACTGGCGATTTTTTTTCTAATTTCTTTTAAACTCCCACCCATGTGCCCCCCTAAATCACAAACCCGATTTTAAATTCTTCAATCGCAACTTTTAACATGGCTTCTAAATCCTTGTCTAAGGCTTTCTTGGTGCGGATATCCTCTAAAATATTAGAATACTTGGACTCCAAGAAAGGATAAAGGCTCTCTTCAAACTGCACCACCTTATTAGCCGGGATACCATCTAAAAAGCCCTTGACACCGGTATAGATAATCACAATCTGCTTTTCAATGGGCAGGGGCGAGTAGGGGGGTTGTTTGAGCACTTCTACCATGCGTTGCCCCCGTTCTAATTGTTTGCGACTCACTTCGTCTAAATCAGAAGCAAATTGCGAAAAAGCTTGCAATTCTCTATACTGGGCTAAATCCAAGCGCAAAGTGCCGGCAACTTGTTTGGTGCCCTTAATTTGCGCCGCCCCACCCACACGAGACACGGATAAGCCAACATTGATCGCCGGGCGGATACCGGAGTAAAACAAGTCAGTTTCTAAGAAAATCTGCCCGTCTGTGATGGAGATCACATTCGTGGGGATATAAGCCGACACATCGCCTGCTTGGGTTTCAATGATGGGGAGGGCTGTCAGCGAGCCTGCCCCCTTTTCATCACTCATTTTAGCCGCACGCTCGAGCAATCTGGAGTGGATATAGAACACATCGCCGGGGAAGGCTTCGCGCCCGGGGGGTCGGCGCAAAATCAAAGAGATTTCGCGATAAGCCACAGCGTGCTTGCTTAGATCATCATAAATAATCAAAGCGTGCCGCCCTTGATCTCTGAAATATTCCCCAATAGTCACCCCAGCATAGGGGGCCAAATATTGCATCGCTGGGGAGGCAGAGGCGGGGGCATTGACCACAACACTATATTCCATTGCCCCATATTCCTCTAATTTGCGCACCACCTGTGCCACGGTGGATTCTTTTTGCCCAATCGCCACATAGATGCAGATCACATTTTGATCTTTTTGGTTAATGATTGTGTCGATTGCCACGGTGGTTTTACCGGTTTGCTTGTCCCCGATGATGAGCTCTCTTTGCCCGCGCCCAATGGGCACAAGCGCATCGATTGCTTTAATGCCGGTTTGCAAGGGCTCATGCACGGATTTACGATCCATAATCCCCGGGGCCTTTTGCTCCACAAACTTAAAGGTGTCTGCCCCCAATGCACCTTTGCCATCTAAGGGTTCGCCCAGTGTGTTAATCACCCTCCCCACGACAGCATCACCTACCGGCACTTTCATTAATTGCTTGGTACGTCTAACAGAAGTCCCTTCTTTAATGTGCTTCCCACCCCCCAAAACGATCACCCCAATACTCCCCTCTTCTAGGTTGGAAGCCAGTCCACGATCACCGGTGTCAAATTCCACCACTTCATAAGACATCACATCTTTAAGCCCATAAACCTTAGCCACGCCATCAGCATAAGCGATTACCCGCCCTACCTGCGTGATATTGACATCTAACTCAAAATTTTCAATTCTCTCCTTAATGAGGGCACTAATCTCATCTGCTTTTAACTTTGGCACTTTATCTCCTTGTTATTTTTAGACCGCTTCCATGATATGGTGCTTGAGTTGGGCAAAAAAATTGTCTCTATAAAAGGCGATCTCAAGCCCTAAACCCGGAATATCCAGCTTAATCCCCTCCATTTCCTCATCCACAAAGACTTTTAAACTCAGGCCAACTTCCAAGCGATCGGATACCTTGTGTTCCAAGTGCTTGAGTTGTTCCAAAGACACCTCTTGGTTAGTGTATAAAAACCCCCTATAAATACTTTTCTTTTCTTGTATCCAGCTAAGCAAATCTTGGTAGATATGGGGCAACAAACCTAGGCGCTTGTGTGTTGCCAAAAGGCGGATCAAATTACGCACCCTGCTGTCTTGTTCTTCTAAAACGCTGGTCAAAAGCTCCTCTTTAAAAGAACTAGGATAATAAGGCGAATGGATGATCTCCACAAACTCGGCATGATCATAGAAAGCTACCAAACCCTCTAGGGTCTGCACAACTTGCTCGAGATCTTGAGCCTGAAAGCTATCTTGCAACGCTTTGGCATATTTTTTAGCGACCAGTTCTATCATGGGATGACCCTTTGGTGGAGGAGGTGCATATAAGTGGGCAGATTAAAATGGGCTTGTTTGGATTTAAAGAGTTCTTCAAGCACCTCATCGATCACTTCTTGTTGGACCTTGACTTCCTCTTTGTCCATCAAACTCTGGTGGTTTTTGATGAGCTTTTCTATGGCGATTTTAGAGAGTTGCTCGTGTTTTTGGGTCAAAAGATAGGCTTCTTGTTTGGCATTGGAGAGAATTTGGCTGGCCTTTTGCTTGGCTTCCTCTAAAGAGCGCAATGCCTGTTCCTTTTCCTCTTTGATGGCTTGGCGTTCCTCCTGTAAACTGCTGAGTTTCTCAGAGATGCGCGCCCGCCGTTGTAACAACATCTTTTTTAAAGCCCCCCCCATCGCATACCACAAAATTCCCATGAACAAAATGAAATTCAAGACCCGTTCCACAATATCTGTTTGGGAAATGTCCATTGCCTCCCCACCACTTGCCCAACACAAAGCCCCTAAAGCCAACACCCCGACCAACACGCGCTCCATCAAAGGTAACCCTACATTTGAGATATTTTTAATTTCAACGATGCCTCCAAAGCAGGCAAATCCTGCAACAATTGTAATTTCAAATTACTTTTACTTTCCTTTAATTGCGTGGCAAAACGCTTATAGTCTTTGTTGAGCTCCTCCTCTTTTTGCGCCAACACCACTTCATAGTTAGAGCGGGCTTGCTGGAGGGCATCTTGCAAAATTTTATCCGCTTGCAACCGTGCCTCTCTTAGTAGATTCTTGGCCTCTTGTTTGCTAGCAACGATCTCTTTGGTGGTGTTGTCGATAAACTGCCGATCTTTTTGCATAGAACCCTCCCGCCCGTCCATGTTAGCCAACAGAGGCTGATAGACCCATAGATGCAAGAGCCACATCAGCACGATAAAAGTAACAAACACGACCAACATTAAATACAAATTGATAGAGATATTCATGCCTATTCCTTAACGATTAAAGGGTTATCTTAACAAAGCTTGGCTTAAAACATCAGCGGTAGCTATAGTATTTTTTGCCCGCGATGAGCAAAGCCCCATCTTCTAGCAAGTGCGCCTCTTTAAAAAATATTTGTTGATCGCCTTGCTTGAAGTGCAAATCGTAGTGGTTAGTTTTAAACTCTAAACTATAGGGCTCTAGGACACTTAGCCACGAGGGTTTAGCCTCTAACATGGCAAAAAAACGCGTTAAAACCTCTGTCGAATCGACCTCTCCTAGGGCACCATGCTGGCTGGCTTGCAAATTAAGACCAATCCCGCACACCACCACATTGTGGCAAATCTGGGTCATCACGCCCCCTATTTTGGCTTTTTCCTTATAAAGGTCATTGGGCCACTTGAGCCACACGCAGGGTGTTTGCAAACTCTGTTTAAACAAATACCCAAAATACACGCTCCAACTCTGTTGGGGCACATCAGAGCTTAGATCGCCTAAAGGGTAGGCAAAAGAGAAGGTCAAGGCCTTTTCTACACTCTCCCATACCTGATGGCGGCTACCAATCCCAGAACTTTGGTGCCTAGCCACTACACAGACGGGTAAATCCAGTGTTCCATCTTTGATTTGTTGGAGCAAATAAAGCTGGGTAGAGGGTAGAGTTTTAAAATAACAAAAGCGCATCACTCTAAAATATCATGGATTTTTAAACGCTTGCCACTCAAATAAGCTTTAGCCTCTACTTTTTGCTTGCCCGGGGCTTGCAAGGCAGAGATTTTCAAACTTCCTTTTTGGCAACCAATGATGACGCTTTGATTCTCCATGCCAAGAATGATCCCAGGTTGGTGGGTTTGGCTAGACTCCAAGAGTTGCACGCCAAAGAGTTTTAAACCACTTTTTAAAAACACCCCCGGCCATGGATCATAGGCCAAAGACTTTAAAAAAAGAGACTTGGCACACCCAAAGACGACCAAACCATCGGTCTTGCTGATTTTCTTGCAATAGGTGGCTTGGGCATGATCTTGGGGTTGGGGCGTGATGTTGGCTAGATTATTGAGCACATGGCCTACCAACTGAGCACCCATCGGAGCTAAACGCGCGCCCAACTCCCCTAAATTTAAATACCCCTCTGGTTTAAAGGAGGCTGTGCCTAAGATATCCCCCTCATCCATTTTAGCACTCATTGCAATCACGCTCACGCCAAAGGTAGGCAGATCGTGTAAAATCATCTCTTGCATGGGGGATGCCCCCCTAAATTGGGGCAAGAGCGAGCCATGCAAATTCAGACAAGGGGCGATGTCCAAAAAGGCTTGGGGTAAAATCTTGCCATAGGCGACCACCACGATCGCATCGGGTTTGAGCGTGCGTATTTTGTCTATGAAGGGTGCATCGATTTTGGCGGGCTCAAAAATGGGAATAGCTGGGTTGTGTTGTTGTAAAAAGGCTTTTGTGGGCATATCTTTGAGCTGTTTAGATCGCCCAAATGGCTTACTAGGCTGGGTTACAAGCCCTAAAATACAAAAACCTTGCTGGATCAAATGTTCTAAGACTACTTGAGCAAACAAGGGTGCACCCATAAAGAGGATTTTCATACGGCCATTCTTTGATCAACTACCTTCCCCCAGATGACTAAGGCACACAAGATATCAAGCTACTCTGCTGTGTTTCCACCCTGAAGCGTTATCCTAACACCCCATTGCATAGGTCTAGGAAAAGGCGAGCCGATTGTAGTTAAAACTTGCTTATACTTTGATAAAATGCAGGCAAATTCAAATGACGGAGACACCGACATAATGCAAACGAAAACCCAACAAACGCCATCAAAACAAAAGAGGAGCTATACGATCTATTGGATCGCTCTCCTGTTTTTATTTCTATACGGTTGTACCGGGGAGCGTGCAGCCTTTGCCCGCTTTGATCACGCCTATTACTCCCCGCTTGGCATGCAAGATGCCTATGCTTTTTCTAAAAAAAGGGGTAAAAAGGACCATAAGAATGCGCTGTTATGGCATTTAGATAATGGCATGAGTGCTCTGATGTTAGGGCATTACAAACAATCCATCCAAGCTTTCAATGCCGCAGAAGCCAGATTTGATCGCCACAGAAATCTCTTTGGGAAGTCTATGGGGGACTTGGGTGCGATCTTGATTAATGACAATGTCAAATCCTACACGGGGAGTGTTTATGAGAGCGTGTTTTTGAATTATTACAAAGCTATGGATTATTTGCTTCTAGGAGACATCAATGGTGCGCGGGTTGAGTTTAACCGCGCCAACGATCGCCAAAGGCGGGCCAAGGAGTTTTACCACAAAGAAATCAAAAAAGCAATTAGCAAGATGCGAGAGAAAGGATCGTCTAAACTCAGCGCACAAGATTCGGCCGCACAGGTTAATGCCATTTTGGCTCAAGATTATTCCAATTTGGATCACTTCCAAGCTTACAGCGATCTGATCAATCCAGCCGTATCCTATCTCTCCGGGCTTTTCTATGCCCTCAACAACGATCGATCTAAGGGCATGGATTACATCAAAGAAGCCTATGGGATCACCCATTCGATCACCACAGGCGAGGATCTTTTATTCTTTGCTAACCCTACAAAAGAAAAATTCACTTGGATTTTTATTGAAGATGGTAAACAAGCGACCAAGCAAGAGTTTAAAATTGATCTCCCCCTGCCCCTGCCTAACGGGGTCTATGATGCCAGCCTAGCCCTCCCACAGTTCCTAGATGGCTCAGATTTTCATAACTCTTTTAGTATCACCACCCCTAGACAAAATAAGGACTTTGAGGAGCTTGTCTATGTAGATGGGCTCATTGCAAGCGAATTTAAAAAACAACTCCCCTACATCCTCACAAGGGCCATTACTTCCACGATTTTAAAGTTAGGGATTGAAGCTCTGTCTAATAACTATTTAGGGGTGATGGGTGGGTTAGTCTCCTCTTTGTTTGCCATGGCCAGTGCCTCTGCGGATATCCGCAACTCAGTAACTTTCCCACGCAAAATTTATATCGCCCGTATCCTCAATACCCCTAATGAACAGGTTTCTATCCAATCTGAAGGGCAACCCATCTACAGCTTTAGCCTGCAACAATGCCCCGCCCACAACATGCTTTTATTGCCTGATACCTACTGCTCCAATAAACACAACATCCTTTACATTAGGAGCTTTGAATACACCAACATTGTTAAAGTGTTGTGGTAGTGCTCATTTTTTTATGCTATGATCTGCTAACTTTATTCAAAGGATCGCTATGTTAAAACGATTGTACCTTATCTTTATCTGTGCTCCCCTAGCCCTCAATGCCATCCCCCATTGGTATGAAAAAACACCCACTAACCCGGCTTATTTTTATGGGAGCGGATCGGGATCGAGTAAAGAAGTTGCCAAGCAAAAAGCTTTAAGCGACTTGGCTAGCAGTATTGCGGTGCATGTGGCTTCTGAAACCACCAGCGACACCACTAGGGTAAATAAAACCTTGGACAAACGATCGAGTCAGCGTATCCAACTTGTGGTGGATTCCATCAAGTTTGTCAATGTCCAATTAGACAAACAAGAATGCACGCACCACACATGCTATACCCGTCTTAAACTCAACAAGAACATGTTCTTGTCCCTCTTAGCCAAACGCTACACCAATCTTTACAACACCCTCACTCCCTTTCAGCCTACCCCGGGTTGTCATGGCATTTTTATCAAAGAAAAACAGCAAATCCAAGCCCTCTTGGACAAGATGGAGCCTATGCATGAGATTTTGAGTGCCTATGGACGCACGCCCCAATCCACGCAGTTTTATCAAGACATTATCAAAGCCAACAGCCCCAAGCCTAAAGCCAATATCATTTTTGCAAGCCACTCCGATCAAGAAATTGCCGATGCGATCACAGGACAATATGCCCGCTTTGTGCAACAAACTAACCAGACTGGTTTTTACACCATTGAGAATAAAATCTTTGAGAGTCAAGCCAATGGACAATTCCACATTGGTTTGGAGATCAATATCAAAGATTGCCAACGCCAAATTATCTTTTCCAAACAGCTCAGTGCGGATCAACGCGACAGAGGTGCTGCCATTGAGCGCATCAAAGCGCAAGTCTTCAAACAAATGCGCAATTATCAACAGGGCGTGGGTGCGGGCACAAGCGATATTGATTCGGACAATATAGAGTTTTGATCGGGTGTTGTTTTTGGAGCATTGGCAAGGGTTTCAAGGTGCGCTTTTAGACGAGGCAAGAGGGGTGTCATCCAATACACTTGATTGGGCAGATTGTTACCTCACTACATGATTTGATTACCACTAAGACAAACAAGTCACTTTCAAAGAAAAATACATGCATAAACAAGGTATCTTTCTAGCAAAAAGGATGTTGATGAAAAATGTGTTGGTTTTAGCCGGTCTGTTATCTCTTAGTGTCTTAAATGCTGGTGAGTGGAGTTATGACAAACATACGGGAGCCCACCATTGGGATAAATTGCACAAAGATTATGCCACCTGCAAAAGTGGCAAGAATCAATCCCCGATCAACATCGAGCACTACTACCACACACCCGATAAAGAAAATCTCGTTTTTGACTATGAAGATCGCAGACCCACCTCTGTTAGCTACGATCACCATACTCTGGTGGCTAAGTTTGCACCCCCCTCCAATACTATTCTCTATCGCGATCACCCCTACTACTTGATTAACCTGCATTTCCATATTCCTATGGAATTTGCAATCCATTCCAAACGTGAGCCTACAAGCATGCACTTGGTGCATCAAGATGATGATGGGCATTTGTTGGTCGTGGGGATTGGTTTCCATATTGGGGATGCCAATCCCCTTTTTACCACTTTATTTAGCTCCTTTAAAAACAAGTCAGCCCCCAAGATTTTACCCCTAGAGACTCTGTTGCCCCCTGACATCCATTACTACCACTTTAATGGCTCACTCACCACACCTCCTTGCACAGAGGGTGTCTCTTGGTTTATTGTCGAAGAAACACTCAGCATTTCTCAAAGACAATTTGAGGAACTCAAACGCATCATGCACAGCAAGCCCAACCGCCGCCCGCTCCAAAAAGACTACAATAGTGTGATCATCAAAAGCACGACCCATGTGCGCGATTAGGGCGCAAGATCTGTTAAAAGCGCATGTGGTTCGACCAAGCTAATCTCTTTAAACTGCGTGCGGTTAAAGGTCATCTGGCGTTTAGCCAGTTGGCAAGTGTGGGTATAAATGGCTTCATAGAGTTCTTTTAGACTTAGTTTGCCTTGTAGGTGTTGCAAACACTCCTTAGGACCAATTGCCCTAAAGGGTTGGTGATCGCTCCCATATTGGGCAACAAGTGCCCTAATTTCCTCCACAATCCCGCATTTTAACATCTGTGCCGTGCGTTTGGCGATATTTTGGTGCAGGTTTTCTTTAAGCACATGTAGGGCATAGAGTTTAATGGGTCTATCAAAGGGGATTTTAGGGTGTTTTTGGAAATAGAGCGTAGGGGGGGTCTTAGTTGCCAAATAAATTTCTAAGGCTTTAGTGATGCGGTAGGTATCTTGGGGCTTGAACATTTGGGCGTAATCTGGATCGATTTGGGCCAAAAAAGCATGGGGATTATTCAGGGCTGTGATTTTTTCTTGAATTTCTAAGTGTTGCTCAGGGCTTAAATTTGGCATGGGGCTTAAGCCCTCCAAGATAGCTTTAAGATAAAAACCACTCCCACCCACAATGAGTAAGGTTTTCTTAGGGGTGGTGGCGATCGCTTTTTCTAGTTCTTGCTTAAAAAGGGGGGCGTTGTTTTTTTCATGGATTTCTAAAACATTAATCCCGTAATGTTTCACACATTGCAGGTCTTGGGGGCTGGGCTTGGCTGCGGCAATATTGATTTCTTTGTAAATGCTCAAGGAGTCTAGTGAAACAATCTCAGCATCTAAGCGTTGGGCTAGCTCTAGGGCTAGGGCACTCTTGCCACTCCCACTAGCCCCAATGATGGCAATGAGGGTAGGATTCACGCGCGTGGGTTGTGGTAATCTTTTAAAAAGCCCTCTAGGTTGAAGCGTTCGCGATAAGCCTGCGTGAAAAGATGCACCATCACATCGCCCAAGTCAATCACAAGCCATTCTTCATTACTCTCATCAATGGCATAAAATTCCTCACCAAGAGGCTTGAGCGTGCTTTTGAGGTGATCTAAGAGGGCTAGAGCGTGTTTACCTGCTAGGGCGGTGGCGATAATCACATGGTCGGTGATGTATTCTTGCTTGCTCAAGTCAAATAGGGCGATATCGGTAGCCTTTTTATCCTCTAAGAGTTCCACGATCCTAGTAATTCTTGGGTTTGGCATAGTTTTCCTTAAAAGTTCGAATCGCACAAGGTTGCAGGGCATAGGGGATATCTTGGCTAATACAGTGTTGTTTTAAACAAATTCTAATCTGGGTTGAGGAGATCGGGCGTTTGATGCGGGGCAAAAACAGAGATTGTGCCCTAAAGCCTTGTGGGAGTTGTAGGGCGTACCCCTCCCGATGCACAACCACTAATTCTACCAATTTTTGTAATTGCAAATAACCTTCCCAACGTTCCAGTCCAACAACATTATCTGCACCAATGATAAAATAAAGTTTGTTGGGTTGGAATTTTTGGTAAAAATGTTCCACGCTTTCAATGCTGGGCACGGGGCGGTTTTGTAAAATCTCAAAATCGCTCACTTGCACTTTGTCTAAGTCCTTTAAAAGTTGGCGCATCCACATTAAGCGTTGTTGGGGGCTAAAACAAGGGTGGGTTTTAAAGGGGTTTTGGTAAGCCACCAGCACAAAGAGTCTATCGGGTTTGAGGTTTTCTAAAGCCTGTTTAATCACCTCCAAATGGGCGATATGGGGGGGATCAAAACTCCCACCATAGAGTGCAATATCCACAAAAATCCTAGCTATTTTGTTTGAAGCTAGAGGCTTTGGTGAGTTTGGAGAATTTCACGCCCTTAAGCCCGCCAATCTCTAGGTGCAAGTGCATGATCTGTGAGGGGCGTCCCCTTAAGATGATGGTTTCCAAACAATTATTTTGGTTTAAATGCACATGGGTGGTGCATAAAATGCTGATATGGCTTTCATGTTGGATGTCAATGATCTTTTGGTTGAGCTCGCGTTGGTGGTGATCGTAAATAATCACCAGCACCGCAACGGTCAAGCCATTTTCCATTTCTGGCAACATTTCATCTTTAGACCAACTATCCTCAACAAGTCTCTCACGGATCATGTCGCGCACCAGTTCGGAGCGTGAGGAGTAGCCATTTTTGATGATGCGGTTGTCCAATTCATCTAATAAATTCTGCTGTAAAGACACAGAGAACCTGATGATTGTATCGTCCCTATTTTCCATCCCTGTCCTTATCAAAGTAAAATCCAGTGCGGATTGTAGCCTATTTAGGCTAATTTGGCAACTACTCTAAGAACTCATTTGGGCGTGGCTTTCAATATTTTGTAGCCAAACAAAGACTTCTACAACACTTTGGTAAAGCTCGGGAGGGATCGTGCTATCCAGACGCACATCTAACAAGGATTCCACCAGCGCAGCGTTGCAAAAAAGCGGGACATCGAAGGCTTTAGCTTTGTCGATGATGGCTTTAGCAATCTGTCCCACACCCGAGGCGACTACTTTAGGGGCGTTGTCTGTGCCAATGTTATAGGCCAGTGCGGCCGCTTTGGGCATGCCCATTAGTAAGCCAATGCGAGCGCGTCTAGCACTTGCCATGTCGGCATAGGGGCTTGCTTGGCCAAGAGATGTGCCACGCTCCTAACTAACATATCGGTTTCGATATTCACCCGCCGCCCCTTTTGGCAGGTTTTAAAAAGGGTGTTGTTAAAGGTGAGCGGGATGATCACCAACTCCAGGCTTTCAGCACCCACGCTTGCAAGAGTGAGACTCACCCCATCAATGGCGATCGAGCCTTTGGGGATACAGAGTTTTAAAATATCGGGGGGGGCTTGGATTTGCACGCTGATTTGATTAGCCACAGACTTAATTTGCTCAATGATCCCAATCCCATCGACATGCCCTTGCACTAAATGCCCATCCAGTCTAGAATTAGCCAGCAAGGCAGGTTCTAAATTCACCAACGCACCTTGTTGGTAATTTTCTAGGGCGATGCTCTCTTGGGTGTATTGACTGAGTTGCAAACTAAAGCCATGAGAGTTTAAAGCAACTACACTCAAGCATGCGCCATTAATGGCGATGCTATCCCCAATTTTGGGGATATAATCGCTCTTGATCTCTAAAAGATCGCCTTTAAGAGATTTTACTTGGGCGACTTGGTAGATGAGCCCGCTAAACATGGTGATCTCCTTAAAGTGTCCTTTTTTGTGGCAAAATTTAGGCTATATCGCTTGAGATTATAATATAATAGAGCTTTTGATTGTGTAAGGGAGACATATGTTGATTGATACCCATTGCCATTTGGATCACGCCCTCTATGAGTCTGATTTACAAGAGGTCTTAGAGAGTGCTAGGGAGGTGCATGTCAATGTGGCCATTATCCCGGGGGCTGATCCACAGGATTTAAAACGCGCCATCGCCTTGAGCGAGAGGCATGCGGGACTTTATTTTGCGGTGGGTGTCCATCCATTAGATCAACAAAGTTTTGATTTGGGTGTTTTAAAAGAGCATATCCAGCACCCTAAATGTGTGGCGGTAGGTGAGTGTGGGCTGGATTACCACCGCCAAGAGAGCCAAGCAGATTCCATCAAGCAAGCCCAACAAGATATTTTTAGGGCACAAATTGGATTAGCCCTAGAGTATTCTAAGCCCTTGATCGTGCATATCCGCGAGGCGAGCCTAGATGCCTACCACATTTTAAAAAGTTACCCCAATCTTAGGGGGGTTTTGCATTGCTACAACGCCGATGAAGTGTTGCTGGATTTAAGTTCTTGTTTTTATTTTGGCATTGGTGGCGTGGCGACTTTTAAAAATGCTAAAGATTTAGTGGGGGTTTTGCCTAAAATCCCCCTAGATCGCTTGTTGCTAGAAACCGATGCGCCCTACCTAACCCCCCATCCTTTTAGAGGACAACGCAACGAACCCAAGCATATTGCCCTAATTGCCCAAAAAATAGCCCATGTGCTGGATCTAGACCCTAACACCCTAGCGCAAATCACCACCCGAAACGCCCAAAACCTCTTTGGTTGCTTAAGAGCGTCCTAAATGAAAAAATTAAACCTGATCAGCCTGTTCTTGGCATTCTGTCTGGGCAACCCACTTAGTGCCCACTCTTTAGTTAATAATGTATTGAATTTAAAGCCCTTAAACGCCTTTGGGGTCGATGGGGAGTTTTTAGCGAGCGTGGATAATACCCAAACCTACCAAAATATCCAGCAAACTTTGAAGGGACTCATCAAACATTACGATGCCAATGGGGTTTTTATCCCCACGATTAAAAGCATGCTCATCCAAGCCAATATCCCCGTAGAGTTTTTGTTTTTGGCGATGGCTGAGTCGCATTTTGCTACAGATGCCAAGAGCGATAAAAAGGCGGTGGGGATTTGGCAATTCATTCCCGAAACCGCCAAAATGTTAGGCTTAAAGGTTAATCGTTATATCGATGAGAGACGTGATCCCATCAAAAGCACCCAAGCAGCTATTAGTTACTTCCAAATGCTCTACAAGCAAACCGGGCAATGGTATTTGGTAGCGATGGCATATAATTGCGGTCCGGGTCGGGTGTTGCAAGCCATCAAAGAGGCTAGGAGCGATGATCTGAATATCTTACTTGACGAGGATAAAAAATTCTTGCCCAAAGAGACTCGCAACTATATCCGTTCCATTTTGAGCTTGGCGGTTGCCTTTAGCAATATCGATGCGTTGGAACACAAAGAATATCTGCTGAATCGCGGATCACGCGTGGCACTAGCCAGTTTGGAAATTCAAGGGGGGACTTTATTAGCAAAGGTGGCCAAAGGAGCTAGACTCTCTTTGATTGAACTTAAATCTTACAACCACCAGTTTAAATATAATTTCCTCCCCATTGGGCAAAAAAGCATGGTTTATATCCCCTATGAGAATTTGGCCTATTTTAGGCAACACTACACGCCCAGCAAAGACATTGCCAGCAATTTCATTAGCCACAAAGTCAAGCCCAGAGAAAGCCTCTATTCCATTGCCAAAAAATTCCATATCAGTATTGAGATGCTCAAAATGGCAAACAACTTAAAAGGCTCGTTTTTGAGCCGTAACCAACACCTCATCATCCCGATCCTCAAAAAACAACCCTCTGAAAAAAGTGGTCGAAAAGTGGCGCAAAATGAATTTATCCAATAGGCTCTTAGGACTGGTGTGTGTGTTGTTTCTAGCCAGTTGCAAACAAACCCCCTCCACCCCCCGCACACCACCCCCCAGTGCCAAATCCCATGAAAGTCTATGGGCTTATAAAGATGCTAGAAACTTCGGTGGGGCACGATCCAACGCCCCTTCTTACTCCCCTAACACGCCTGCTTACTCCAATGAGCCTTATAGCCCACCTGTTAGCCAAACCCCTAGCCGCTCCTACCAGCCCCAACCCAGTTTCCACACCACCCCCCCAAACACGCCTAGCACCCCTAGTGTCTCTAGCACCCCCAGCCCCAAACCTCCGCTCAGTTCTACACCCCCCATCACTAAAACCTCCCCTAGCGCACCTCTCCCGCCCACAACCGCTAAAGTTACACCCCGATCGCTCACGGGGGGCATGATTGATTCAGAGGCGATGCAAAGAGCCACCATGCGCCCTTATAAGGTGGGTGGAAAGACCTACTACCCAACAAAAGTCGCTGTAGGGCAGACCTTTGATGGGTATGCTAGCTGGTATGGCCCCAATTTCCACGCTAGAAAAACGAGTAATGGCGAGACTTATAACATGTACGCCCACACCGCCGCCCATAAAACCCTACCCATGAATACCATTGTCAAGGTTACCAATAAGGATAACAACAAAAGCACCATTGTGCGGATCAATGATCGAGGTCCCTTTGTGCCTAACCGCATCATCGATCTCTCCAACATCGCCGCTAGGGATATTGAAATGGTGGGCAAGGGGGTTGCTCCTGTCAAACTGCAGGTGCTAGGGTTTGGGGGGGTGGTCTCCAAGCAATATGCTAAAACTCTAAACATCCCCCAAAACCACACCCTCCAAAAAGAATTTAAAGTCGGTCCCACCCAACAAAGCTACAGCGGTGGGGAATTTTCGTTGCAAATGGGGGCTTTTAGGAATAAAGAGGGGGCACTCAAGGCACAACGCAATTGGCAAGCCAAATTAAAAAAGGGGCATAAAATCCGCATGGTAGAAGGAATCAAAGACAACCAGCCCATCTACCGCGTTTTTATCAGCGGCTTTAAGAGCGAAGAAGAGGCAAATGACTATGCCAAACACATGTCCCAACCCACGATCTTGGTGCGTGAATAATTTGTGGGACGGCTCAACTCAATTTGGATTTTTTTTATTTCTTTAAGCGTGGTGATGGTGGGCTTGATTTTGCTTTTTTTAAAACCCCAGCCTAGTCTCTCAACCAAAGGGGGCGAGTTTGCTAAAATTGAGGTGCAAAAATTCCACGCTTTCCAAACAAGCACCGCCAGCACCGATTTTAAGATTGAAGGGAGCAGAGCATTGCAATATAGCGATCACGAGGTGCTCTATGATTTTACACTCAGCAAGTTTGACCCCCAAACCCACACCCAAGAGCACGCTAAAGGAGAAGTGGTGGTGCGTAAAAAGGATCTTTACACCTTCCCTAAGGGCGTTCTTTACACAACCAGCAATAACGAAAGTTTTTGGAGTCAAAAAGGCACTTATGATCACAGCAAACAGACTTTTGATGGGCACGGGTATTTTTACTTGAGTGCGCCAGAGGGAGATGTGAAGGGCGATGACATCACCTACAACCATGTGGCCAAAATCTTGCGGGCTAAACACATCCACGCGGTTATCAACCTAGAAAATACCCAACAATCCTCAAGAAAATCACCCACAGGGGATTTGCCATTTTAAGATTATTCTATTTGCTGGTGTTAGTGGGGCTCTTAGGTGCTGTGCCCCTCAAGGAGACTTTGGAGATCACTGCTGATAAATTTTTAGCCAATGAAAAGAAAAGAACCACCATCATTGAAGGGCATGTTTTCATCAAAAAAGGGCAGGACACCCTCACGGCTGATAAGGTTGTGATCTACACCAACCAAAAACGCAAACCCATTAAATACGAGGCGATCGGGTCGGTCAAATTCCACATTGTAACCCAAGATGGCCGCCATGTGGAGGGGCACTCCGATCGCTTGATCTATGATGCAATCAAGCGTGAATACCGCCTCTTGCAAAATGCGGTGGTCAATGAAGTGGGCAAGATCAACTCCATTAAGGGCGAAGAGATCATCTTAAATAATGTGAGCGGGTATGCAGATGTGGTGGGGGGCAAAGACAAGCCGGCTAAATTTATCTTTGATATGGAGGACATCCAAAAAGCCAACGAGCAAGAAAAGGCCAAAAAAGCCAAACAAAAAGCCCAGCACTCCAAGGAATCCCATGCCCCCCATTAAAGTCCTGCAGAGTCAATTTTTATGTGCGGCCAGTAAGCTAGAGCATTGTCCGCCGATGCACCTACCCGAAGTGGTGTTTCTGGGGCGTAGCAATGTGGGTAAAAGCACCCTAATTAACAAGGTGTTGCAACAAAAAATTGCCAAGAGCTCGGCCACCCCGGGTAAAACCCAAACAGCTAATTTTTTTGACACTAGATGGCAATTAACACACCAAGTCTTAAAATTTCATTGTATCGACTTACCCGGTTTTGGGTATGCCAAAGTTTCTAAGAGTTTGCAACAAGAATGGGGGGTTTTTTTATGCAATTTGTTAAAAACACGTAGTAGCATTAAGCTTTTCTTGCACCTTGTGGATGCACGGCACCCCAACCTTGCCCTCGATCAAGAGGTCGCGTGTTTTTTAGATCAGTTAATTGCCCCCACCCAACAAGTGCGCCGGATTTACACCAAATTTGATAAACTCAATGCCAACCAACAACACGCCCTTTGGCACAAAACCCCCAACTGCCTAGCCACTTGCTTAAAAACAACTGACATTTCTGCTAAATTTGGCTCTTTAGATGCGATCCAAATGGCGATCATCGAGGGACTTTTTGGGATCAAAACTGATGAAAATACTTAAATTCAAGCACTATACCCGCTGGATCGCCTATGGGCTGGGCTTTTACTTGTATAGCAATTTAAAAGACCTTTATTTGTTTTTACCCCCCATGATTGGGTTTTTATTTGCCTTTTACCGCATGCTCAGTGCCCAAGAGGACCAACAAAACGGGTGGATGCTCTACATCTTTTTTTGTCTGCTCTGCATTGAAGCCATCCACCTAGAACCCTTGGGGGTTTTGATTTTGCTCTTCATCCTGTACGATAAGATCGTGGTGCATTGGCTTTTGAACATGTTTGCAGACAACCCACTAGGTGATGCCCTCCATATTTTTGCAATCTATGCGATTTACTTTGTGATTCTGTCTTTCTTGAATCAAAATAGTGTCGAAATGCTCCGCTATCTAGTGGGTTATAGCCTTTTTGAGTTTGTGCTCTGGAGGGTTTATGTTAAGTCTCAGGTATAAATTCGTCTTAGGGTTTTTATTCCTAGTTTGGGCATTGTTATTGCTCAAAATCTTTATTTTGACAATCAAGACCAACGACTACTTTGAGCGACTCGCTTTGCGCAACATGACCAAAAAAGAAATCTTAGTGCCCACCCGGGGACTGATCATGGATCGCAACCACGAATTGCTCGCTATTAACCAACTAGGTTTTAGCATCGCCCTCCCCCCCTCTTTAAAAAAAGCCCAACTGCAAGCCCAGCTTGCGTATTTAAAACACTACTTCCCCGATTTAAACCCCACCGACGCGCTCGAGGATTACCAAAAACAAAATTCCCGCTACAACCACAATGCCATTATTATCTTGGACTTTATCCCCTATGACCAAATGCAACCCCTCTATGCCAAGCTCACCCAAAACCCACATATCATTATCAATGCGGCAAACAAGCGCTACTACCCCAATAACGCCCTAGCCGCACATGTGATCGGGTATTTGAGTGCGGCTAACACCCAAGACCTCAAAGAAAACCCCAAGAGTCAATACACCCACACCATCGGCAAGACCGGGTTAGAAAAAGAATATAACGACTTTTTGCAAGGTGAGATGGGTTATAAGCTAGTCAGCGTGAATGCGCTCAATCAAGAATTGGAAGTGTTGGAGAAAAAGGAGCCTCAAACCAATAATGATCTCATTTTAAGCCTCGATAAACGCTTGCAACACAAGGCAGACACGCTGTTTATCGACAAACGGGGCGCAATTATTGTCATGGATGTGCATACTGGGGAGATTTTAGTGGCTGGGAGTTATCCGGAGTATAACTTGAACGAATTTATTGGGGGTATTAGTGTGGCTAATTGGAAAAATCTGCAAGATGATATCTACAACCCCTTGTTAAACCGCCTCATCAATGGGCTTTACCCGCCCGGCTCGGTGGTGAAAATGGGTTCAGCCTTGAGTTTCTTAGAATACCTACCCATCACGGAAAAAACAAGTGTTTTTGCACCCGGTTATATTGAAGTGGGGAAACGCAAGTTTAGGGATTGGAAAGCAGGGGGGCATGGCGAAACCAATCTTTATAAGGCGATCAAAGAATCTGTCGATGTCTATTTTTATAAATTTTCTTTAGATATATCCATTGACAACCTCACCAAAACCTTCAGGAAACTAGGCTTTGGGAAAAAAACCGGGGTGGATTTGCCCAATGAGTTTGTGGGAATCTTGCCCGATCCGAGTTGGAAGATGAAACGCTTTGGGGCGATGTGGAATGTGGGGGATACGCTGATCACCTCCATTGGTCAGGGCTCTTTTCTAGCCACGCCCATGCAGGTGGCTAACTACACTGCACTAATTGCCTCGGGCAAACTCCCCATCCCTCATTTTTCCCTTAAAGAACATCCCAAGCCCCAGGATGTTTTAGATGGGTTACAAAAATCCAAACTCCCCTTCTTGCGTGAGGGGATGTATGGGGCTTGTAGCACCCCCGGGGGCACAGCCTATAAAAGCACGCGTGGGACGAAGGTGGCTTTAGCATGCAAAACGGGTACTGCCCAAGTGGTGGGGATCGATCAAAATACCCAAGTGCGCATCAAAGAGAGTCAAATGGAATATTTCCACCGCTCACATGCGTGGATCACCGCCTTTTTGCCCTACAAAAACCCCCAATATGCCATCACCATTTTAGTCGAACATGGCGAGGGGGGGAGCAAAAACGGCCCCATTCTTAAAGAGATGGCAAACGCGCTTTTAGAGTTGGGCTATATTAAACCCTAACTTAAGGATTTTGAGTAAAGAATTATGCTAGGGTTAAGCCACTAAAAGGAAGGACTTTAAAAATGAATTACCACCAACTGCTCAAACAAGTGAGTATCTTAGATAATCGGGGGGGAACTCTACCTCTATAATTGGTTCAATGACATCGGTGTTTCCATTGAGCCAAGATACATTGCAGAGCTAACCAAGCACCAAATCGCCTTTACTGAAGACTTCCCCGCTCAGCACCTCGAATTTTTAAGCCAAAGTGCTTTTCTAGTTGATGAAGCCTTTTTAAAAGGGTTTTACAAACAAGAATTTGGCAAGCAGATTCAAAAAGAACAAAATGAGTTGCATTTAATCTTGCTCCCAGCTGGGGATGCGTGCAATTTCCGCTGTGTCTATTGCTATGAAAACCACGAGGACACCGCTCGATTTAAACAGCTCCACAGCGATAAAATCTTTGAGCTCATCGCGCATAACCAAGACAAGCGCATCCGCATCGAATATTTCGGGGGTGAGCCCCTTTTAAACCTCAAATGGATTTTAGCCTTTCAAGAGAGAATTGCCCATATCAAACACACTGCTTCTATGACCACCAATGGCTATCTTTTGAGTCAAGAGAACATGCAAGCGTTGGTGCAACGCAATGTCAAAGCCTTTCAGATCACCATAGACGGGCTTAAAGAACAGCATGACAAAATGCGCCCCAAATGTGGCGGGGGCGGGAGTTATGATCAGATCATGGGCAATATCAAGGCGATCAGCGCGCTTAAAGAGCACTTTTACATCATGTTGAGGTGTAACTTCAACCAACACAGCTCTAGTCCCGAACAAAGAGCGCAATTCTTTAAAAATCTTGACTTTATCAATGGGGATCACCGCTTTGCCCTACTCTTTAGACCCATTGGGCTTTATTCTGAGGGCAATAACACCATCACGCCCGAGCGCAAGCAAGCTTGTCATAGCGGTGCGCCGATATGCAGGGCACTTGGGAGAGGGAGGCGCAAGAACAGGGCTTTTTACTAGGCGATTTAGGCATGCTTACCCAAATTGCCGGATCGGTGTGTTATGCCTCCAAGTCCTCGAATTTAACGATCAATCCTAAATTAGAGGTGCTTAAATGCACCATCGCGCTCAACCAAGAGCATAATAAATTTGGTAATTTGCAAGAGGGGCTAAAACTAGAGGCGCATAAGCTCGAGGCGTGGGAGGAGCACATCCAATTTGACCCCGCTTGTAAGGATTGTTTCTTTTTCTTCCAATGTATGGGGCGCGCCTGTGTGCTCAAAAACTACCTCAGCAAATCCAAGAAATGCCCCATTGTCCCCAAAAATGCGCCCTTTTTAGTGGAAAAAATCCGCAAACAAAAGGAAATTTTAAGAAAGGCAGTGAGCGATGGAAAAAACATTTGAGTTTAAAGCCAGCGACTTAGAAGTGAAGTTTGGCTTAAAGATGGAAATTGAAGTCTTGCCCACCGATAAAAAAGACGCGTTCGTGGTGTTTGAAAGCGATACTAGCGATTCGGATCTCTTGATCGAGCACAACGATCACAGCCTTTACATCACCACCCCAGAGGATGAGGAATTAGTCGAAGAGATTAGGGGAATCCGTAGCATTGGGGATGCCTTTGCCCTCTTAGTAAAAAAGGGCTTGCAAGGGGATTGCAAGGTTTTCCGGAGGGCTAAAATTTATCTGCCTGTTAATCACATCGCCCTTTACTTGTCTGCCAACAACGCTAAGGTGGCGGTGAATGCGCCCATAGAACGATTAGAGTTAAAGCTCAATAATGGCAGTGTCAGCGTGAAAAGCGCGATCAAAAATTTCAAGGCTAAGGTCAATTCGGGCGACTTATTCTTATATGAGCCCCTAGACACCTGCTACACCAAGGCAAATAACGGCACGATTGAACTACAAGCGGGCGTGCGCGCCTTAGAGATTAAAATCAATAATGGGAATATCCAACTAGGGCGCTCCCAACAAAACATAGAAACCTGCCAAATCAAGGCAAATAACGCCCAAATAGACGTGCAAGCGCTTTAAAACAAGCGGTTTTGTGAATGTTGTGGATTAGTTTAATCTTAAAGAAAGGAGAGAATATGCCTAAGCATTGCAAGCCTTTGGTCCGAGTGTAGCAGTGGCGATATTCTTTGTTCGTGCAACATACCTGAAGTCAACTGGTCCAAAAGGCGAGTTGGTGAGTCGCATATAATCTCCTTTGACACAAATAGAGAAAACCTAGAGACAAAATGTTGGTAGAATCACGCCAACACATTAAACCTTGTTTGTGTGAAATATGCTAGAATTTCCAAGGAATGTTGGGTGATATAGACGTGGTTATTAAGAGAATTGTCAATAACAAGCGTTTTTTAGGAGTCTTTTTTGGGTCCGCTTAATGGTTTGAAGTTACAAAGTAAAATCATATTAATCATTTCAATTCCGATGGTAGCCCTATTGTCCTTTATGTTGTGGCAATTATATAACACTTATGGCTCTTTGGTGCGCAATAAGGACTTAGCGCGCCAGTCGAGGTGTCCAAATACCTCTCTGCGCTCGTGCATGAAATGCAAAAAGAACGCGGGATGAGTGCGGGTTTCCTCTCTAGTAATGGGGTGCAATTTGCCAAAGAGCTACAAGAGCAAAGGCGGCACACAGATACGCGCTTAGAGCAACTTAAAAAATTTCTAAATTCCGCTCCGGGTTTAGATGTTGCATACATACAGACCTTGCAAAAAGAGTTGCATTTTTTAGACAAATTACCCCAAATCCGCGATGCCATGGTATCTGAGGATAAGAAGGCACTTGTGGATAGCACGATTGCCTACTTCACGCAAAGCATCGATCTCTTTTTAGATAGCGTGCTAGAATCCATTAATATCATCCATAGCTCCCGCATTGCGGATAGAATGATGGGCTATATCAGCTTCCTTTATGCCAAAGAGATGTCTGGGCTAGAGAGGGCTACAGCCAATCGAATCTTCATCGCCAATGCCCCAGCCGATCCCAATTATTTTAAATTCATCGCCTTAGTGGCCAAGCAAGAGGTTTTTACAAAATATTTCCTCTCCTTTGGGGATGCCAAGAGCGTGGCGTTTTTCCGCCAAGTCTCACAGGATTCAAGCTTTAAAGATGTGGAGGCGATGCGCCAAGCACTGATCAAAAAATACCTTGTGGGCAATTTTGGCATTAAGCCTACAATCTGGTTTGCAACCATCACAAGAAAAATCGATTTGCTCAAACAAGTAGAGGATACAATCAGCACAAACATCACAAATCTCACTGAGACTGAGATCAGCAAGAATACCCACTATTTTGTATTCTTGGCAATCTGTGAAGTGTTGCTCATTATTGTTACGACAATTTTGTCCCTCTTGGTGGTGCGCAATATTTTTAAGAGATTGCAAAAGATTAACAAGGCATTACAACACATCGTAGATAGTAAAACTTTCACCGACAAGATCGCCATTGTTACCCATGATGAAATAGGTTTGATGACCAAATCGGTGAATGTCTTCATCGAGTACATGCGCAACACCTTACAAAAAATCTTTAAGGAAGTGCAAAACAACACGGCAATCTCCAAGTCTCTAGGCACCATTTCTGCAGATTTGGACTCCAATTCCAAGCAAATCGAACAAATTAGCCGTAGTAACACGGATTTAAGCCACTCTAGCCGCCAAATCCTAGATGAGAGCATGGCGGTGTCCCTTTCTACCCGAGAGCTTTTAGAGGGCGTGCTCAAAAATGTGTCTGAAACCAAGGCAGCAGTGAGCGTGATTGATGAGCATGTCCAACGCAACAAAGCCAATGAGGAAAATGATGCCCTAGAAATGCAATCTTTATCCACAGAGGCACAGAATGTTTCAAGTGTACTGGATGCCATCACCGAGATTGCCGATCAAACGAATTTGCTCGCCCTCAATGCCGCCATAGAAGCCGCACGGGCGGGCGAGCACGGGCGGGGCTTTGCGGTGGTGGCCGATGAGGTGAGAAAATTAGCCGAGAGGACTCAAGGCAATATTACAGAGAGTGAAGCCATTGTCAAGCACATTTTGAAATCCATTGCCAAGATGAACCAAGAGAGAAAGGATAATCTGCAATTAATGCAAATTCTAGCCCAACACTCAAGCCAAATGCAAAGCCACATGAACCATCTCTCTAGCGTGATTGTGAGCGCGGTGGATCAATCCTTGATTAATCTCAACAATATCCAAAAAATCAACGCACACACCACAAGTGTTCTTGAGAATGGAGACAAAATCGCTGCCTGTGTGCAAGATTTATTAAAAATCAACGATTCGATGCAAAAATCCTCTAATGAACTCAACCAGCAAACCCTTGATCTCAATGACTTCTTAAGTGTGTTTAAGATTTAAAAACCAAAAACCGCTATTATCGATTCATGCAGGCTTGGAAAAAGCTCTCAGTTTAAAGCACATTTAAAGAAAATAGGAGACTTCTCATGTTACACAAAAAAAGTCACATCGAAAGAGATGAGGAAAAATTTGTTTTTAAGGCGGACACTTCTTCTACGCCCATTTTTGGCAGTGCGGAGAGCGATGTTTTGTTGCCCCGCGAAAAGATAGGGCAAAAGATGATGGATCCGCGCATCGCTTACCAGTTGGTGTCCGATGAGATGATGCATGATGGCAACCCCCGCTACAATCTTTGCACCTTTGTGCAGACCTATATGGAGGAGGAAGCCCGAAAAATCATGCTCGATTCCATGGCGACTAACGCCATTGATAAGTCTGAATACCCACAAACCACCGAGATTGAAAAACGCTGTGTGAATATCATCGCCAATCTTTGGAATGCCAACCCTAAAGAGGATTATTTGGGCACTTCCACGGTGGGTTCCTCAGAGGCTTGTATGTTAGGCGGAATGGCGATGAAATTTAGATGGCGCAAGAGGGCACAAGCTCTAGGCATCGACACCAACGCCAAAAAGCCAAATCTCATTGTCAGCTCGGGCTACCAAGTGGTGTGGGAAAAGTTCTGCGTTTATTGGGATGTGGAGTTGCGCGAAGTTCCTCTGAGCGATTGGCACGACCTGACCTTGAATGCGCAAAAAGCCATTGATCTTTGCGATGACTACACGATTGGGATCGTGCCCATCATGGGAATCACTTATACAGGGGCGTTTGATGACATTGTGACCTTAGATAGGTTACTAAGTGAATATAACCAACAGGCTAAAATCAGCGTGTCCATCCATGTCGATGCTGCCTCTGGTGGACTGTATCTGCCCTTTATGGAGCCGGATCTAGCGTGGGATTTTCGCCTTGAAAATGTCATCTCTATCTCAACTTCTGGGCATAAATACGGGCTCATTTATCCGGGGATTGGCTGGGTGATGTGGCGTGATAAGCAATTCTTGCCCGATGAATTGATCTTTAAGGTGGCGTATTTGGGGGACTTTGAGCCCACTTTTCAAATCAATTTTTCCCGCTCTGGCTCGCAAATTTGGGCACAATATTATTGCTTTGTGCGTTGGGGCTTTGAGGGTTATAGAGCCGTGCATGCCAAAACCCGTGATGTAGGGCTTTTCTTGGCAAGGGGCATTAAAGCATTGGGACTTTTTGACATGATTAATGGGGGTGAGAATATCCCCATTGTTTGCTGGGCGATGAATGCACAAGCGCAAGAAGAAAAACAATGGGACCTTTATGATTTAGCCGATCGCCTGCGTTTTAATGGCTGGCAGGTACCCGCTTATCCACTCCCTGCCAATTTCCAAAATGTCTCTGTGATGCGTATTGTCGTGCGCGCCGATCAGAGTATGGAACAAATGTCCTTATTTTTAAAAGACCTCAAGCAAGCGATCAAAGAGTTAGACACCGCTAAACTAGGAAAGCATAAGCGACTCTCAGAAGAGAATGGGGTCGTTCCGATGGGTTATACGCATTAGAGCATAGGGGTCTAATAAGCCTTTTTAGAGCCCCCAAAATTATGCGCTAATTTTTTCCCCAAGCTTGCAAGGCTTGCTCGATAATCTCCATCACACAGGTGATCCCCCCAGCGAGGCTAAAAAGCCAGTACTTGTGGGCGTAAATCCACTCTAATTGTTTGGCTTTGAGCGCATCTTGATTAAAAGTGGCTTTGCTCACAATCTTGGCGATGTCTAACTCTTGGTGGAAAATATAGGACTGAATCGCATCATTAAAGCAATAGTTAAATTTAACTTCTTCAAATAAATCTTTGATCGCATCAATTTTGGTGCTGAGTTCCTCTAATTTTTTGAGATCCAAGCGTTCTAGTTGTTTTTGGGCATTTAGGGCCTCGATCTCCTCTAAAAACCCCGCCACTTCTAAAAACAAGCCCTCAATTTTTTCTTTGCACTCTTTGGAATAAGCGATGATGTCTTGGCAGGTTTTCTTAGCACTGGCTAAAAAATGCACACTTTGCTTGGGTGTTGGGGGTGTGAGCTTGAGGGGTGTTTTGGGTTCTGTGGTTTGTAAATCCTCGTGAATACGCTTTAAGCATTCTGTAAAGGGGAGTTCTAAAGTGCCTTGTATGCGCGCCCCGCCCTCTGTGGCGTTGATCACTTCCAGTTTATAGGGCGTGTGGTAAATGTCCTTTTCAAAAAAATCTAAAAAGAGTTTCCAAATCCGTGTACTCTCCACCTGCCCCTCTCCCCCATAGCCTTCAATAAAAATCTTTTCCCCCTCTTGCTTGGGGGCGATCTCATCAGCCCCATACAAAGCCCCTTGTGCATGGCTTGCCCCACTAGGCGCAAAGCTCAAATCTTGACCGATAAAAATGCAACGCGCAAAACGGGCGTGCACAATGAGTTCATAAGCCATATTCGCCGCGCTCATGCCAATGCCCAAATAACCATATTCATGCAAGCCAAAAACACTGGTATAGCCAAAGGGGCGCAAGCTAAATTGTGGCACGCCATGCGTGATCGCCTCACGCAAGCGTTCATGCACAATGGAGGTGATCGCAAAGATCACACCCTCTTGAGCAAGCTTTGGGGTGTCCTCATAGAATTTAGCCGTAGCCTCCACGCGTTCTAAAGAGAGCACAATGTCAGGCTTGATGCCATAAGCATGTAAAATGGGAAAAGAGGCATCGATGCAAAAGAGGGTGGCATAGGGGGCGATCTGCTTTAAAAGGGGTAATTGCTTGTTAAGACTAGGTCCGGTAGAGATAATAATGGCGGTGTTATAAAGGACGTTGCGCTTTTTAAGGGCATCAATCAAGTTTAAAAGCGTGGGGGTTTGCACCAGATAGGGGAGGTTTTGGACATGGTGTTTGATCCCCATGATGGCATCTCTGGCATCATTGCCCACACTGATGACAGCATTTTCAATCGCCTTGATCAAATCTTGATTGATCTGCTGGATTTGCTCATGGTAGCGATCGTAGTAATGGTTGAAAATGATGAGCTCATAGACTTTAGCATAAATGCGCGCCTTTTTGTCCATGTCAAAAAGAGAGGAAAGCATTTGGTAAGAACACGCACTGGCTAACAAAAAAATCAAACGATCGTTTTGAATCTCCTCGCTAAAATCCAACAAGTTAAAGACAATGAATAAAATTTCAATTTCAGGCTCGATCACCACGATTCGCTGGATTTGAGAATGCCCTAAGAGTAAGCGGTAAAGCATGCCATTCCCCGCACCATAAAAATACAAATAGGGCGTGTAGATATAGGGGCTTAATTCCTTGAGGCGTTGGAGATTTTCCTCTAGGGGTTTGTGCTTAAAAAGGGGCGTGTTGCTGGTGATGTCAATGATATTGAAGTCGTCCTTTTGCATGAAGACTTCATATTTGAGATTGCTTTTAACTTGGGAGAGTTGCAGGGCTAACAAGGGGTCTTTCGTGGCCAAGATGGCCAAATTCTTTTCATAGATGTCATGCATTAGGCGACAAAGCCCCAATTCTCCCTATTGCAAGAGTCGCAAGACATTTTGTTGGACCGCATTGGCTTGTGCCATCGCAAAGCTCCCACTCTGTGCCAAGATGTTGTATTTAGAGAAACTTGCGCTCTCTTGGGCAAAATCCACATCTCTAATTTGCGATTCGGCTGCCTTCACATTCACCTGCGTTACAGAGATATTGTTGATGGTGGTCACTAACTCCATCTGTACAGAACCTAGATCGGAGCGGATTTTATCTAGCTGGACACGCGCACTCTCTGCCATGTCCATCACCACCATCGCACCTCTAAGGCTGGTTACTCCCGCACCGATGCCCTTAAAGTTGAGGCCTGCCTGTGTAGCATTGGCATTGCCCCCACTGGCACTAGCGACATTGGCATCAAATACACCTCTGACTGCGCGTAAATTCACCGTGTATTCGGCCACCCCTTGAGAGGAATGCAAGCCAATATGGCTATAGTTGATCCCACTCACGGTGATGTCGCGCGCATCTTGCTTGACAAAAGTCAAACGCCCCACGATCGCATGGCTTTTACCTGACACGCCGACAAAATTGCCACCCCCAAGCACAGCCCCGCTTTTCCCATCCGCATGCACAGAGATCGCACGTCCATCGGTGCTTTTCAAATTTAAACGCCCAGAGATGTCAATATAGGCCTCTACACCCGTACGTTCCCTAACCGAGTTGATCGCATTGATGAGTCGTCCATCGCGGTCGTTGCGTTTGACATCGTTGATGTTCCCGATCAACACGCCATTGATGGTGAGCCCTTGGATGGTGCCTGATTGCACGGGCTTACCCCCGGTCCCGATGACATTGGCACTTGCACGTAAGCCTAGCGTGTTAGAAAACTTGTTGATCACTTCCACCAACGCCCCTAAGCCCGTGCCCGCACTGGTGGAAATCTTGACTGATTCCAACTTAAAATCATTGACCGAGTTGGCTAACTTAAAGTTGAGCGTAACCTCTTTTAAGTTATTTGCCCCGGCACTCACCTGCATCCCCGCACGATCCATCCCCGAGGTTTCAAAACGCACATGCCCGATCTTGTCTGTTCCTGTAGGGCCTATGGATGCTTTGATGGTGGTGTTAGAATAAGCACCTATCTGGAACTCTTTATTAGAAAAGCTACCCGCCAACAACTGTTGCCCATTAAAGCTCGTGGTGTTAGCGATATTGTCTAGCTCTTCTAAAAGCCGTAGAATATCGCTCTGCAAAGCTTTTCTAGTCTCTGCAGTCTGCCCATCTTGAGCGGCCTGAACGGCTTTTGTTTTCACCGTGTCTAGGATTTTGATCTGCTCATCCATCGCCTTATCAGCGGTTTGGACGATCCCGATCGCATCGTTGGCATTTTTGATTGCCTGCCCTAAACTCGCGCTCTGGCTTCTCAAACTATCTGCAATTGCCATCCCTGAAGCATCATCAGCGGCTTTATTGATTCGCAACCCTGAGCTTAATTTTTCTAAAGAGCTAGCAAGGTCCCGATTGTTGCGCACGCCGATTGTGTGCGCATTTAAAGCCGCAACATTGGTATTGATCCGAAAACTCATCTTTGCATCCTTTGCTAATGTGATACCCACACAAAAGCAAGAGCTATTCCATGTTTTTGGACAAGAACTTTGAAAAGTAACACAACACCCACAAAAATAGTCTATAATGTTCTAAAAACCAAGACCAGAGTGTGAGATGAAAGCCAACCAAAAAAAGCTTATTATTGTGGAATCGCCCACAAAAGCCAAGACCATTGCCAATTTTCTCGATCAAAATTACCATGTCATCGCCTCTAAAGGGCATGTGCGGGATTTGAGCAAATACGCTATGGGGATTCGTATCCAAGAGGATAAGTTTATTCCCAAATACATTGTGGATAAAGACCATGAGGACATTGTGGAACAAATTTTAAGCCTAGCTAAGAGTGCTAGCCAAATTTATATCGCCACCGATGAGGATCGCGAGGGGGAAGCCATTGGTTACCACATTGCCTATCTTATCAAGGAAAACCAACGCACTTCACAGACAAAAAAGATGAGTGCTAATCAAATCTTGCAAGAAACCCTAGATTTAGAGCAACAAACCAACCATGCGCCCTCCAACAACCCCATTTTCCACTTCCCCCGTATTGTCTTCCATGAGATCACCAAATCCGCCATTTTGCATGCCCTCAAACACCCTAAAACCCTCGATGTTTATAAAATCAACGCCCAATTAGCTAGGCGCCTGCTTGATCGCATTGTGGGTTTTAGTTTGAGCTCTTTGCTAGCCAACAAAATTGCTAAGGGCATGAGTGCTGGGCGGGTGCAAAGTGCCGCGCTTAAAATCGTGGTGGATCGCGAAAGGGAGATTCAAGCTTTCAAGCCCTTGATTTACTATAACATTGAGGGCGTATTTGAGGGGTGTATAGAGGCAAGCCTAGAGAGTTACAGGGGAGAGAAAATCAAAAAACAAAGCCTCACTGATGCACCCGATGCGCTCAAAATGGTCCAACACCTGCGCACCCAAACCTACCAAGTCCAAGAGATCGCCCATAAAAATAAAACCAGCCCCTCCCCCCACCCTTCATGACCTCCACCTTGCAACAAAGTGCCTCCACACACCTAGGCTATGGTCCCTCTAAAACCATGGGCATTGCCCAAAGGCTTTATGAGGGCGTGGCGACCCCTGAGGGGATGAGTGGGGTTATCACCTATATGCGTACCGATAGCCTGAATGTCGCCAAAGAAGCGATCAAGGCAGCACGGGATTTTATTGGAACAACTTACGGCGCGCCCTATTTGCCTAGCAAGCCCAAAACCTACACCTCCAAAAACAAAGCCGCCCAAGAAGCCCATGAAGCCATCCGCCCGACCAATTTAAACTTCACGCCCACCGTTGCCAAGGATTATCTCAAGCCTGAAGAATACCGGCTCTATACGTTGATTTATAACCGCTTTTTGGCTTCCCAAATGACCGATGCTCTCTTTGAAAACCAAACCCTACGCCTGTGTTGCGCGGATGGCACTTTTAAGGCCAGCGGGCGTAAATTGATTTTTGATGGCTACCATCGGGTTTTAGGCGAGTGCGATCGCGATAAACTTTTACCCGCCTTGCAAAAAGATCAGAGTGTGCGCCTAGATAAGTTAGAGGCTAAAAAATGCTCCACAGAACCCCCCACGCGTTATTCAGAAGCCTCTTTGATTAAAACTCTAGAGAGTTTGGGTATTGGGCGGCCCAGCACTTATGCGCCCACCATTGCCCTGCTGGCCAATCGCTCCTATGTCAAGTTAGAAAATAAACAACTCGTGCCCACAGAAGATGCCTTTGTGGTGATTGGGATTTTAGAAAAACATTTTAGTGGGATTGTGGATGTAGCTTTTAGTGCGGGTCTAGAGGATAAATTAGATGCTATTGCCAGTAGCAAAGCCTCATGGCAACAGGTGCTCTTTGATTTTTACACCCCCTTTATGGACCAAATTGAGGCTGGAAAAGCCCAAATTGCCTCCCAAAAAACCAGCGTGCCAACTGGGGAATTTTGCCCAGAGTGTGGTTTAGAATTAGTCCGACGCAAGGGCAGATTTGGCGAGTTTGTGGCATGCAGTGGGTATCCTAAATGTAAATTTATCAAACCCCCCACCGAGCAAACCCCAACCCCCCTAGAGCCATGCGAGAAATGCGGGAAGCCCATGGTGCTCAAAAAGGGGCGTTTTGGCGAGTTTGTGGCATGCAGTGGGTATCCGCAATGCAAAAATATCCGCTCCAAAGCCCCTCACCCCAAAGAAGAAAAAGTTGTTGGTGTGTGCCCCGAGTGTAGTGGGCATATTGTGGAAAAGAGAGGTAGGCGGGGGTTGTTCTATGGGTGTGCTAACTACCCTCAATGCCAATTTATCTCTAACTACCCACCCAGCGATCAAAAATGTCCCGAGTGTGGGTATATGCTGGTGTTTAAAGCCTATAAGAGAAAACCTAGCGTGTGGGTGTGCTTGAAGTGCACTTTCCAAAAGTTAGCCGATGTCTAAAGCCCCCATTGTCTTTGGACCTCTGCGTTCGCGCCGCTTTGGCTGGTCGTTGGGGATTGACTTATCTGGAGCGATCAAGCAATGTAATTTTGATTGCATTTATTGCGAACTTGCCAAAGCCAAACCCATTGATCGCATGTACACCATTTTACCCTTAGAAATGATTGTCCAAGCCGTGCAAGAGGCGTTGGCAAATTGCCCCGTGCGTTTAGATGTGCTCACCACCACCGCCAATGGCGAACCCACTCTTTACCCCCATCTTTTGGATTTGATCTGTGCTCTCAAACCCCTAACCCCCCCGCATACCCAAACTTTGATCTTAAGCAATGGGTCTTTATTTGGCAAGCCTGAAGTCCAAAGGGCGTTACACCATTATGATATTGTCAAATTTTCCTTAGATGCCACCTTGTCCCCAGTGTTTAAAAAAATCGATCGGCCTAGCAAAAATCTCTGTCTAGAGTCTATCCTAGAGGGCATTTTAGATTTTGCCAACCAGTATTCAGGCATGCTAGTCGCTGAGGTGTTGGTCGTGCAAGGAGTCAATGATGCGCCCGAGCATATCCAAGCCTTGGTTTCGTTTTTACAACAAGTCAAAAATCTTGCTCGTGTGGATTTAAGCACCATTGATCGCCCCCCCTCCTACAAAGTCCAGCCCACTAGCCACGCCCAATTACTCCAATTAGCCACCCACTTTGAAAACTTGCCCTTAAGTTTGCCAAGCCGCACCACGCCCCCACAAATGCCCCATCTGCATTTAACGCCCTCTGCTTTTTTAGAATTGCTCAAACGCCGCCCCTTGAGCGTAGAAGAATCGTTGCATTACATGCCCAAAAGTGCCCTAGATGATCTCTTAGCCCACCATGCCATCATCTTAAGAAAGGTGGGTTTGGTGGATTTTTACTATGCAAGTTAAATTTCTATTTTAAGACTATGCTATAATCTCATTTTGATTTCAAATGAGGAGATGATGATGAAGATACGCATGGGCATGCTGGCTGTTTTGGTTTTGGTGGGTTTGCTCTATGCTGTCAAACACCACAGCAAACATGAATCCTTGGTGAGCGACACGCAAATTGGTTTGCGTAAAGCCCCCCTAGAGGATGAAAGGGATTTGAGGTTGCATTCCTATGAATACCACAAGCTCCCCCCGGGTGAGAGCAAACGCTTTGAGAGAGCCTATGAAAACGCCCCCCCCATGATCCCCCATGACGTAACCGGACTCTTGCCCATCACTAAGGACAATAACCAGTGTTTGGGTTGCCACATGCCCGATGTGGCCAGCACCGTGGGGGCAACACCCGTGCCTAAGTCCCATTTCTTTGATTTTCGGCATAACCGCCCGGCTAAGGAGGGGAGCATTAGCGATGCGCGCTTTAATTGCACCCAATGCCATGCCCCTCAAGCCAATGCCAAACCCTTGGTTAAAAACAACTTCAAACCTGTTTTTAGCAATAAGGCTTTGGAATTCCGATCCGACTTTATGGATGTGGTGGATGTAGGGGTTAAAGACCTCACCAAAACTAAAGAATAGCCCAAACAATGACGCATAAGACTAGGGTTTTTTTGCATTCTAGCATTTTGGCACTATTGGGTGGATGCTGGGTAGGCGATCCAGCCGATGTGGATCCTAACTTGCCTGATATAGACACCCTCAATGAGTGTGCGCAGATCAAAAATGAATGTGTGGGGGATAAAAATGGCGAGATTGCCAAGACCAAACCTAGGAACTATGGACCTTTTCAGGATATTTCCTTGGCGGGTGTCAAGCTAGCACATGGAGGTAGATTTGCTTTATCTCCCCTCCCACCCACTGGTGCGGGCTATATCCCTTATAATCCCATGATGTACCCCATGGGCATGTATCCTTATGGTATGTACCCGATGGGGATGTACCCCATGGGCATGTATCCTTATGGTATGTACCCGATGATGGGGGGTATGCCGATGATGTATGGTCCTTGGTGGTGAGTCTCTAAAAACTTCCCCAGCATTAGCCATTCTAAGACTTTTGTTTTGTTATAATCCCGCTTTCATTATAAGGAGTGCAAAATGGATGATTTTGAAGATTCATTTGAGGATTTTGAAGAAGATTTTGAGGATAGTGCTGGGGACTATCATGGGGGGTATGATGATGATGACTATGTGAGCGCAGATAGCGAATATGAGGATGAATTTTAGGCATGCACATCAGGGTCGCTATTTTGCAACACGCCTACCAAGGCAATCGACTCAAGACCTTGCAACACACACAGGGCATGCTTGAAAAAGCCAAAGAACAACATCCTGATCTAAACTTAGTGGTTTTACCCGAGTTACACCCCTACCCGTATTTTTGCCAGCATGAAGACCCATGTTACTTTGAGTGGGCGCATTTTTATGATGAAGACACCGCTTTTTTAGGTGCTTTGGCTAAGGATTATGGGGTGGTGTTGGTGGGTTCTTTGTTTGAAAAACGTATGGAGGGGGTTTTCCATAATACTGCTGTAGTTTTTGAGGCTGATGGGCATATCTTGGGCAAACAGCGTAAAATGCACATCCCCGATGACCCACGTTTTTATGAAAAATTTTATTTTACGCCCGGAGATACCATCGCCCCCATTGCTAGCAGTGTGGGGAATTTAGGTGTGTTGGTGTGCTGGGATCAGTGGTTTCCTGAAGCTGCGCGGATCATGGCATTAAAAAGGGCGGATATTTTGATTTACCCAAGTGCGATCGGGTGGTTTTGCGATGCAAGCGAGAGCATGGCAGATAGACTCTTGCAAAGAGAGGCATGGAAGGGTGTGCAAAAGGGGCATAGTATCGCCAATGCCATGCCAGTCATCACCTCTAATCGTGTGGGTGTTGAACAAGACCCCTCTTCGCAAACCAGCGGGCTGAACTTCTTTGGGAGCAGTTTTATTTACGGGGCTTTGGGGGAGGAGTTGGCTTGTGCAGGGGAACAAGAAGAGATTTTGTATGCGCGCATTGATTTGCAAAGAAGTGCACAGGTGCGTCAGATGTGGCCTTTTTTTAGGGATCGGCGCATCGATGCTTATGGGGATCTCTTAAAGCGAGTGGTTAGTGATTATTAACTTGCGCAGGGCACACACGCATGGTCTCTAAGAGACCAGTATAGACACCTAGAAACATTTGCAAACACTTTAAAAAATACAAGGATCGAGTTATGTTTTTGACAAATGCGGCGGTGGTGTCTGTGCTGGTGATGGTGGCTTTGAGTTTGGCACGGCTCAATATTTTACTAGCGATCATGGTGGCTAGCTTGGTGGCTGGGCTGATGGGGGGGCTAAACATCGTAGAAACCATTAAAATGATGATTGCGGGCATGCAAGGCAATTTAGAAACGGCTTTAAGCTATGTGCTCTTAGGGGCTTTGGCAGTGGCGATCTCAAGTGGCAATTTGATTAAGGTTTTATTAAACAAGCTGGTTAGCAAGATGGACCAAAAAGCCACGATCTTTTGTTTTTTAATCGCTTTCATTGCGTGCTTTTCACAAAATTTAATCCCCGTGCATATTGCCTTTATCCCCGTTCTCATCCCCCCACTTTTGCACCTGATGAATCGCTTGCAACTAGACAGACGGGCGGTGGCGTGTGCGCTGACCTTTGGTTTGCAAGCACCCTACATGACCATCCCGGCTGGCTTTGGGCTGATTTTCCAAACCATGATTGTGGATAATTTGGTTAAAAATGGCATCCACACCAACTTATCCCAAGTGGTGGCTGTGATGTCTATTGCGGGTTTGGCAATGTTGGTTGGGTTGGTTGTTGCTGTGGTGGTGTTGTATCGCAAACCGCGTATTTACCAAGAACGCATGGAGATACACGCACAGGGTGATTTGAAATTAACCGGTAAGGATTATTTGACCTTACTAGGGATTATCCTAGCCTTTATGGTGCAGATTGAAACGGGGTCTTTGCCCTTGGGAGCGTTGATTGGCTTGATGGTGATGCTGATCGGGCGTGTGGTGAAGTGGAAAGACATGGACGGCGTGATTGATGAGGGCGTAAAATCCATGGCATTTGTGGCGTTTGTGATGTTGGTAGCGGCCGGCTTTGGGGAAATCTTGCAAAAAACGCATGCCATTAGCGATCTGGTGCATTTAACCGATAAGATGATCTCTAACAAATTCGAAGGCGCATTGGTGATGTTAGGTATTGGGCTTTTTATCACCATAGGGATTGGGACTTCCTTTGGGACACTCCCCATCATAGCAACCTTTTATTGCCCTCTGTGTTTGGCTCTTGGCTTTAGCACGCCAGCGACCATTTTATTAGTAGGCATAGCAGCCGCTTTGGGCGATGCGGGCTCACCTGCTAGCGATAGCACTATAGGTCCTACAACGGGCTTAAATGCCGATGGGCAACACAACCATATTTATGACACTTGTTTGCCGACCTTTTTGGTTTATAATATCCCCTTAATCGTCTTTGGGATACTAGGAGCGTTGCTATTATAAAAGCGATCCGTTGGTGGCGACTCAAAAAGGTTTTAAGCCTTGCCCTGCCCTCTGGGGTGAATAACTTTTTAGAAATCTTTGTTTTGGCTGTCTCCATCTTTTTTATGGGGAAACTCTCAGATGCGCACATTGTGGCGATGGGGGTGGGTTTGCAATACATGCTCTTATTTTATGCCCTCAACTCTGTGTTTTACATTGGCACGAATGCGACCCTTAGCCGTCTGGTGGGGGCAAAAGACATGGAGCTCGTGTCTGTGGGCTATTGTAGTATTTTGATCGGGGCTTGTGTGCTGTGTGGTTTAGCTGGCGTAGTGGGCTTTTTGGGGGTTTCTAGCTTTGTGGATTGGATGGGGCTTAAAGATGAGGCTAATCATTTGGCACAAGAATATTTGCATATTTTGGTCTTTGCCCTGCCCGCTATTTTTATTAAGAATGTGATGGTGGCTGCGCTAGCTAGTTTCTCAGACACGCTGACCCCCTTTTTAATCAAGCTGGTGATGAGTGTTCTGTGCTTGTTTTTAAACCAAGCTTTGATTTTTGGGCATTTTGGTTTTGCGCGTTTGGGGATTGCCGGGGCAGCATGGGCAAATGTGATTGTGGCGTTTGTAGAATTAGCCATGCTCTTTGGGATCACCACAGCCACGAAAAAAGCTCTTAGATTCCACATGACCTTTGATTTTGACTTTTTCAAACGGGCTTGGAAAGTAGGCTGGCCCTCAGGATTTGAGAGACTTTTAACCCTTTTTTCCATGGCGTTAATCTCTAAATTTGTGGCTAGCTATGGCGATGAGGTGCTAGCAGGCATGCAAATTGGCTTGCGCGTGGAGAGTTTTAGCTACATGCCCGGGCTGGGCTTTAGCATTGCATGCATGGTTTTAGTGGGGCAACATCTAGGGGCTAATCAAGTCCAAAAAGCGCAAGAATATGTCCGCACCACTTTAAAAATAGGCGTGTTATTTTTAGGCGTGATGGGTGTTTTGTTGGTGGTCTTTGCCAAACCCTTTGCGTTGGTCTTCACGCATAATCTAGCGGTTGTAGAGGTGGCAGGGTGGTATTTAGTCGCTGTGGGGGTCTCCCAAGTGCCCCTGGCATGTTTGTTTGTGCTGGATGGGACTTTTAGAGGGGCGGGGATGGCTAAAGTCTCGCTCTTGATTAATACGTTTAGCCTGTGGTCATTACGCATCATCCCCATGTATTTTTTGCTCCACCATGGCTACCATGTCCGCTGGCTTTTTGTGATCATTTGTGTAGAAACCTATGCCCGTGCGGGGGTTTTTTATTGGGCTTATAGGCGGGGTTGGTGGAAAAAGCCCGGGCGTTTTGTCCGCTAGGTGCGTGCGATCAAGGCTTCTTTCTTAGCTAGAGCCAAATCGCTCCTGAGCATGTCTAAAATGAGATCCTCAATCCCAAATTGGCGTTTCCAACCTAGCTCACGCTCGATCTTGCTAGGATCGCCTAACAATAAATCCACTTCTGTAGGTCTAAAATAGCGTGCATCCACACGCAACACAATTTGATTAGGGCTTAAGGGGTGGGTGAAATCCACTAGGGGGCTGGGTTTGAGATCCACCACCACACCCACCTCATCTAAGCCCTGACCCTGAAATTCCACGATCACGCCCACCTTTTCAAAGCAAGCGCGTACAAAATCACGGATACTTAAGGTCTTGCCACTAGCAACGACATAGTCTATGGGTGTGTGGTGTTGCAACATCAAGTGCATCGCCACGACATAATCTTTGGCATGCCCATAGTCGCGTTTGGCATCCAAATTCCCCAAAAACAAGCAATCTTGCAAACCATAGAGCAGGCGCGCAATCGCCATGGTGATCTTGCGGGTAACAAAGGTTTCCCCCCGCACAGGGCTTTCATGGTTAAATAAAATCCCATTGAGCGCAAAAAACCCGTAAGCCTCGCGGTAATTTTTGGTGATGTAGTAGCCATAGAGTTTGGCGGCTGCATAGGGGCTTCTGGGGTTAAAGGGGGTGTTTTCATTCTGGGGGGTTTGCAGCACTTCTCCATATAGTTCGGAGGTACTGGCTTGGTAAAAACGCGTGTTTTTAAGACCTAGCAAACGCATTGCCTCTAAAATACGCAAGGTCCCCAACGCATCCACATTGGCCGTATATTCGGGCATCTCAAAAGAAACCTGCACATGGCTTTGCGCGGCTAGATTGTAAATTTCATCGGGCTTGATCTTGGCAATCAAGGCGATCATGTTAGAGGAGTCGGTCAAGTCCCCATAGTGCAAGAAAAAATGCGCATGGCTACTATGCACATCTTCATAAATGGCATCGATTCGGGCGGTATTAAATGAAGAACTGCGTCTTTTAATCCCATGCACTTCATAGCCCAAATCCAATAAATAGCGGGCTAGATAACTCCCATCTTGTCCGGTAATCCCAGTAATCAAAGCAACTTTTTTCATTTTCTTCCTTTAGGGGCGTTTGTAGTCATCTTCTAAGCGTTCAATGTCGCTTTCATCCAAGCGTGCACCGCATTGCACTTCTAAAATTGTTAGGGGCTCATGGGTGTCATTGCCCAATCGGTGGATTTGCCCTTGCTTGATGAACACGCTTTCATTGGTGGCCACTTGCAGGTGTGCATCGCCCACCACCACGCTAGCCACCCCCTCCACAACGACCCAATGCTCGCTTCTGTGTTGGTGTCTTTGCAGACTCAAACGTTTATGGGGCGTGATCTTTAGAAGTTTAACCTTAAAAAAGGGGCATTCTAGCAAGACCTCAAAGCTCCCCCAAGGGCGGTATTCTAAGGGGTAGTTATGCACTAACTCAGGGTATTTTTGGGCGATCTCTGTAACCAGCGTTGGGAGTTTGTCTAGGTGATCTTGGTGGGCAATGAGCAAGCCATCCTTAGTATCCACCACCACCAAGCCATGCACGCCCAACAATGTACTAAATTTGTGGCTATAGACATAATTATGCGTGGCTTGCTCAAAAAGCACTGGCTTGGGGGTGTGGGGAGTGTTGTGCTGGCTATCCTCTTGTAGGCTTTGCTTCAGACTTGCAAAATGCCCCACATCGCGCCAATTAGCCTTTAGAGGCACAACAAAGAGGTTTGGGCATTTTTGCCACAAACACACATCCACGCTCCCCCCCTCTTGTAAGTCTTGGGTTTGGCATTTGATAATATGGGGTAGGCGTTTAGCTTGTCTAAAGACTTCTTGGCAGGCTTGGAGCATGTGGGGGACATGTCGGGCGCAGGTTTGCAAAAATACACCCGCCTTAAAGACAAACATGCCACTATTGGTGTAAAAATGCCCGCGCGCCTGTGCTTGGAGTTGGGCTATCTGGGTGGGGTTGGGTTTTTCTATAAAACCAAGAACGGGGCTAATGCCCTCTTCAAGCGGGGCGCATGTGATCAGGCCATATTGGCTATTGGGTTCTTGATCCACCCCAAAGAGCATGGTTTTACCCTCTTTGGCGTGCTGGACTGCAATCTCCAATGCACTTTGGAAGGCGGGCTTGTCCATGAGGTGATCGGTGGGGCTTATCACTAAGATTTCCTCTAAATCGCATGCCAAACTTGCTAAGATCAAGGCGTTCATGGTGTTTTTAGGTGCACTCTCCAATAAAAAATCAGTGCGATCTTCTAAGTGGAGCGCGCTCATCTCCTCTAGGGCATGGAAGTAATGTGCCTCGTTGCAGACCACTAAAAAACGCGCTTGGGGGTGATCCAAACGATCTAAAGCCAGACCAAAAAGACTCTTGGAGTCATAGAGTTTTAAAAATTGCTTGGGAAAATGTGAGCGGCTTAAAGGCCACAGCCTTTTCCCACTCCCTCCGCTCAAAATGACATGCACCATGCCTAACCTTTGTGAAAAAAATAAACAACAGACATCGAATTAACCTGCACATTTGTAAATTTAATGATATAATAAGAAGCCTTAAAAATACTACGAGGAGTTTTTAGATGGATATTAGCTTTATTGTTGATCATATGAACAACAACCATGTGCAAGACATGGAGGCGTTGCTAGCCAAGTTTGGTCAAGTTAGGGGTGCGCATGGTGTCCGCATGAAAAATGCAGACATGGGTGGCATGGACATTGTTTATATGATAGATGGCAGAGAATCGATGTTGCGGATTGATTTTCCGGCCAAAGTTGAGAGTGTTGAGGGCATTAAAGATGCGATTATCGAGATGTGCCGATCAATTGCCAAAACTACAGATATGGACGAAGTGCGTGCCGATTTAGAGCGTTTTAGAGAAAGCTTTAGCACCGTTTGCATCGCTAGCTTGAGCCCTGAAAATGAAGTGATCTGTTCTTACAGCGCGCTTTTGTTTGACGAACAAGATGGCAGGAGGCAATTCTACATTTATGTGAGCGAAGTGGCTGAACACTTCAATAGCATTAAAGCCCACCCTGACAATGTTGAAATCATGTTCTTAGAAGATGAAGCGACAGCCAAATCTCCCATTTTACGCCGTCGCTTGCGCTACAGAACCCGTGTTACTTTCATGGAGAGAGGTGCGGAGTTTGATCGTGTTTATGATAACTTCATCCAAAAACATGGCAAAGGTCGTGGTTTAGAAACCATCCGCCACATGCAAGATTTCCACCTCATCAAACTAGACTTCATCAAAGGTCGCTTTGTAAAAGGTTTTGGACAAGCTTACGACATTGATGCGCATGGCAACATCACCTATGTAGGCAGCAAAGGCAATCCACACGCCATGAAAGATCGCAGAGATCACAGCGTGGATCGCCATCCAGAACACCCCCATGGACACCCACACGCCGATCGCCGTGATCGCCACGAACATCCCCATAAAGATCATGGGAGAGATGAACGCATCAGCCACTAATGCACCTTGCCCCTTCGGGGGCTCTCGATTTTTTGGTTTTTAGTTTCTGTTTTTCAAATCCCGCACACGCTTTAGCTTAAAGTGATCGTCAGAGCGTGGAGGCAAACTTTAAGGAGTAAAGAATGATCACCATGAAAGATTTATTGGAATGTGGGGTGCATTTTGGACACCAAACACGGCGTTGGAATCCTAAGACGGCGCGCTTTATCTTTGGTGTGCGCAAGAATATCCACATCATAGACTTGCAAAAAACTTTGCGGTACTTCCGCTACACCTATAACATCGTGCGTGATGCTAGCGCAGAGGGCAAAACCATTATGTTTGTGGGCACCAAAAAGCAAGCCAGCGATGCGCTCAAAGAATATGCCATGCAGGTCAATGTCCCCTATGTGAATTACCGCTGGCTAGGCGGGATGCTAACCAATTTTAGCACTATTAGAAAATCCGTGCGCAAATTAGAGATCATGGAAGAGATGGAGAGTAGTGGGCAGATCGACTTGCTCACCAAAAAAGAAAAGCTCATGATCTTGCGCAAAAAAGAGAAATTAGAAAAATATTTGGGTGGGGTGCGCCACATGAAAAAAATGCCCGATATGATGTTCATTGTGGATGTGGTGAAAGAAAAAATCGCGGTGGCAGAGGCGCGCCGATTGGGTATCCCCATCATCGCCCCCTTAGACACCAATTGCGATCCCGATTTGGTGGATTACCCGATCCCGGGCAATGATGATGCGATTCGCTCTATTCGGCTTTTTTGTAAAGAAATGGCAGAGGCGATCACTGAGGGGCGCGAGTTGGTGGGGCGATCCACAGAAGAAGTTGAGGAAGTCGAACACGCTAGTGAGTTAGAACAAGCAGAGTTACTAGAAGAATTGCAATTAGAAGGAGGGCAAGATGAGCACACAAATTAGTGCCACCCAAGTCAAGCAACTACGGGAAATGAGTGATGCGCCGATGATGGATTGCAAAAAAGCGTTGGTGGAATGTGGGGGGGATTTGGAAAAATCTTTAGAATACCTGCGCCAGAAAGGCTTGAGCAAGGCGATTAAAAAGGCAGATAGGTTGGCTAGCGAGGGTGTGGTGGCTTTAGAGGTGAATGAAGCCCAAGCCACCATGTTGGAGATCAATTCTGAAACCGATTTTGTTGCCAAGAACGATCATTTTAAAGCCCTTGTGAGCAAAAGCCTAGAGGTGGCTAAATCTTCTAACGCCCAAAGCGTGGAAGAACTCTATCAGGCTTCTATGGGGGGTGAAAAATTCCAAGATTATTTGCACAGCGCGGTGGCCAAAATTGGAGAAAATATTGTGGTGAGGCGTTTGGCCCAAGTGAGTGCGCAAAAACAGGAGGCATTACATGCCTATTTGCACGCTAACCAACGCGTGGGCGCGATCATCAAGATCGCCCACAAAGACCCCAAAAATACACCCGCTTTAAGGGAATTGGCCCGCCAAATTGCCATGCATGCTGCTGCGATGAAACCCGTTGTGCTCGATCACCATGCCTTTAGCCCCGAATTTATTGCCCAAGAAAAATTAGCCTTAGTGGCTGAACTAGAAAAAGAAAATGAGGAATTCAAACGTTTGGGTAAGCCTTTAAAGCATATCCCTAAGTTTGTGAGTATGGCGGAGCTCACCCCCGCGGTGCTCCAAGCCCAAGAAGAGGAATTTAAAGCACAACTTAAAACAGAGGGTAAGCCCGAGAAAATCTTTGATAAGATTTTGCCCGGCAAGATGGAACGATTCATTGCCGATAACACGCTTTTAGATCAACGCCTCACTTTATTGGGGCAGTTTTTTGTCATGGATGATAAAAAAACCATTGCACAAGTCCTCCAAGAAAAAGGCGCGCAACTCCATGATGATTTGGTTATCGGTGCTTATGTGCGCTTTGAAGTGGGCGAGGGTGTGGAGAAAAAGAGCGGGGATTTTGCCGCTGAAGTAGCCGCCCAAATGCAAGGCTAGTCATGGGGGCTTATCTTTTCACCTCCGAATCGGTTACAGAGGGGCATCCAGACAAAATGGCGGATCAGATCAGTGATGCCATTTTGGACTACATTATTGAGCGCGACCCGCATGCGCGCGTGGCATGTGAAACCTTGCTAGCTAATGGATTTTGCATCATCACTGGTGAGCTCAAAACCCGCGTCTATGCCCCCATGCAAGAGATCGCGCGCTCTGTGGTCAAAAACATTGGTTATACCGATGCGCTCTATGGCTTTGATTACCGCAGTGCAGCCGTACTCAATGGGATTGGCGAACAGAGTCCAGATATTAATCAAGGCGTGGATCGCGCCGATGGGGAGGTGGGTGCGGGCGATCAGGGGCTGATGTTTGGTTATGCGTGTGATGAGACTCCTGCTTATATGCCCCTAGCCATCCACCTAGCCCATGCCATCACCTCCGGGCTAGCCAGTGCTAGAAAAAGCGCGACCTTGCCTTTTTTACGCCCCGATGGAAAAGCACAGGTTACTATCCGCTATGAGGGATATAAACCCGTGGGGATCGACACAATTGTGATCTCCACCCAGCACAGCCCCGAGATCGATCAAAAACGCCTACGCGAGGCGGTGATTGAAGAGATTGTCTATAAAGTCCTGCCCAAAGAGTTTTTAAACGACAATATTACTTACCATATCAACCCGACCGGGAAATTTGTCATCGGCGGTCCTCAAGGCGATGCGGGTTTAACCGGGCGCAAAATCATCGTGGATACTTATGGGGGGAGTTGCCCGCATGGGGGCGGGGCATTTAGTGGGAAAGACCCCTCGAAAGTGGATCGCAGTGCAGCCTACATGGCACGCTACATCGCCAAAAACTTGGTGGCTAGCAAGGTCTGTTCGAGAGCCACCGTGCAACTGGCCTATGCCATTGGGATCGTCGATCCCGTATCAGTGTATATCAACACCCACAACACCAGCAAGCACAGCCCAGAAACCCTAGAGGCTTGCGTGCGCACTCTTTTCAAACTCACACCCAAGGGGATCATGCAAAGTTTAGATCTCTTGCGTCCCATTTACAGACCCACCGCCACTTACGGGCATTTTGGGCGTGAAGGCTTTAGCTGGGAGCAAACCGATAAAACCCAAGCCATTCAAGAGTTTTTGGGTGAATAAGGGGAACTAACCACCCATCACTCCACCAACCTCCCCCCCTCGATCACAAGGTGGCGGGTGAAGTATTTTTGGGCGATGGCTTTGTCATGCGTGATGGCGATCATGGTGGTTTTGTAGCGTGCTTGGTAAGCCATCAACACCTCCATGATCTCGTATTTCAAATTCTTATCTAGCGCGCTGGTGATCTCATCTAAGAGCAAGACTTGTGGTTTGATGAGCATGGCGCGCGCAATGCCCAGTCTTTGTCTTTCACCACCACTCAGCTCACTAGGGTAGCGTTCTAAAAGTGCGGGAGCTAGTTTTGCTTGATGCATGATTTCTGCTAAATCCTCTTGGATGCCAAAACGGTGGCACACACTACTTAAAAGGTGCTTGACTAATTTAGCCGGGTTGAGTGCACTTAATTGATCTTGAAAAACATATTGGATTGCTTTTCTAAATGCTTTTTCTGGGAAATCTAGGATATTCTTTTGATCGCATAAAATTTGCCCGCTATTAAAACTCTCTAACCTAGCAATGCACTTAGTGAGCGTGCTTTTGCCACTCCCGCTACTCCCCATTAACGCCACACTTTCCCCACTTGACACGCAAAAGCTAATGTTTTTTAAAATCGCGTAATTGCCATAGGATTTTTCCAAGTGCTGGATTTCTAAACTCATGAAAAATACCCCATTTTATCCCCAAAATAAGTCATCCGCCCACTCTCTAGCACCAAAACCTCTTCACAGAGTGCGTAAGCGACCTCTTCATCGTGGGTGATCACCAGCCTTTGGGTTTCTAATTGCAAGAGTAATTCAATGACACTCTTAGTATTGGCACTATCTAGGGAGCTAGTAACCTCATCTAATAAAAGAATTTTAGCCTCTAGGGCGAGATTGAGCGCAATTTGGATACGGCTTGCCATGCCCCGACTAAGCTCATAGGGGTAGAGCTCCCATACCTTAGGGGGGATGTTCAGCCGTTCAAAAATAGGCTGTATGTGGGTGAGTCTGTCCTTTAAGACCATTTGGAAAGTGTCCTTGATCTTAAGGTAGGGGAAAAAGCAACTGATACAATCTTGGAAAACATAGCTCGCCCGCCCCTTGGTGGCAAGCTTGCTATATTGGGCTTTGAGGTGGTGGGGCAAAATGCCGCAGATGGCTTTAGCCAGCGTGCTTTTGCCACTCCCGCTACTCCCCAAGATTGCCAAATGCGCTTGCGTGCTGAAACTCACATCGTATAAAATTTGGTTTTTGGGGGCAAAGATATTTAAATGCGCAATCTCAACCATGTTTTTGCACCCGTTCCCCCAAGAGCATTAAACCAAAGACAATCCCAAAAACAGCCAATCCGGGGGTTAAAACCAGCCACCACACCCCCGTAAAAATGGCTTGAGAGGCTTCATTGAGCATGTTACCTAGACTGGCCTCCCCCACCATCAGCCCCAAACCAAAGAAACTCAGCAAGGCCTCCGCACTAATGGCATGCGCGCAAGTATTGATAAAGAGCACAAAAACACTGCTTTTAGCCACAGGCAAAATTTGATCAAACATGATTGCCAAACGCCCCGCCCCCAAAGCCTTTTCATTCAAAATAAACTCGCGAGTGGCAATATTGCTAAATTCGTCATAGATCACCTTAGCTACACTCCCCCATGAAAACACCGCTAAAAGCAAACTTAAGCCCAACATGCCAAAGGCGCGCTGGTTAAACGCGCTAAAAAGCAAGATAAGCAAGAGATTGGGTAGGGACAAAAACCCATCCAAAAAACGCAAAAGCAAGGATTGGATCATTTTGGGTGCATTGAGGGCCAGGAAGGCATAGGCAAAGGCGATGATCATAGCCAACACCCCGCTTAAAAGTCCGATGAATACGGAGGTTCTCAGTGCAAAGAAGAGCCGTGAGAGTTCATCACGCCCTAAAAAATCTGTGCCTAGGAGGTGTTTGCCACTGGGGGGGAATTTGAGCTGGGCTAAATCTACTTGGGTGGGATCAAAGGGGGCTAAAAAGGGGAGCAAAAAAAGCACCCCTAAGAGGAGCGCACCAAAAATAAGAAATTTTTTCATGCTTGCCATCTAGGGTTTAAAATTTTAGCCATGATCTCTACGACGAGATTAAAGAGCACGACGACGATTGTGCTGAGTAAAATGATGCTGAGGGCTAGGGGGTAGTCCTTACTCAAAAGCGCGTTAATGGTAGTGCTCCCCAAGCCCCCAATAGAAAATACGCTCTCTACAATGTAAGTCCCTCCCAAAATCCCCGCCGCATTGGCTCCAAAGTAGCTAATGATGGGGAGCAAGGAATAGCGCAACACTAATCTAAATTGGATGATTTTTTCACTCACCCCCCATGAACGGTAGCTAGTCACAAAAGGTTCTTGCAAACTCTCTAGCACCACGCTGCGCACCAAGCGTGTATAAATTGCCAAATGCGAAAGTGTGAGCGTGGCAATAGGCAAGATCATGTGAGTTGCTAGATCGCCCAAACTCTCATCACCCCCTAATTCATAGACTCCCGAGCTGGGCAAAACCCCTAAAAGGACGCTAAAAAACATGATGAGGATCGAGCCTAGCCAAAAATTGGGGATACTAAAAAACCCCAAAGTAACTAACATCACCCCCCTATCCAGCCAAGAGCCCTTGAATAACGCGCTTAACACCCCCAAGATGACAGCCAGCACAAAACTGAGGATAAAACTTGTCAGTCCTAGAATCAAAGTATAGGGCAGACGGGCTTTAATAATAGCTACTACACTCTCCCCGCTCGCAAAACTAACGCCAAAATCCCCATGTAAGCTTTGGTTTAGCCACACCAAATAGCGCACCCACAAGGGGCGATCCAGCCCCAGATTGGCGATCATGCGCGCCTTGATCGCTGGGTTAAGGGCTTGGATGCTATCCCCATAAACCCCAGCAACCACATTGGCACTCGAGAAGTTCAACATCACAAAGATCACAAAACTAAAGATAAGCAAGAGGAGCAAAGCCCCCCCTATTCTCTTAACCCAAAAAAGCACTAATCCTTACTCCACTCGGCCACATTGTGCGTGAACCGTGCTCCATGGTGCCCCAAAATGGTGGGTTTGATCCCATGGATGCGATCGCTATAGGCTAAGGGATAACGCAAATAGACTAAAAATGCAAAGGGGGGGTTATTATGCAAGGCTTGGATAAATTTGGCATACCAAAACTTGCGTTTAGCGATCTGGTCTGTGCTACGTGCTTTGAGCAAAGCCTCATCAACTGCCTTATCGCTATAGTGATTGTAATTCCAGCCATTGGCATTCAAGCTCGCATCCATCTTAGAACTAAAAACGCGGTAAGTCTGCGTGTCTGGATCAAGCGGACTGCCCCAGCCAATGATAAAACTATCCACCTTGTCAATCTCAAATGCCCCATGGTTTTTGGCAATGGCATGTGCTTTGATCCCCACTTTAGCCAACTCACTTTGTAAAATATTCGCCAAAGTAACACGGAGTGGATCGCTATTAAAAGCGTAAATATCAAATTCTAAAGGCTTGCCCTGCTTGTAAAACACCCCATTTTGGAGCTCCCAGCCATCTTTAATCAAAATCTCTTGGGCTTTCTTGGGATCATAGGGGTAGCCCTTGGCATTAACGTCATTAGCCCAGCTAGCTTGGATGGGGTTATTAGCCACAAACCCGTAACCATGCAAAATTTTATGGGCGATCAGCTCCTTATTGATCGCATAATTGATCGCTTGGCGCACCGCTAGTGATTTTAATAATTTATTGTGGAAGTTAAACATCAAGGCGCGGTAATCCGCACTTTTTATATCCATGATCTTAATGTGTGGATTAGATTGGAGTGCCTTAACTAAATTGGGTTCGACCAAAGCCACATCTAAAGACCCGTTCTTGATTTCATAGGTGCGGACATTGTAATCGGGTACGATTTTTAAGATCACCTTTTGGGCTTTGGGCTTGTCCCTATAAAAACGATCGTTAGCCACAAAGGCGATGTAACTCCCCTTTTGCCACTTAGCAAACTTAAAAGGCCCCGTGCCAATAGGGTGTTGGTTGTAGGCATGGGTGTTTAAGTCCTTGCCCTCTAAGAGGTGCTTGGGCAACACTCCCATGCTCAAGGCATCCAGCAGAGCAGGGTAGGGGGCTTTGAGCGTGATCTTAAGGCTGTAAGGGCTTAACACCTCCACGCTCTTGATCGCCTCAAAGCTAGCGCGTGCGGGTGCGTTGAGCTTATCATTGAGGGCTTGCTCAATGGTGAATTTCACATCTTGAGCACTAAACTTCTGCCCATCATGCCAAAGCGCATCCTCCCTTAGCTTAAAGGTCCAAACCAGCCCGTCTGGACTCACCTCCCAACTTTTAGCCAAATCAGGCTCAACTTTCATCTCAGGACTAAAGCGAGTCAGCCCGCTAAAGACAAAATCTAACGCGCTGTCATGATCGGCATCAAAGAGCGGGTTAATGCGCGCGGTTTCATTTTCAATCCCGATCACAATGGTGTTTTTAGGGGTGCTGGCAAGGACTTGCACGCTCAAGAGGACCACACAAAAAAGCCGTCCGATCATCAATCTCCCTTTTATCATCTTAAAGCACATAAAACATATCATTATAGTATTATTCGCGTTAATCCTGTGTTAATTTTTTTGCAGGTTCTAAATATGACAAATTTAAAAACATAAGGTTGTTGCATGCGTTCGTGGTTGCCCTATGCTTTGGCGATTGTTTTTTTACATGCTTTGGGCTTGTTGCTCTTGTTTTTATCCGGGGATATTAAGTTTTACGCCCTAGCTGGCACGGCTTATATGCTAGGCTCTAGACATGCCTTTGATGCCGATCATATTGCCTGTATTGACAACACGATCCGCAAACTCTCCCAGCAAAAGCAAAATGCCATGGGAGTTGGGTTTTACTTTTCTATGGGGCATTCTAGTGTGGTTATCTTGGCTACGATCGTCAGTGTATTTGCGATCCGCTGGATGGACACCCACACCCCCGCACTTAGGGAGGTGGGGGGCGTGGTGGGTACCTTAGTTTCGGGTCTATTCTTGCTCTTGGTAGGGCTAATCAATGTCTTTATACTGATTGATCTTTTTAAGGTCTTCAAGCAGAGTCAAAGCAGTTCTTATAACCAAGAAGCCCTAGAAACCCTCTTGCAAGAGAGGGGTTTGATGAACCGCTTTTTTAAACCCCTTTTTGCCTTTGTTTCTAAGAGTTGGCACATCTACCCGATTGGGTTTTTATTTGGTCTAGGTTTTGATACAGCCAGCGAGATCGCTTTGTTGTCGCTCTCTGGGGGGGCGATCAAAACCAGCGTACTGGGCATGCTCTCCTTGCCCATTCTCTTTGCCGCTGGGATGAGTTTATTTGATACCTGCGATGGGGTGTTCATGGTTAAGGCCTATGATTGGGCTTTTAAAACACCTTTGCGTAAAATTTATTACAACATCACGATCACGACTCTAAGCGTGTTAGTGGCATTAGTGATTGGTTTAATTGAGCTTTTCCAAGTGCTCAGTCAAAAGATGCATTGGGAATTTGGTGGATTATTGGGGTATCTTAAAGATTTGGATTTTGGGGATTTAGGTTATTACTTGGTGGGCTTATTTGTGCTGGTTTGGGCGATCTCCTATGGGATTTGGCACTTTGGCAAGATCGAACACGCTGGAGTCAGCCAAGCTAAAGGGCTTGGATCAGTTGGCACAGATTGAGCGTTTAAAAGTCTGGCCCTACATCCACTCAATGATCTGCGACACATCTTTGGCTTCGTAGCAGGCAATGGGGGTTTTGAGATTGGGTTTTTTAGGCACAATCGCCTTTAAAAAGCCGTAATTCTCCATTTCTTTTAAGCGCACATTTAAATTCGGCACTTCTTGCACCGAGCCGGTTAAGCCCACCTCCCCGATGAAGGCGGTTTTATTGCTGATCGGGCGGTTTCGAAAGCTAGAGAGAATGCTGGCGATCACAGCTAAATCCGCGCTCGTTTCGCTGATTTTAATCCCCCCGGATACATTGATAAAGACATCGTAACGATTGAGCGGGATTTCTAGCTTTTTTTCTAGCAAGGCTAAGAGCATGTGCAAGCGGTTAGTGTCAAAGCTGGTGGCAAGGCGTTTAGGGTTGGCTAAAGAGCTTTCACACACTAAGGCTTGGATTTCTAAAATCAACGCCCTTGAGCCCTCCAGCACCACACTTAAGGCACTGCCCGCTAGGCTTTGCTTTTGAGAGAAAAAGAGTTTAGAAGCCTCCTTAGCACTCATCAAGCCCTCTTGGTGCATTTCAAAAATCCCCACTTCGCTGGTCGCCCCAAAGCGGTTTTTAAAACTGCGTAAAATTCTAAGCTCTCTACTCGGATCGCCCTCAAAGTAAAGCACGGAATCGACCATGTGCTCGAGCACCCTAGGACCGGCGATCGAGCCCTCTTTAGTGATGTGTCCGATGATAAAAATGGCGATCTGCTCTTGCTTGGCTAGACGCATGAGATCAAAGGTGATTTCTCTTACCTGAGAGATCGAGCCGGGGGCAGAGCTGATCGCACTAGAATATAAAGTTTGGATCGAGTCGATCACACACACGGCGTAATTTTGCCCGAGTAAATGCGCCTTGATCGTGTCTAAATCAATTTCATTGAGTAGATACAGCTTTTCCTGCACGCATTGTAGGCGATCGGCTCTTAGGCGAATCTGCCCCGCGCTCTCCTCCCCGCTCACATACAGCACGCTTAAACCCGTGCCCGCTAGCCCGCCTGCCACTTTTAATAACAGCGTGCTTTTACCCACCCCGGGAGCTCCCCCGATGAGATACAACCCCCCGGGCACAATCCCCCCGCCTAGCACAATGTCTAATTCCTTTTGTGTGGAGCTAAAGGTGCTAATGCTCTCCTGTTCTACTTTAGTGATCGAAACCGCTGAGAGTGTGGGCGTGTTTTTAAAGGGTTTGAGACTCTCTTTTTGTGGACTACTCAGTTCAACAAAGCTCTCCCATTGCTGGCAATTATTGCACTTACCCAGCCACTTAGGGCTGACAAACCCGCAATGTTGGCACTCAAAAACCCTAGACTTCTTGCCCATCTTTAAAGATCGCATCTAAAAGGCTTTTGACATACTCCATTTCCTCAAAAGCGATCAAATCGTTTTCTTTCTCTCCCACGCCTAGATACAAAATAGGCAGTTGCAATTCATAAAGAATGCTCAAAATACATCCCCCCTTGCTGGTGCCATCTAGTTTGGTAACAATCACTCCGTCTAGCTCTAAACTTTCATGGAAAATCTTAGCCTGTTCGAGTGCCGAGCTACCCTGCGTGCCATCTAGTATTAGGATTTTATAGTAGGGGGCGTTGTTTAGTGCCTTGCTACACACCCTAGAGATTTTTAACAACTCATTTTTGAGATTGGTTTGGTTGTGTAGTCTGCCGGCGGTGTCGATGATGATTTGATCCGCCCCTCTAGCAATCCCCGCCTCAATGGTGTTGAAAGCGAGCGCGCTAGGATCGCTATTTTGCCCCGCGCTAATCACCTCTAATTGCAACTTCTCCCCCCAAAGTTGGAGTTGTTTGACCGCAGCAGCCCTAAAGGTGTCCCCCGCTCCTAATAAAACTTTTTGGTTATTGAGCAGGTGCTTTTTAGCCAGTTTGGCTATCGTGGTGGTCTTGCCCGCCCCATTGACCCCCAAGATTAAAGAAACTAAGGGCTTGGTGTCTAAGGGCTTTAAGCGCACTTGGTCGTAGTAACTCTCTTTGCGTAAAAAACGCATTAAGGCGACTTCTAGGTGGTTGCGCTTGATTTGATCGGGCAGGTGTTCTAAGAGCTTTTCGACTAGATCAAATTGCACATCAAAGCCGATTAAGATTTCCTCCATCTCTTCTTTGCTAAAAGCCGCGTCTTTGGTTTTGAGCAAAGAGGCAACATTTTGAATTGTCTTTTTGAAAAAGTTAAACATCAATCTCTCTGGGTTTGGATTAAATCTTGAAGTTCTTTGGTTAGCATCTCTTCAACAAGTGCCCCGCGGTAGCTTTGATACAACTTGCCATGTTTGTCATAGAGCAAAAAATAAGGCAAGGGCCAAGAGGCACTATTGAGAGGCGTGCTAAAAGAGGTGTTATCCATCAGGTTTAGCATAGAAAAATGTAAGGCATGCTCTTTGGTGTAGCTTTCGATCTTATCTTGTGGATAAGATTTGTCCAAAAACGCTAAAAATGCCACCTTGTCCTTGAAGTTTTCTTGAATACGATTAAAAAGCGTTACAAAAGGTGCAGAGGGTGCATCTAAACCAAAAACCATGATAAAAAGGGGCTTGTGGGTGCTCTCAGGGGATAGGATTTGCAGGTGATCGGGTGTGATTTTAAGGCGAAACTCTTGGTGATTTTGGTCCAAAAAATTAAAGAAGGTTACGGGCTGTTCTTGCATTTCAAGGGGGCGCGACCCGTGCTTTTGATCCGAACAACCCCAAAATAACAACACCACCAACACCCCAAGAAAGCCCGCACGCAGATCCATCTCACTTCTTTTACCAAAAAATGCGCTATTATAACGATTTATCGGTAACTAGACTTTAAACTTCCCTAGCTCGCGATCAAAGATGTCTGCCATTTGCTTTAAAGAGGAGCTAGCTTGGCTCACATCTTGCACGCTTTGGTAATTGAGCGAGGCTAGTTGGTTGATCTCTTGGATTTCCCTCACAATGGCTTGGGTGGCTTTAGCCACCTCCTTAAACTCGCTCACATCGTGGGTGGTGGCGTTGATCACTACTTGGATATTTTGCACATTGGCATCCACGACTTCTTGCAAAGCTAAAGTGAGCTCGGAGGTTTTTAAAATCTCTTGAGCATTGCTGTGCAGATGTTGGCTAATATCCCCCACAGCGCGCACCACTTCGTTAATGGTGTGATCCACCTCATTTAAGCTATTCTTGGTCTTTTCGGCCAATTTACGCACCTCATCAGCCACAATGGCAAACCCCCGTCCATGCTCGCCCGCTCTAGCTGCCTCAATGGCGGCATTGAGGGCTAGTAAATTGGTCTGTTCTGCCACATCGGCAATGAGGGTTAAGATGGCTTTGATATTTTCGGTATTCTTAGAGGCCTCTTCTAGTTTATTAGAAAACTCCACCCCCAGCTGGGCATTGTGGGCGAGATTTTGGCTAAAGGTTTGGATTTTAGCGCGCACTTCCTCTAAGTTATTGCCCGTTCGCACGAGGTTTTTATTGTTGTGATCGGCGTTATTAGCCCCCATCAAAATACTCTGCACAATGTCATTCCCATTTTTAACCGCAACACAAATGCGTTCTGTCTCCTCTTGGGTGTTTTGGGAGACATCACTTGAACTGGTGTGTAACGTGTTGGCGATTTGGGTATTTTGGTTACTCAATTCCTTGATATTGGAAATAATGCCCTGTGTTTTTTCTAAAAGCGCATTGATGTTTTTGGAGATGGTGGCGATTTCATCTTTGCCTTTAACCTGTAGGCGTTTGGTCAAATCCCCCTCTTGAGAGACCAACTCAACGATCAAGTCTCTAAGTTTGATTAAAGGCTTAAATAAAATCTCAATCACGCCAAAGAGGACACACAGGACGATGACAAGAGAGATAACCCCTATGATCAAAAGCGTCTTTTGGATGTCGATTAGACTTGCTAAAGCTACCTTTTTAAACACCCTACCCACGACTTTCCAACCCAGATCGGGCACCGTTGTCCAAACATAGAATTTATCCCCACTGGGGTGATCGCGCTCCATAAAACCCACTTGGTCAGATAAGATTTGGCGGACTAATTGTGGGTCGTCTGGGTGGTATTTGGTGCCCTTTTTGTAGGTGGAGGAGGCGAGCACCACACCGCTAGCATCCAGCACATGCACATGCCCCTTAGCAGCAAAAAAAGAACTGCTAATGGCTTTCAAAACAGATTCTACGGCAACATCTGAGGCGATCACGCCCTTAAACACGCCCTTTTGCATTAAAGCTAGCGAGTAGGTGATGATGGTCTTTTGGGTGAAGAGATCGACATAGGGCTTGGTGATGTAAATGTGGTTAGGATTCTCACGGGCATGCTGGTACCATGTGCGTTTTCTAGGGTCGTAATTTTCGGGCTTTTTCCCAATGGATTTGATGATGATCCCATTTTCAAAGGCGACATGCACATCTTCACTCCCACTTTGCACAAAATTTAAGATTTGCTCCACTCTAGGCAAATCGTTTAAATCCACATTTTCAAAGTGTTTAACGGTATCTTGGAGCATCGCGCGGAGATGCCCATCGGTTTCTTGCAAAGAAGAAGAGAGCATATTCACCATCAAGGAGAGAGTTTGGCGCGTTCCTTTGGTAATGTTGTTTTGGACCTTGTGGCTAATGACGCTCATGGTGATGCCAAAAGTGAAAATCATCAACACCGCCAAAACAAACAAAACCTTTACTCTAAAATTCATATCTTTCCTTTAAATCATAACACCCAAGTCGTGTGGGGATTAAGTGGTTTTGCTATAACGGAAATTGATAAATCATAACCCAATGTTTATTATTTTTTTGCTTTTATTAATAAGTGATTAGCTCCCTTAAACTGCCACACACAGCCATAATTTCTAAAAAAGACGCACAAAGCTTTAGCGTCCATGATCGCATCTTCCAATCCGATAAAGACCTCCAAACGCACTCCCCTAGCGCATAAAAACTCTAGCTTTTCAGGGGCATAGTGGTAGTTGAGCAAAATTTGTAAATCTTGCAAGCTGCCTAAATGCGTATAACGCGCTAAACTGGGGTCTTGTGCTAAGAGCGCGCTCCAGCCGATTTTCTCAAAAAAGGCTTGCATGTAGGCGTGTGGGTTTTGTTGGTAGGCTTTGAGCTGTAAATTTTTAAAGGCTTGGCTTTTGTGGGCGAGCATACAGGGGGCAATCAACACTAGGCGTTGTATGCGTTTGTTTTGCTTAACTTGCTCACAAGCATACTCTAGCGCACAAATTGCCCCATAGCTAAAGCCAGCCACATCATAGAGTCCGCATGGTTTTAAAATCGACTCAAAAAGCCATTCTTCCCGCTGAAAACCAAAGCCACTAAAATAACGCCCCACCATCACACAAAGGAGCGCAAGATTTCTTGCATTTGGGTTTTGGAGAGTTTTTCTTTTTCCAAGAGTACTTTAGCAATGGCTTCTACCTGCATTTTAGAATTGCCCAAAAATTCCTTTTGTTCCTTATGTAGCGTGCCTAGCAACGCTTCCATATCCGCGCGATCCCCGATGAATTTATGCCCCATCGCATAATCCTCACACATGCGCTTGGCGATTTCAAAGGCGTGTTTGAGATCGTCTTTAGCTAAGGTGTAGTGCTCTTGAAAAAACAACTCTAAGATGATCATCCCACTCAGATACACCTTAATACTATTATTCATCTCACTTTGGCTACGCACCTTTTGATCGCTAGCAATCAAAAAATCCCCCACCAATAAGACCTTATCAAAATCCACATCTAGCCAGTAGGCACTAAATGCCTTCGCGCTTTGGTATAGAGAATAGAGATTTTTTTCCTGCTCGCTCAAAGCGGCATTTTTCTTCTTACCAAAGGCGATCTTATCCTTGACCTCTAAAATGTCCTTCATGGTGATGATTTGGGCGTTATGCCTAAGCGCGTTGAGCGCGCTCTCATTGACTAAAGAAGAGAGCATTGCTCCGCTAAAGCCCACGCAGATTTTAGCCACCTCTTTACAATCTAGGCTATGTTGCTTGTCTTTGAGATAAGAATCCAAAATCTGTATGCGTTCTTCTAAATCGGGCAGAGAGATAAAAATACGCCGATCAAAACGCCCGCTGCGTAGCAAGGCCTCATCCATCACATCGATCTTATTAGTCGCCCCGATCACAATCACCTGTGCGCTTTCCTCAAAGCCATCCATTTCAGTTAAAAGCTGGTTGAGCGTGGCTTCTCTCTCATCATTGCGCTGATGCCCCCTAGCTTTGCCCACTGCGTCGATCTCATCAATGAAGACAATCGAGGGGCTAAAAGCCTTCGCCTTAGCAAAGAGTTCGCGCACTCTTTTAGCCCCCACGCCCACATAGATTTGTACAAACGCGCTCCCACTATGGTAAAAAAAGGGCACTTTAGCTTCAGAGGCTAGGGCTTTAGCAATCATCGTCTTGCCCACCCCCGGGGGGCCCACCAAGAGCACGCCTTTAGGGAGTTTGATCTTTAAATCTTGGTATTTCTTGGGGTTTTTGAGATAATCTACGATCTCATAAAGCTCTTCTTTAACTTCTTTAGTGCCCGCCACATCTTCAAAGCGCACGCTAGGCAAAGTGGCATGCAAAGAGGGCATGGGCGGGCTTTGGGCTTTGAGCACATTGTCATAGGAAGTTTGCACAGGGTAATTCTTTTTGTTCCAAGCAAAGCGCAAAATGAGTGCCAAAAGAACAAGAAAAAAGAAGATGATTACAAAATCGAGGATTTGCTGGGTGGTGTTATCCTCCTCTAAAATCTCAATGGGGATATTGGTCGGAAACTGCAAAGAATCTTTCCAGCCCACCCGCGCAGTCTTGTAAATCTTAAAATCCACCTTCAAATAAATATAGCGATCATCCATCTTGATACTTTGGATTTTATCTGAATGCAATAAGGCATTAAAATCTTGGATGCTCACCAGCTTAGTGGGCTCTCTCAAAATCAAAAAGAGCACAAAAATCACGCCGACTAAAATCACCAGCGTGCCAATAGCGACCTTTTTAAAACGCCGCATAGTTGCCATCCTCCAAAACTTCATAATCTCTAAACTCCACCCATTGCCCGCATAAATCTTGGCTAGCTTGGATTTTAATTGGGTTAAAATATTGGTCATGCCCATAGTAATAGCTCTCTTTGTAACTTTCTACCAACACTTCTAAGACTTGCCCCTGCACGCGCAAGGCTTGCCTAAAGGCTAGGTTATTGCCCTGCACGTAATGTTTAATTTGATTCAAGCGGGTTCTCGCTACACTGCCATTAATCCGATTTGGCATGGTGCTTGATGGCGTGCCTGCACGGGGGCTATAGATAAAAGGGTGGATGTGGGTTAAAGGGAGTTGTTTAAAATTCTCCCATGCTTGTTGCCATGTGGGCTCATCCTCAAAAGGATGCCCCACAATAAAATCTGTCCCCAATGCAAAACCCTTAGAGGCAATATGTTCGAAAAGCACGCGATCGCTCTTGACCCGATTAACCCGCCGCATGCGCTTTAACATAGAGTCATGGCTGTGTTGCAAGGCGATATGCAAATGCTTCTCTAAAATGGGGTGATCGAGCAATTCTAAAAACTCGGCATCAATTTGGCTAGGCTCTAGGCTACCAATGCGTATGCGTTTAATGGGCGTGTTTTGGGCAATTTTTTTAATCAAACCGGCCATGTTACTCTTGGTGTCCTTGCCATAACTCCCCACATTGGTGCCGGTGAGCACGACTTCTAACACCCCGCTTTGGGCTAACACTTGGCATTGCTCTAAAATCTGATTTTCTGACAAGCTGCGGGATTTACCCCGCACAGAGGGGATGATGCAATAACTGCATTTAAAATCACACCCCTCTTGGATTTTCACAAAAGCACGGGTTTTGCCCACAAATTCTTGTAGCAAGCTTTGATCGAGTTTTTCTTGCTTGTCCTCATAAAAAAAACTCTTTTCCTGTTGTAACAAACCATCGATCTGTGTTTTGTGGTCGTGCCCAAATACGCCAAAAACATGCCCGCTCTTAAAGAGTCTGTGCCCTTGCGTATTAGCCCCACAGCCGGTAAAAAATACCCGCTTACCCAAAGCATGCATTTTTTTAGCATAGGCGCGCGCGCTGTAATCGGCATCATTAGTTACCGTGCAGGAATTGAGCACTACAATATCGGCTTCTTGTTCGCAATCCACACGCTCAAAAGCTTTCAAATGCGCCAACATCACTTGGGTATCAAATAAATTCGTGCGGCAACCAAAAGTTTTAAAATAGACTTTCTGTTTCATCGGGTTTCCTAGTCATATTTTTATTAGCAAAACCATCTGCATAATCTCTAATGATCTTGGTCGTGCTGTAAGCAACAAAAATATCGGGCTCTTTTAACAGCGCGTCTATAATACCTGCTGAGATCTTAGATTTGAGCACCAGTGTGGCATAGGAGTTAGTTTGATACCACACCGAGATATGTATCCCGTCTTTTTCTAAGGCCATGAACACTCTAGGGTTAGCACTGGTGTTGCGTAGAGAATATTTGGTGCGCATGCTGTTCATTTGTTTATAGGTCATCTCGGTATATTGCTTAGCGTGTGTGTTGGCGATGTCTAGGGCAATTTGCATCGCCTTTTTGTGGTTGGAGTCAAAGGTGATGAAAAAATCGATTCCATCCCAAACGGTTTTCATGCCAAAATGGCTATAGTTGGCGAATAGATTTGTAAAAATGTAGTTATTAGGAATAAAAATGATGCGTCCGGCGCGGTAATCATTTTCTTTGTAACTGGTTAGGGTTACATCTTCTAAAATGGTGATATAGAGCATGGAAATGTCCAGCACATCGCCCACATAGGTATTCCCCTCTTTGGAGACTTTTACCCGATCCCCCACATGCACATTTCCCCCGATCATAATGGTTAGCCAGCCTAGCAAGCTCATGAACAAATCCCGCATGGCAATGGCTAGCCCGGCACTAGCAAAGCCTAGCACGGTTACCAAATAAGACACATTCTCTAAGTAAGCAAACAAGAAAATTAAAATGATGATGTTAGCGTTGATAAAGTTGATCGCCTTGTTGATCGTGTAGGCACGCTCATTGCTATGCACGTACTTATGGCTAATGATTTTCAACACCCACGCTAAAACAATGCTCCCCAAAGCAATTAAGATCACATAGGCTAGCTTAAAGATTTGATCCTTGATCTGGGACTTGATATTTAGGCTCACTTCCTCAATGTCTTTGGCATAAATATCAATGCTGGTTTTTAAAAGACTCTGCGCCCCCTGTAATTCGATTTTTTTCGCCTGCTCTTGGTAAATCTTCTTGGAAAGATCATTGTCTTTAAAGAGATCATACATGCCTTCTCTTTGCAACAAATCCAGTTGGGTGAGGGTGTATAATTCTTGATCGATTAAGTCCAAGACATTTGCCAAACTTTGCTGGTGGTGCTTCATGGTGGTGTATTTGGCTTTAATCTGTTTAATAAAAGAAATTCCGGTTACAATGGCAATCGGGTTTGTGATACTGGGAATATTGCTGATCTGGGGTTTTTCAACGAGCTCTTTGAAAGGATTAACTTTGTATTGCTCCAAAAGATCCTCTTGGTGTTTGAGGGCTTGCAAAGTACGCTCAAGGGTGTTGATTTTAAGGGTATTGGTGTCCTTTTTGCTTTTCATAACTTTTAACCGGTGTTGGATCTGTTGGATCTGTTCATAGACTTGTTCATAATTTTCAACATTGCTAAACTTTTTGAGCCAAATATTGTCGCCAGAATTTAATGTTTTTTCAATACGCCAATATTCCTCTTGAAGATACTTGATTCGTGGGTTGTTAATGGCTGGGGTGTTGTTTCCAGACCACAGACTTTCTGCCAGCACAAGCCCCAATAAAAAGCCCCAAACACCCCTTAAAACCCATCTTGCTAACAAGGGAATCCCCCATTTTCAAATTTGACCACCCAGTATCCCAGTTAGTCTAACACAAGATGGCATATTTTCAGCAACACAAGATGCCCGGGCGTTTAGCCACTTTTGGCAAAAATCCCACCCATTGCGATTATATTGTGGTAGAGTGAGTAAATTCTTCTTATAAGCGATATCTCATATGAAACATTAAACCTCGTATTTATGCAATTTGCATATACTTCTTTTTTTTGAGGATCTTTTTTTTGAGGAGACAAATGTCAGACACAGATGCATTCAGGTATAGCCGTTGGATTCCATGGATTGGTTTTTGGGGGGGGATTATCTTAGCCCTGCTGGTTTATTTTGCCATGTCCAGCCACCTAGAGAGTATCACCCAAACTCTCAACCAACCCAAACTTAAAATTGAAGCCATGCCCATTGTCGCCAGTGTTGCGATCTTAATGGGCGTGTGGTGGATGAGCGAGGCGATTGAATTGGTCGCCACCGCCCTTTTGCCCCTTGTACTTTTTACCCTCTTGGGGGTAGCTAGCTTTAAGGATGTTGGGGCTTCTTATGGCTCGCCCATTATCTTTTTGTTCATGGGAGGCTTTGTGCTGGCAATGGCTATGCAAAAATGGAATTTGCATAGCCGAATCGCTCTTAACATCATCTTGTTAGTGGGTACAAGCCCTAGAGGCTTGGTCATAGGTTTTATGCTGGCGACCGCATTTTTATCCATGTGGGTTTCTAACACCGCCACAGCGGTGATGATGATGCCAGTAGGACTTAGCGTGCTGCACCTAGTGGCCAAATTGCTCAAGCAAGAGCAGTGCCAGACCAGCCCAGAGACCGATCCGCTCTCTTACAAAGCCACACAAGGGGGTGCACTTAATACCATTGCCAGCAAGGGGGCAGATATACCCGGCACCCCCATTTACCGCACTAACTTTAGTGTTTGCTTGATGTTGGGCATTGCCTATAGCGCCTCGATAGGTTCGCTAGGCACTCTCATTGGCACACCGCCCAACGCCCTTTTAGCCGGCTACATGCAAGAGGCTATGCATGTCAAGATCGATTTTGGTAAGTGGATGCTCTTGGGCGTGCCCCTCTCTTTGATGATGCTCTTAGGTGCATGGGTGCTTTTAACCTATGTGATTTTTCCCATTAAAATTAAAAATATCCCCGGGGGCAAGGATTTGATCCGCTTGGAGTTGCAAAAATTAGGCAAAATGAGTTCTGGGGAGATTTGGGTCGCTTGTCTATTTGCTCTAGCCTCTTTGAGCTGGATTTTTTTAGGGCATTTATTGGAATCTTTGGGGCACAAGATCGCCAATATCGATTCCATTATCGCGATGGCTGTGGCGGTGTTGCTCTTTATCATCCCCACCCCAAAGGGCCGCTTGATTGATTGGGGGAATATGCGTAAGCTACCTTGGGATGTGCTCTTGCTCTTTGGTGGAGGATTGGCTCTAAGCGCACAATTTGGCAAAACCGGGCTTTCCCTGTGGATTGGGCACCAAGTCGCGCTCTTAGGGCATGTTCCCTTGTTGCTTTTGATTGTGTTGGTGACCTCCATGGTGATCTTTTTAACCGAGATCACATCCAACACCGCCACCGCTGCAGCCTTCTTACCCGTGATTGGGGGCGTAGCCATTGGGATGGGTTATAGTGGTGTGCATACCCTCTTGCTGACCATTCCCGTTGCCCTAGCGGCTACTTGTGCTTTTATGTTACCTGTAGCCACACCCCCCAATGCAATCGCCTATGGATCGGGGTATATCCAAATGAGGGACATGATTAAAGCGGGCTTTTGGCTCAATATGATGGGGATTGGGTTGATTAGCCTTGTTACTTACACAGCAATAGCTCAAATTTTTGTGCGCTAGGAGGCGGACATGAAAGATTTTAAAGGTAAAATTTTAGCCGACAAGACACGCTATATCACAGGGGCGTTTCTCATTCTTTTAGCCATTGTTGTGTTTTATCTCAACGATCTGCTGGTTTTTTGGGGGGTATTGGGGGTGATTTTTTTGGTCTGTTTCCATGAAACTCTGCGCTTGCACCAGAAGATATATAATTTTGGTTTCAATAAGTTCTATTATTTGATTGCCGTGTTGGTGTGGGTTTTAGGCTACTTTAACCAACGCCCCGTAGAGAGCGTTTTGTTTGTGGGCATGCTCTTGGCCGGGGTGTTAGCCTACCGCACCTCCAACATGCAAAAAACTTATGTCCTGATCTATCCAGCTGTGCCCTTTTTATCTCTCTTTGCGCTTTTTAAAGATTTTGGCGTGAGTGCAGTGGTTTGGCTTGTGGTGGTGGTGGTGGTGGCTGATGTGGGGGCGTATTTTGGCGGGCGACTCTTTGGGACCACGCCCTTAAGTGCGGCTTCACCCAATAAAAGTCTGGAGGGGGCTTTGATTGGATTTGTTTTCTCTAGTTTGATTGGGGGGATTGTGGGCATCGAGAGTGTAGAGAGTGGGAAATTTTTACCCGCACTGGGCATTAGCGCGCTCACGGCTCTGAGTTCTATTTTGGGCGATTTATATGAGAGTTATTTAAAAAGGCGGGTGGGCGTGAAGGATAGTGGGCATATTTTACCCGGGCACGGTGGCATGTTGGATCGTTTTGATGCCATGCTCTTTGGAGCGATGTCCTTACACTTTTTGTTGTTATTTTGACCAACAGATGTCCTCTATGCTAATTTTAGGGAGCACGGGTTCTATTGGCGTGCAAGCCCTCCAAGTGGCGCAACGCCTTAACCTTAAGATCGAGGGCTTGAGTGCGGGGCGTAACATACCCCTTTTAAACGCCCAAATCAAAACCCACCAACCTAGCCAAGTGGCGATTTTAGATCCACATGATCGATCTTTATTGCAAGTGCCTCAAGGAGTTGAGGTCTTTGTAGGCCCTCAAGGGATTTGTGAAATGATCGCTTGCTCCCAAGCAAGCCTTGTATTAAATGCAATCGTAGGCTTTGGGGGGTTAGCCCCCACTCTAAGTGCGTTGCAACACCACAAAAAACTAGCCCTCGCCAATAAAGAGTCCTTAGTGGTAGCAGGCTGGCTTTTAGACACCAAACAGATTTTACCCATCGATAGCGAGCATTTTGGCTTGTGGGCGTTGTTGCAAAAACACCCCTTAGAGCATGTCCAAATGCTGTATTTAACCGCCAGCGGGGGGGCTTTGCGTGATGTGCCCCTTGCTGATATCCCGTATCAAAGCCTAGAAAAGGTCTTGCAACACCCTAATTGGCAAATGGGCGCGCCCATCACGATCAATTCGGCCAACATGGTCAATAAGCTTTTTGAAGTGCTGGAGGCGCATTGGCTTTTTGGACTGACTAACATCGATGCTTGCATTGAGCGCACCTCCAGCGTGCATGCTCTCATTTGCTTTAAAGATCACAGCGTGCATGCCCAACTCTCTAGCCCCAACATGCAACTACCCATCGCCCATGCGCTCATGCCCTCTTTAGCTTGCCAAACTCCTCTAATTGAGCCCCTAGACTTACTCAGTCTGCCCCCACTTAGCTTTGAGCCCATTGACACAGCGCGCTACCCTCTATGGGCACTCAAAGACACGCTTTTAGTACGCCCTAAACTAGGTGTAGTGCTCAATGCCAGCAATGAAGCCACCTTGCAAGCCTTTAGGGCAAAAAAGATCGCTTTTGGACAAATGGCTAACCTCATGTTCCAAGCCTTGGAGCATTTTGAGAGAGACACACAAAGCTTAAGCACTCTTGAGGACATTTTAGCTTTAGATAAAGAAGTGCGGGGATTTTGCACAAAACTTTGCTAGAATTTTTTCACCACACTACAACCCTCTAATCCGTGCGATCTCATCGCGCAATCTTGCCGCCTCTTCAAAGTCCAGCACTTTAGCGCGTTGTTGCATTTGCGCTCTTAAAGTTTTGATCAAGCGATCCTTTTCGCTCTTAGGCATTTTTTCTAGGGCTTTGGAGCGTTTGGGTTTGGCAGGCAGGCTATCGATCAACTCTTCTTCAACATGCCTTTGCACACTCTTAGGCTCAATGCCATGTTCTAAGTTAAAGGCTTTTTGTTTAGCTCGTCTCTCATCGCTAATTTGCATCGCCCTTTGCATGCTTGCTGTGATCTTGTCTGCATAAAAGATCACCTTGCCATGTACATGCCGTGCGGCGCGCCCCATTGTCTGAATTAAGCTGGTTTCACTGCGCAAAAAGCCTTCTTTGTCCGCGTCCAAGATCGCCACTAAAGAGACTTCTGGCAAGTCTAGCCCCTCTCTTAATAAGTTGATCCCAATGAGCACATCAAAAACCCCTAATCTAAGCTCTCTAATCAAGTGGTTACGCTCGATCGCATCAATATCGCTATGCAGATACTGCACCTTCAAGCCCCATTCTAAATAGTGCTTGCATAACTCCTCTGCCATGCGCTTAGTCAAGGTGGTAACCAGCACGCGCTCTTTTCTTGCCACCACCTCTTTAATAGTTTCGTATAAATCCCGCACTTGGTTAGCAATAGGGCGCACTTCGTATTCGGGGTCTAGTAACCCGGTGGGGCGGATAATCTGTTCAGCGATATGACCTTGTGAGAGTTCTAATTCTAGGGGGTTGGGGGTGGCTGAGACAAAGAGAAAATGGGGGGGTTTGGCGATAAACTCCTCGTATTGAAGGGGGCGATTATCCAGCGCGCAAGGCAATCTAAAGCCATAATCTACCAAGACCTGCTTACGGCTCAAGTCCCCCGCATACATCCCCCTAAATTGGGGCAGACTCACATGCGACTCATCTACGATCACCAAAAAGGGGCGTTGCTTTTGGGCGAAGTAATCCATGAGGGTATAGGGGGTCTCCCCCTCTTGTTTGCCCGTGAAGTGGCGCGCGTAATTCTCAATGCCCTTACAAATGCCTGTGGCACTAATCATTTCTAAATCAAATTCAGTACGGGTTTTGAGGCGCTCATACTCTAGGGGCTTTTGGGCTTGTTTGAAAAAGCTTAGGCGCGCTTGCAATTCTTGCTCAATGTCTTTAATGGCTTGTTGCAAACGCTCCGGGCTCACAATAAAGGCGTTTGCTGCATAGAGGGGGTAAGAGTCTAGTTGCTTTAAGGGGGTGTTTTCTAACGCGTCCATGCTAGTGATGCGCTCGATCTCATCGCCAAAAAATTCTACACGGATAAAGTTTTCATCATTGTAAGCGGGGAAAATATCCACGCACTCCCCCACCGCCCTAAACTTGCCCCGCTCTAAGATGTCTTGGCGACTATAACCCATTTCTACCAGTTTGAGCAAGAATTGCTTATAAGGGCGCACCTGCCCCACTTGGATTTTTTCTAGCATGCTCAAATACTCTCCCGGGTTGCCCAGCCCATAATTAGCCGACACGCTAGCGACCACAATCACATCATCATAGCTTAATAGCGAAGTGACCGCGCTCAAGCGCAGGCGTTCTAAATCCTCATTGATGGAGCTGTCTTTTTCTATGAATAGATCGCGTCTAGGGATGTAGGACTCGGGCTGGTAATAATCAAAGTGAGAGATAAAGTATTCTACATGGTTTTTAGGGAAGAAGCCTTTGAACTCGCTATAAAGCTGGGCGCAGAGGGTTTTATTATGGCTCATGATCAAAGTGGGCATTTGCAAGCGCGCGATCAAATTCGCCATGCTAAAGGTCTTGCCCGAACCCGTAACCCCGATCAAAGTTTGATAACGCGCCCCTTGCTTTATGCTTGTTGCTAAGACATTGACCGCTTGTGCTTGTTCAAGACTCATGGAGTAGGGAGCGTTCAAGATAAACAGGTTCATGTTAACTCTTTTAATTGTTTATTAGATCATAACATAGGAGGAGTGTATTTTGTCTCTCTTTTGTCCAGCTGTTGCTTTAAGATACCACATCAAAGTCACTTTAAATTGCAGGACTTTAAAATGCAACTCAACCATCTAGTCCAAAGAGGGGACTTTGACAACGCCACCAAAACGTTGATTAGAGAGATTAAGGGTTGGATTACCTCCCGATGAGTCATCACCTAGTGGAGGAACCCTTAGTGCGCATTGCCATTTTTGATGTCCTTAACTTGCAACGCCAAATCAGAGTTTCTTAACTTAAAAATGCCATGGACAATGGCTTTATTTAAAGAAAGTGCTCAACTATACCAGCCACTTATCTACAGCCAAACGCACCATTTTTGGTGATGAAATACACTATAGCAAGCCCCTAGAAAGTGGTAAGACTCTACACATTAGCGAAACCTACAAAGAGCTTCATGCTTGGCAATTTAGCCACATGCGGGTTGTGGAGGATTTAAAAGTTCTCATATTGATTTGGTGTGGGGGATTCTAAAAAAGGACTAGCGCACATCCTAGAGAGAAGGACACAGCAATACGGAGAGCAACAGGCTTTAGAGTCTATCCATGATTTGCCTAGAATAGTGCAAGAAGCGAAGTTTTACAAAGAATTAGAAAATAAAATCAAGCTTGTTACGCCTACAGATGTGGTTGTTTGGGGCAAGAGAGGGAGAATAACAAGTTTGTTCTCACAAGTTTTAGAGACAGAAGAAGCAAGGAGGGATTTACAGCGTTGGAGAGCGCGCAGACCAGAGACGATGCGAGCTTTACGGGTAAGTCGGTGTCAGAGCAACCAAAGGCCGATGATGTTCTCTTACCCAACCAGGACGATTTTAGCACAACCCCTCAAACAAGCCCCTTAAGTATCCCAGAACTTAAAAATCAAGCCAAGTGGATTTACACCAAAGCCCAAGAGCAAGAAGCAGGCTTTAAGCAACTCTTAGAGGGGCTTAAAGGGGGGCTCAAGCACCACAGAAACTAGCAACACGTTAAAAAGCCTAGAGAGTATCCAAGAGAAATTAGAGTATTGTAAGGGAGATGTTAGCAAAATCAACAACACGCTAAGAGGGGTGGTGATTGCGCCTAGAGAGAGTATTGGCGCACAACTAGACTATATTCTAATGACAATGCCTTAGTGGTGGAGAGTGAAGACTTTAGCCCCAAACAACACAAACAACTCCATAATCAGATTGCCAACTAAAGTTCTTGGCTAATCCTTTAGCTTAACTACCCAAACACATTAAAATTGATGGAGTTTTTCAAGCACCTTTTCAGGCGTGGCATCCTGATGGATTTCTGTAAAAAAGAGAGGGGCTGGGGAGGGAGCACTCTCTTCTCCAAGCCAGAATGTAGAATCTAAGATGGGGATGGACTGGGTATAACCCATAAACTCTAGCACGCTGGCACGCCTAAAGCCCACTACCCAATCATAGTTACTAGCGGTGTTAATGATAGGCTGGTAGTGTTGGGGCTTAAGGGTGTGATCGCGCTCATCAAAGAGCAATCCTGTTACCTTAGAGTCTTTATAGGACCGCAACCAGTCGGCATAATAAATCCCGGCATTCTCAATCAAGTCATCGTCAAAATCCTGATCTTTGCCCACTGCCCGTGCCGTCATTTGCAACAAAGCTAAGGGAGAGGGGAGTTGGGTCATGATGCTGATATGTAAGGTGTTTGTGGCGGTATTGATGAGGGAGCTGGTGATCTCTTTGAGTCCCTCATCTGCCATGAAAACTTTTAAAGCATAACCACTGCGTTGTTTTTCGCCCATTTTGGCGACCAAATCACGGTTATTTTTCAACTCCTCTTCAAGCATTTTATCAAAGCGCAACACTAACACGTCGGCTTGCAACAAGGAATGCACCTGCTTCATGTAGTTGCTGTACAGCGTAGCGTCATGCCATGGATAAGGTTTGTTTTGCATCAACACCTTGTGGGCGTAAGCCCGCGCATCCATGATGATCTTGGTTTGTGTAGGATTGGGGTTATTTAAGATAGCCTTGAGGGAATTCAACATGTTCTGCCTTTGGATAGAATGCGGGATTATAGCAAAAATTCCCCCTCTCTGATCTCACACCAACTTAGGTCTAATGCCACCCTCGTACTTGATCTCTAATTCCTCCACGCGTTTTTCTAGCTGGGCGATCTTGACCACATGGCGGTTGGGCATCACCACCAACGGAATGTCTTTGAGTTTGCCTTTGACTCGTTTGGGGCCATGGTGATCCCACACGGTGGCGATCAACTCCTCAGGGTTTTCCTCGCCCCAAGAGCCATAATAGTAAAGGTCTTTGGGTGGCTCGTCCTTGACATGCTTTTTGACAAACTCATCATAGGGCAAGCCTCTTTTGAGGCGGGCTTTGCGCTCATTGGCGCGCAACTTGGCGGTGGCTTCCTCATCCACCACAAAGGTTTCTTTATCCCACACCACCTTATAGATGTTGGAGGCGACATGTTCAGAGATGCGCCCAATTTGCAAATCCTCCATGACCAGCTCGGGGTCGCGCTCCAGCACATCCCCATAACCGCCCCCACAGCCTTGGGCGATCATATACAATTCGCCCTCTTGGGAGCGGTCAAATTGCAAGCCCATGTGGTAGGTCGTATAAACCCCGCCCTTAAAGGGGCGTTCATTCATCACGCGCTCCATAGAGAGATCAAACTCTTCGGGATTTTTCTTGATGATCTCAAAGATATTGATCCCCTTGACCATCGCTAGGGGGTAAGTCGCACACCCATAGCCCCCAAAGAGCCCGGGCACGCTAGAAAACTTCGCCCCAGAGGTAACCGTCATAAAGCCCCACTCTGGCGTGTTGCGTGCGGCGACAATCATTTCATAGCCCATGCCCCCTCGGTACTTGCCAAAGCCTTGGTTGTCGCGTACCACGCGCTTACTCACCAACTGCAAAAAGGGCACTTCCTCTTCCATCACCTCTTGTTCGCCAATGTCTGCCATCGCGCAAAATAGGGGTGCAACTGCGTCCTCGCCATCTCTAAAGGCTTTTGCCCCCCCGCCCATGCCATTCAAATCCGCGCATAGATTGCCCACCTGTTCGCCATGTTGGGTTTCCCCGCCCCATAAAAAGTCGTTGATCTGGTTAAACCAAGGGGCTAGGACATTGGCGTACTTGGTGTGCATGGAAAATTGCAATTTAGCATAAGCGATTTGCAACGCGCTAAACGCCCTAAAAGAAGCTTGCAAGTTTTGCCCATTGGGCGCGTCATAAGAGCAATCCCCCCAAGTGCCTTCATCTGAGATGATCTCAATGGGAGAGAGCGCGCCTGTGGAGCGGGGCAAGTCGGGCCACCAGTGGTTTAAGATCGCTTGGGCGAAAAAGGCCTTGGTAGAAGCTAGGGGCGAATTGATGGCGCGGTTGATGATCTCTTTGCCCGAACCCCTTAAATCCACGGTCATGTGATCGCCCTTGACTGTGATTTTACAAGCAAATTTGATCAAGATATTTTCTTTGAGGGTGGAGTCGACAAATTGCTCCACGGTCACCATGCCATCGGGCATAGCAGCAATGCGGCGGCGCACTTCATTTTCTACATCCTCCACGGTCATGCGAATCGCTCCCACAAAGGCGTCGATCCCGTACTCATCGATCATGCGATCCACAATGTCCATGACTCGGCGCACCGCCCCCATTTTGACCTTAATGTCAGCCAGCATCAGCTTTGGATCGCGCGTGGAGTGCTGTAAAAAGGTGAGCAAGTCGCGACGCAACTTGCCCCGCTCGACGATTTTCATGGGACTCCCGCGCAAACCATCATCAAAGGGGGTTTCAGAACCAGAGGGCATCCCCCCGGGCTCACACGCCCCATTTTCGCCCTCGTGAATGGTCGCGCCCACCCAAGCGATGATCTCACCATTTCTAATCACCGGGGTGAGCATGGATTGATCCGTGTTGTGCACGCATCCAAAGCGCGCGTCATTGTGGAAGAAACCATCCCCGGGATGAATCCCCACGGTGGGTTCGTCTTTCCAATATTTCATGATGTAGCGAATAGGGTGGTGCAAGACAGCCGCAAAGGCGATCACCCCGCGGTTAGACATGTAGCACACATCCCCGCTTGCTGTATAGACCGCTACGGACAAATCCGCCCATTTGGCCCCCGGGGCTGCCCCCATGCTCTCGCACATCTCAAAGGCTTCATCGAGCGACCCGCTCAGTCGGCGGCGAATCCGATCGTAAAGCAAGGGATTGCCTCCTTTTTTAAGCACTTCTTCTTCTAGGGGCGTGCGCTTGGCAATGGAGTGGTGGCGCATGATTTTTGGATCAGGGCCTAAAAAGAGAGTGGTTTCGTTCATAAAATCATCCACCCATGCTTGCTCCTCCGCGCTCAATTCTTTTTTTGTATGGGAGTGGCTGTGGTGGCTGTGGGCATGGGGGTGTTTGTGGGCCTCTACATGGGTTCCTTTATTAGTTGGCATGGTGTCTCCTTATTTTGCGTTCACATTGTCTTTGAGCAACCAAACCGCCCCTTGTGGGGTGGGTTCGATGCGCCAGTTTTTCTCCACCAAATAGGTGGTGCTCTTAGTAGTGATGATGGCAGGCCCGTGGATCACATAGTCGGCTGTCAGCACGCTTTCATCATAGATGGGGGTTTCAATGGGCTCTTTCTCATCCACGAAATACACCTTGCGGTGGCTCTTAGCGCTAGGCACGGTGCGCTTGCGATCGGTGTAGAGTTCTTTAAAATGTACCACATCGGTTTCAATGAAGGTCGCCACGCGCACGGTTTGCACGCGCACACCCGCCTCGGGGGCTTCTACCCCCTTGCCATAGCGTTTGGCATAGACATCTGAGAAGGTGCGAATCGCGCGCAAGACATCGCCCACATGGTTAAAGCGGTTGATGTCTAGCACCACAGAGGTCGTAACGCGTTGGTTGCCATAGCGCATATCCATCTCCAAGCGGTGTTGCACGCCAGAGATGTCATAACCCTGACGGCGCAAGTCCTCCTTGCCCCGTCTTTCTAACTCCTCAATGTACTCGTTCATGCGCTCGTATTCATCAAAGAGTTTGCGCTCAATGGGCTCATAAAGCACGATATAACCGCTCCTCTCATGGATGTGCAAGGGTTTCATATTGCCCGCTCCCAAAGCGGAAAACACAGAGGCAAAGGGAGGGAACAAGATTTTATTAATCCCCGCATGGTAGGCGATCCCGCAGGCATGCAAGGGGCCATTGCCCCCATAAGCCACCATGGTAAATTCATCCACATTGCCCCCATTCTTTCTAAGCTCCATTTCAATGCCAATGGCCATTTGCTCATCCACGGTGCGCTTGATGACCTTAGCCACCTCAATGACATCCAAATCCAGCGGGTCGCAAAGCTTGTCCTCAATGACAAATTTAGATCGCTTGGGATTGAGTTTGATCACCCCGTTGGCGTAGTTTTCAGGGTCAAGGTAGCCTAGCAACAAGTCCGCATCGGTTACTGTGGGGTTAAGCCCCCCACGATCGTAGCAAGCAGGGCCGGGATCGGAGCCGGCACTCTCTGGGCCAATTTTAACCGCCTTATGGATGCGATCGTAGGTGGCAATCGATCCTCCCCCTGCCCCTAGAGTGTTGAGGTGAATCATGGGCAGAGTTACTAGCCAACGGCAGATCACGGGCTGGAAGTCGTAGTGCTTCACTCCCCCTTTGGGCAAAATCCCAATGTCAAAGGAGGTCCCGCCCATGTCCATACACACCACATTACCAATATCTGTGGTCTCTGAAAGGTGCTGGGAGGCGCTCACCCCACTCACTGGTCCGGAGTGGATGGTTTGCAAGCTATCGGTGGAGTTGCTCTGTGCCATCCCCCCGCTATTGTGAATCACCAGCATGGGCTTGCCATACCCGCTATCGCGCAGGTTGGAGCTCAGCTGGCTTAGGGCATGGAACATGATTTCATAGAGAAAGGCATCAATGATAGTGGTGTTGGCGCGCACATACTCACCCTTGCGCCCAGAGACTTGGGAACTCAAAATCACCGGGATTGCGCCCAGTTCGTGAGCAGGGTACTCCTCTAAAATGGTTTCTAGCACGAGTTGCTCATGGCTGGGGTTCTCGGTGGCGTTGGTGAGCGCAACCACAATGGCTTGCGCGCCATTATCCACCAAATCGCGCACCTGCTTACGCACATCTTCTTTTTGCAAGGGCACTAGAATCTCGCCCACGCTATCCACCCTCTCTTTGACAGAGCGCACCATGCGCCGTGGCACAATCGGATCGGGGCGTTGGGCGTTGGGCATATTGCCCTGTTCGGTAACATCTAAGCCCTCCCCATAGCCCTTACCTCTTGATAGGTGGATGGTGTCCTCAAAGCCGTGTGTTACAATCGCACCCACGCGCGGACCCTTGCCCTCAATCAAGGCGTTCGTACCCAAAGTGGTCGCATAACGCACGCTATCCACTTCTTTGAGCACCTGTTCGCGGGTGAGCCCGGCCATTTTGCAGGCATTATCCAAGGCAGAGTTAAAGCCCAAAGAGAGGTTATGGTGGGTGGTCAAGGATTTGGATTCAATGTACTTTCCATCCCACGCAAAGAAACAATCCGTGAAAGTCCCGCCAATGTCTACAGAAATGCGTTTCATGCCAGCTCCTTACTTTTTATCAAACTTGGCGCGCAAATCGGCTTGGGCGTTCTCGCCCGGTCCATAATGGATGGAAGTTTCGGGATCCTTCCCAATTTCTTCCCAACGCCTTTTGAGGTCGTCAATGTCCCAAAGCATGTCAATGGTGGGGGGGTAGTGGGGGGGGACATACTCGGTTTCAATCTGAGTCCCGCAGGTGGGGCAGTAGTATTCATAGATCCGGCAGAATTTGGGATCGGGAGAAAAGGTGTATTGGTAGCGTTTGGGGTCTAAGATGGGGGGGTGAATCTCCTCCGGGTTGCGATCGTAGATCAGCGTGCCCTTTTTGTAAGTGTCCCGAGCATCCCCAAAGTCATGCCCACACACACGGCACAGCCACCTCTCGCTGTTTAGATCAATCATCAAATACTCGGTCATTGGAACGCGCATGTTTTACTCCTTAAGCTTTGTCTTCTAAGATTAAATCACCATTGTCGGTTACAAGTAAGCCCCACCCCTCAGGCACTCTTGTGGTGAAATAGGGACCCTCCACAATGGCTGGACCCTCCATGTGTGCGCCAGCCTGTTGCTCTAGTAAGATCACTATGGGGGTTGGGTGTTTCCCCCCCTCTTGTAACACCTCACGACTACCATTCATTTTAGCATGCATCTTGGGGTTAGGCAAACTGGCGCGTAAGCTAGGGTGGGAGAGTTCATAGCGCACATGGTAAGCCAAAATGCGCTTTTGATCCACATTGATTTGGGCGGTGTCATCTAGGTGAGTAACATGATCTTCAGACCCATCGGCATTTTCTACCACCACTTTCCATTCGTGTTTGCATTCGCTCCAATTATAACCCTCTTGGAACATGTGTCGTCTTGCTTGCTCATGCATTTGGGCTTGAATCGCCTCAATTTCAGACTTGTTCAAACCGGTGATGTCGCGCTCAAAAGTTTGCGCCACATCTGAAAAGCTGATTCCATAAGCCGAAAACACCGCGGCGAGTTTGGGCACGATCACGCGCTTGATCCCCGCTTTGCGCGCGGCCAAGCACGCGCTCATAGGTCCCCCGCCCCCAAAGGCAGCTAACACCGTGTCTTTTTGCACATGTGCACTCAGGCATGTGGCTAATTTTTGGGCGTAGGCTTCTTGGGTGGCAAAAAGGGCTTTTTCCAAACTCACACCCAAAGGCTTAGCAATTTTCTCGGTGATCACCTGAATGGCGCGTTGTTTGTCTAGTTTTTGTTGCCCATTCAAATAGGTGTCTGGATCGATGATACCCAGAGCCACGTTTATATCGGTCATAGTCGCTTCTGTGCCCCCAAAGCCAAAGCAGGCTGGCCCGGGAGCGGCCCCCACGCTATCTGGGCCCACGGTAATAACACCCCTATCATCTACACGCAAGATCGAACCCCCGCCCACGCCAAAAGATTTCACATCGCTGAGTTCAAAGGAAATTTGAATCCCCTCCACAGACCCGCGCCTCTCGGTTTTGATCTTATGCTGATACACTTCGCCCACATCTGAAGTCGTGCCCCCCACATCCACCATCAAGACATGGTTAAAGCCATAGGCTTTAGCTAAAGCCTTAGTGCCCTCAATCCCCCCCTAGGGCCCGAAGAGTAGGTTTTGAGCGCGACAGATTTAGCCACTCGCGAAGAAGCCCCGTCATTGCGGTAAATGAGCAAGGGGTTTTTCACTTTATGGGCTTTGAGGCGGTGCTCGGCAGAGTATAAAAAGCGCTCCATAGTCGGGTGTAAAAAGCTATTGAGCAAGGCCGACCAAATGCGCCTAGTGCGACTCGTGTCATGGGTAAATTCCCAAGAAAAGAGCACGGGCACAGAGCCTAGCAAATGTCTAGGGAATTGGAGCAAGAATGTGTGTTTAAAAGATTTTTCCTCTTCCTGGTCCTTGATGGCCACCACCAGCCGTTCAGCTCCCTTGTTGGTCAAGGTATTGACAGCGGCAACAAGCTCACTCTCCATCCCCTCGTCATTGACATGGTTTAACAAAAATAGACGATCGCCTACCAAACTGCTAAATAAATCTTGTTGGTTTTTCGTGGCGGTTAGGTTTGTTTCTAATTGGTGGTTATCGGTAATAAGCCCCAACTTGGGTCCCTTGCGTTCTACTAGGGCATTTGTCCCTTGCGTGGAAGAGTAGCGGATGAGATCGGTGTTGTGCAACAACTTAGCCAAGCTATCCTTGCCATAAATCTCCTCGCTGGCTTGCGTAATGCCTTTAAAAAAGCACTCGGACAGATCTACCGGAGTTGTGAGAGTCTTGGTGTAACTCACCTCTGAACCACGCACCACACAAATGTCTGTGAGAGTCCCGCCATTGTCCAAATTGACTAGATACTTCATTATTGTCCTTTCTTAAAATTTATGGGAGTGGGGCATGATTTACACCCGGAGCCAACTCTATGGGGATAAACTTCCCTTCCTTAATGGCAAACACCCCTAAATTGGTGATCACCTTAGAGACGCATTTAGGCCCTGTTAGGGGCAATGAGCACTCTTTAACTAACTTACAATTACCTTTTTTATCGGTGTGTTGCATCAGCACAATCACTTTTTTCGCGCTCGCCACCAGATCCATCGCCCCGCCCATGCCTTTAATCAGTTTGCCCGGCACCATCCAGCTAGCCAAGTCCCCTTGTGCAGAGACCTCCATCGCCCCTAGAATGGTCAAGTCAATGTGCTGACCCCTAATCATCGCAAAGCTCTCGGCCGAGCTAAAATAGCTCGCCCCCATGCCCTGTGTGATCGTCTGTTTGCCCGCGTTGATCAAATCCGCATCAACTTGTTCTTGCGTAGGAAAAGGCCCCATGCCAAGCATCCCATTTTCACTTTGCAACATCACGCGGATATTCTTAGGGATGAAATCAGCCACCAAAGTAGGGATCCCAATGCCCAGATTGATAGAATACCCGTCCTTAATGTCCTCTACCGCTTTTTGCGCCATCTGCTCGCGACTCCAGCCTGCTTCCATGTTCGCTCCTATGCTTTTTTGAGGGTGAGTTGTTCGATACGCTTTTCAAAGTTCCCCTTGAAAATGCGATCCACATACACCCCGGGGACATGGATGAAATTGGGATCTAGCGCGCCCATTTCTACAATCTCTTCTACCTCTACCACGCTCACTTTGGCCGCTTTGGCCATCATAGGGTTAAAATTCATGGCGGTTTTATTGAAGATGAGATTGCCATACGAATCCGCCTTTTGGGCTTTGATGAAGGCAAAATCCGCTTTGAGCGCGGTTTCTAAAATATAAGTGCGCCCGTTAAACTCTTTATGCTCCTTACCCTCAGCGATGATGGTGCCCACCCCGGTGGGGGTATAAAAGCCCGGGATGCCCGCCCCCCCCGCTCTAATGCGCTCGGCCAAAGTACCTTGGGGGTTAAATTCTACTTCTACTTCGCCGGCTAAGAATTGTTGCTCAAAGGTGGCGTTTTCGCCCACATAACTAGCGATCATCTTTTTGATCTGTTTGTTTTTGACCAATAGACCCAGCCCAAAATCATCCACCCCGGGATTATTAGAAATGCAGGTGATGTCTTTCACCCCGCTTTTGCTGAGGGCTAAAATGGCGTTTTCTGGAATGCCACACAGCCCAAAGCCCCCAAACATGATGGTCATGCCATCTTGCACGCCCGCAATGGCCTCCTCAATACTGCCCACTACCTTATTCATGCATTTCCCTTCTTTTAAAGTCGCTCAATGAGCATGGCCACCGCCTCGCCCCCGCCCACGCACAGACACGCCACGCCCAAGTGTTTGTCATGGGTATGGAGGGCATGCACTAAAGTAGTCAGAATACGCGCCCCACTAGCCCCAATAGGATGGCCCAAAGCGATCGCCCCGCCATGCACATTGACCTGTGCGTCCTTGAGCCCTAGCTCCCTTTGGGTTAAAATCCCCACCACTGCAAAGGCCTCGCTGATCTCATAGAGATCAATGTCGCTAGCTTGTTTGTGGTTTTTCTCTAAAAGCTTTTGAATGGCTGGGGCGGGGGCAATGGGGAAGAGATGGGGATCATGGCTAAATGAATTGTAATCTACAATCTTAGCTAAGGGTTTGGCAGAAGTGTCTTTGGCTAGCTCCTGGCTAGCAATGACTAGCATGCTCGCCCCATCGCTAATCTTGCTCGCATTAAAGGCGGTGATGGTGCCCTCCTTATCAAAGGCCGGTTTGAGTTTTAACCCCTTGGCAAAATCCACCTTGCCTGGCTCCTCATCTAGGCTCACCAGCACCTCCCCCTTTTTGCTCTTAACGCTAATGGGCACGATTTCAGAATCAAAAGCCTTAGTTTCAAGTGCCTTAAGGGCTTTTTCATAGCTATGCTTGGCAAAAGCGTCTTGCTCTTCACGACTCAAGCGGTGGTTTTTAGCGCACCCTTCGGCAAAATCCCCCATTAAGGCGTGTTGGTAGGCGTCTAACAAACCATCTTTAAACAAACTGTCTTCTAATTTTGTATCCCCCATTTTAAAGCCCCCCCTGCTGCCCATGAGCAAATGGGGAGCCAAACTCATGTTTTCAATCCCCCCCACTAAAGCCACTTGAGCCCGCCCTAAGGCGATGCTATCTGCGCCCAACATCACCGCTCTTAGACCCGACCCGCAGGCTTCGTTGATCAGAAAGCAACCCACAGATTTGGGCAAATTGGCGTTCAGGGCGACCTGTCTAGCAGGGGCTTGCTTGAGCCCGGCACTGATCACATTGCCCACAATGCAGGTATCTACCAAGCTAGGATCAAATCCGCTAGCCTTCAGGGCTTGTGCGCCCACCACACTCCCCAAAGTTGTGGCCGGCACGCTAGACAAACTCCCATTAAATGAGCCAATAGGGCTTCGCTTTGCGCTATAGATATGGACCTCTTGCATGGTCACCTCCAAATTTCTCGGAGTATTGCACAAGACACCTAAGTTTTGGTTAATCACAACTTTATTAGAGCGTGGGTGGAGATCAGATTACTTTTAGTAACACACCCAACTTAGGAATCAGATGATTAGGTTATTTGAGGACACCCCACATGGCTTTTAAAATTTGATCCAATGGCACTTGGTGGTGGCAAAAGAGCGCAAAACTCAAGGCGGCTTGGGTGATAAGCATGGCTTTCCCATCTAGGGTGATTAAGCCATGTTGGCGCGCTAGTTGCAAAAAGGGTGTGGATTTATGGTAGATCAGATCGTAGGCAATGTGGGCTTGTTTGAAGAGTGGGGTTAAAAGTGCGGAGTCTAGGGGCAAGGAATTATCCATAAACCCGGCGGTGGTGGTGTTGATGATGAGATCGTAGCTTTGAGGTTTAAAATTGTGGGGGGTAAAACATGGCATGTCTTGGGCCTTGAAAAAGTCCAGTTTAGCTAGACTGCGATTAAGCACGCTAATAGAAATGCCTACAGAGCACAGAGCACACGCCACCGCACGCGCGCTCCCCCCAGCTCCTAAGATAAGGGCAGTAATTTGGGCGGGGGATTTGTTTAGGGTCTTCAAAGGCTCTTTTAGGGGGAGATAAAAGCCCTCTATGTCGGTGTTATAGCCCACAAGCTTGCCTTTTTCAAACACCCAAGTGTTGATCGCCCCTAAGTTTTGCGCGGGTCCCTTGATCACATCGCTTAAGCTGAAAGCTATCTGCTTAAAGGGGGAGGTGATATTAGCCCCTTGTAGCCCTAATTCTAAAAATGTTTGCCCCAATAGATTGCCATTTGTTATTAAAATGCGTTGGTAATTGCCCTTAAAGCCCAAAGTCTGCTCTAGGGCTAAAAATGTGGCATTGTGTAGTAGGGGAGATTTAGAATGGGCAATTGGGTTGCCAAAGACCCCAAAAAGCTTCATTCAGAACTCTTTTTGAGCAAGTGCAAGAACACCCAGCCTTTTTTGATCCGCGCCCAACCCTCCTTGATCTCTAGCACTTGCACCTCTTGCCCCTTGAAAATTTTTTCCACGATGCGCGATTGCGTGTTAGGGTGTGCGCGCACATTCACCACATTAAAACTCACGGTAAAGATTTGGGGAGGTGGGGAGTCTTGAGTCTGCTTAGGGGCTTCTAGGGGTTTTGGAGTTTGGGGGGTGGGGTCTTCTTGTGCTGTTTGGGGGGCTATCTGGGCTGGGGGTGTGGCTTGGGTGTTTGGGATTTCTTTAGTTTCTGGTGGGCTGGGTGGGGTTTGCTTGGGGGGGGCTTGGGTGCTGTGTTCTAGGGGGGGCTTTTGTTCTTGGAGAGCGTGGAGGGTGCGTTCTAAATTAAAATTCCCATGGGAGCGCACAGCCAGCATAAACGCCCCCACATACACGCCCAAACAAACCAATAACACCAACAACGCATACCCATATAAACGCACGCTAGATTTTAAACCCATCATCATAACCCTTTCTTTTAACGGCGGTCAAAATCAATTCGCGGATCGACAAGACTATAAGTCAAGTCGCTCACCAAATTAATCACCAAACCTAGTAAAGTAAAAATATAAAGCGATCCAAAGACCACTGGATAATCTCGATTGACGATGCTATCAAAGCCTAACAGACCCAGCCCATCCAAGCTAAAAATGATCTCAATGAGCAAGCTCCCACTAAAAAATACGCCCAAAAAGGCACTGGGAAAGCCCGCAATCACTAAGAGCATCGCATTGCGAAACACATGTCCATAAAAAATACGCCCCTCACTGGCTCCCTTAGCGCGCGCGCTGATCAAATAGAGCTTACCCATCTCATCTAAAAAGGAATTTTTAACTAATAGAGTGAGTGTGGCAAACCCCCCAATGCTCATGCACAAAACGGGCAAGCTGATATGCCAAAGATAATCTTTGATCTTACCTAGCGTGCCTAAAACTGCAAAATTATCGCTCACCAAACCCTTTAGCGGGAAAATCTGCCAATAAGTGCCCGAAGCAAAGAGCACAATCAGAATAATGGCAAATAAAAAGGAGGGGATGGCATTGGCGACCACCACCGCCACAGAGCTGGCAATGTCAAAGTTAGAGTTGTTATGCCTTGCCTTGTAAATGCCTAGCGGAATGGAGATGAGGTAAATTAATAGCGTACTGAAAAATCCTAGCGAGATCGAAACGGGCAATTTTTCTTTTATCAAGTCAATCACGCTGATTTGGCGGTAAAAACTCTGCCCAAAATCAAACAAGAAGTATTTTTTGAGCATGGTTACATAGCGCTCCCACAAGGGTTTATCAAAGCCATAAAGCTTAGTGAGCTCTGCATACAGCGCGCTATCTAGCCCTTGTGCGCCCTTGTAGGCACTCTCATTGACCTGTTTTAACGAGGTGTTGTTGCTCTCTTGGTTGCCAGCATTGCTGATCTTAGCCACCATCTGCTCGACTGGTCCGCCCGGCGCGCTTTGGATAATGAAAAAATTGAGCGTGATGATGCCCCACAAAGTGGGAATAATGAGCAAAAGGCGTTTGAGGATATAGGCAAACATCAAGGACCTTTAAGCTCTCGATCCCACCACAAATAGGGCGAGAATCCATAGGGTGGGCTAGCTAACATGCCAATTTTATCCCAGTAGGCGATTCTAAAGTTGGAGGAATGGAAATGCGGGATCACATAAAACCCCCACAACAACACGCGATCCAATGCCCGCACGGCAGCAATTTGATTCGTGCGATCTTTGGCACTAACCACTAGAGAAATCAGATCATCAATGATAGGGTTAGCAATGCCTGCGTAGTTACGGCTCCCATTTTGCTTGGCACTGGCACTCCCCCAGTAGTAGCGTTGTTCATTGCCCGGAAACAAAGACTGCCCGATATTCCCCACGATCATGTCATAGTCAAACTTTTTCACCCGGTTGGTGTATTGGCTCAAATCCACCTTTTGGATCTGCATGGTGATCCCCAAAACCTTTAGATTTTTAGCGTAGGCAAGGGCTAAGCGTTCAAAAGCTTGGTTATTGAGTAAGATACTAAAGATAAAGGGTTTTTGAGTCTTGGGATCAATGAGCTGGTTATGGCGCACCACAAAACCGGCTTCTTTTAGGAGTTTTTGGGCGTATTTGAGATTTTCACGCCGACTGCTCCCCAGTTTGTCCGCCCCATTAGTGGTGGGCACTAAATAGGGCGTGGTGAAAATGCGTGGGTCATAAGCCTCTAAAGCCTTTTTGTAGCGATCCAAAATCTTAAGCTCTTGCCCCTCTGGTAGCCCCTTAGAGGCAAAGATTGAATTACTAAAATAGCTTTTTGTGCGGGTGTATTGGGAAAAAAAGAGGTTGAGATTAGCCCATTCAAAATCAAAGGCATAAAACAACGCCTCGCGTACGCGCGCATCTTTAAAAAGTGCTCGTCGCGTATTCATAAAAAAGCCTTGCATACCACCCGGTAGGGCATGTTTAAAAAGCTTTTTGATGATCCTGCCCTGCTCAATGCCCTTGCCCACATACCCCCTAGCCCAAACCTTAGCGGTACTCTCAAAACGCCAATCATACGCCCCGCTCAAAAATGCTTGCAACGCCACCGAGTCATCTTTATAGTAGTCAAAAGAGATGCGATCGAAATTATACTGCCCCCTTTGAGCGGGGAGATTTTGTGCCCAATAATGTTTGTTGCGCTTATAGGTGATTTTCTTACCCACTGCAAAGGATTCAATCACATAGGGTCCGCTAGAGACAGGCACTAACAAAGGGTCTTTATCAAACCCATGTTTTTCAAAAAAATGTTTGGGGATGATTTGGAGTTGCCCTAAGATCAGAGCTAATTCGCGATTTTTGGTGTCTTTAAAGCTGAATTTGACATGGCGATCATCTAAAACTACCGCTTCTTGCACATCCCCATAGTATTGCCTAAAAACCGGACTCCCCTTTTGCATGAGTGTATCAAAGCTGTATTTGACATCATGGGCGGTGATTTTAACCCCATCGCTAAATTGAGCGTGCGGATCAATCCCAAAGATCACAAAGCGGTTTTGTGGATCGAGCTGAATATCATTGGCAATTAGGGCGTATTCAGCATAAGGTTCATCCAAACTTTGGACCAAGAGAGTGTCATAGACCAATTCTAGCCCGCTAGCCTTTGTGCCCTTCAACACAAAGGGGTTGAGGCTATCAAAAGTCCCCAAAGCATAGTTTCTTAAAGTCCCGCCCTTAGGGGCATTGGGGTTGGCATAATCAAAATGCGTGAAGTTATGTTGGTATTTGGCCGGATCGCCCAAAGAGATAAAGGGCGTGGCACTCAGGGCGAGTGATGAAAGCAAAGTTAAAACAAAAGCAATCACAAGAGCCCCATCAAGCTTTTGGCGCGTTGGTAGGTTTTTTTGGCAATGGGCTGGACTTGCTCTAAGCCTTCCTTAAGGATACCTAGCACATAGGCTGGATCGTTTTGGATTTGGGCGTATTTTTCTTGAATGGGTGCTAGAGTGGCGATTAATAAATCGATCAAGGCTTGTTTAAACACCCCATAGCCCTTGCCTTCAAATTCTAATTCCACTTGGCTAGGGCTCTTTTGGCTCAAAATGGCATAAATGCTCAACAAATTGTAAATCCCCGGGCGTTCTTTGTCAAAAACCAAAGTGCCTAGTGAGTCGGTGGTGGCTTTTTTGATCTTTTTGGCAATCACATCGGGAGCATCGAGCAAAAAGAGCGCATGGAAAGCCCCCTTATGGGATTTGCTCATTTTGACCAGCGGATCATCTAAGCCCATCACCCTAGCCCCACTGCTAGCGATCAAAGGCTCAGGCACTTTAAAGCACTCCCCAAAATCGCGGTTAAACTTGATTGCCAAATTGCGGGCTAGCTCCAAATGTTGCTTTTGATCCTCCCCCACGGGCACAGCATCGCTTTGATAAAGCAAAATATCAGCCGCCATCAACACGGGATAATTAAATAACCCCACGCTAACACTCTCAGCCCGTGCGCTCTTGTCCTTAAACTGGGTCATGCGGCTAAGTTCGCCCATGCTGGCCACACAATCTAATAACCAAGTGAGTGCGCCATGCTCGTTAATTTGGCTTTGCACAAACAAAGCCGAACGCTTGGGATCAATCCCGCAGGCGAGTAACATGCCCGCCATCTGCAGGCTCTGCTCTTTTAAAAGGGCGGGGTCTTGGGGCAAAGTGATGGCATGGGAATTGACAATGCAAAAAATATTCTCATAGCAATCTTGCAAATCTACCCAATGCTTGATCGCCCCCAGATAATTCCCCAAGTGCACTCCTCCAGTGGGCTGTATCCCTGAAAATACCCGTTTCACCGCTTTTCCCCCACCAAAAACACGGCTTCGTAGCTTAAAGATTCATAGGGGGCGTTGCACCTCAAGGCTTTGGCCTTGCTAAAGGGCAACCCCCCACCCAACAACCCCCCTAATTTGAGCTGGTCTAAAAACTCTTCTCTTTTGCTAAAAGTTTGGCTAAAATTTTCCATCCACATTTTGGTTACAAACCCCTTAAAACTTTGATCTAAAATGTTGCAAACCTCTTCTCTTTGCCTCAAGGGCGAATGCGTGCCCAAAAAGGCATGCACCTCTTGCAAACTGGCACTGGTGTGAATCGCCAAAGCGACTTGCTGGCAACTTTGCGCCAAGTGCCTACACACGCCCCCCAAATCGTGCGCCCACTGCAAGGACGAACAAGCAATGCCCAAATCAAACGTTCCCCAAGTGTTGTGTTCAAAATCCGCACACACCAAGCGCACATGCCCCACCCCCTCCATGCGCTTAGGGTGTTGCTCCAACATCTCAGCCGATCGATCCAAGCCCACAAACTCCCCCACAGCGATTTTAAAATGGGGTAATTGTTGCAACACATTACCACTCCCACAGCCCAAATCCAACACCCGTGCATAAAAACGCCCCGCCAAACCAGCTAAGAGTCTGCTGACGATTTGGTTTTGCACGCTGGAGTAAAGAGCATAACTTTGAGCCATCCGATTAAAAGAGTGGCGCGCCATCCCACACATACCGCCCCTTGTTAAAGCCCCAATTTTAATAAAATTTTGCTAAAATAGCCATTTAATCATGTTTTGGGAGTACTAGAGTTGAGCGGTCTGTTCTTGGTCTTGCAAATTGTCTTGGCGGTGGCGATTGTCATTGTGGTGTTGTTGCAAAAGAGTTCCAGCATTGGGCTAGGGGCTTATAGTGGGAGCAATGAGTCGCTTTTTGGGGCTAAGGGCCCGGCAAGCTTTTTGGCCAAATTAACCATGTTCTTGGGGTTTTTATTTTTGGCAAATACCATCGCTCTAGGCTATTTTTACAACAAAGAATATAATATCAGCGTGCTAGATAGCACCCCTAAAAACTCCCCCCTCAAAGCTACTCCCCTAGTCCCCCAAAATCCAACCAATAACCCCCTAAACCCCCTGGGTGATAACCCCTTATTCCCCCAGCAAACCCCCAACCCCCT